>MGTY01000115.1 GCA_001799695.1 Elusimicrobia bacterium GWA2_69_24
TCTACCTGGGGGGGACTTGCACCTCCCTGTCCAGACACGCTTTCAGGCGCACGACCCCGGCCTTCGCCGGGGTGACGAATGTAATCGGCCTTATGACTGACTACACTAGTCGCACTTCATGCCGCCGTCGATCCAGGCCTGCACCTGCGCCTTCCATTCGTCCATGCCGCCGGAGACCAGGTCCGTCTCCTTCTTGTCCGACGGCAGCCGCCCGCTCTCGGGGGTGGCGCCGGCGATGCCCCACAGGACGCGCGGGTCCTCGAAAAGGTGCCTCTCCATGTCCCGGGCCAGCAGCTTCGGGCTCTTGAACTTGCCGTTCAGGCCGGCCTTGGTGGCTTCGCAGGTCTGCCGCGCGTCCATCCCCGAGGTGTAGAGGTCGGGCCGGGCGAACCAATCGTCCGCGAACTGGAAGCCCGTCACCTCGGTCTTATGGCAGAGCGCGCAGGAGGCCGGACCGCGTCCCTGGTGGCTCTTGAAGCCGACGCCCCCGAGCTTCTCCACGTGGAAGTCATGGCAGACGGTGCAGCCCCGTACCTGGAATTTCTTGAACAGGTGGGTGCTGAACTTCGTCCGGTCGGTCTCGGCCAGGGCCAGGACGGACCCCAACGAGAGCGCCGCCAAGAACAGGATGCCGGGCTTCATTTCGCCTCCTTGAACGAGTACGACCGACATTCTATTTCATTGCGTCGGCGCCGTGCCATCCCGTATCATTGCCTCATGGACTCCGAGACCGAGCTTGTGCGGTTGAGCAAGAGGGGCGACTCCCAGGCCTTCTCCAAATTGGTCTCCCGCTACGAGGACCGGATATTCAACCTGGCCCACAAGGTCTGCGCCGGCATGCCCGCCGAGGCGGAGGACGTCTACCAGGAGACCTTCCTCACCGCCTTCAAGAAGCTGCCCCAGTTCCGGTCCGACTCCAATCTCGGGACCTGGCTCTATCGCATCGCGTCCAACCTGTGCTGGATGCGCTTTCGCAAGCAGCGCCGCGAGCCCGTGGTCCCCATCCTCGACCGCCCGCACGCCCATGGGGAAGGCGGAGACCCGCACGGCGGGCCCATGTTCCGGGATTGGTCCGACGGCCCCGAGGAATTGGCCGGCAAGGCGGACCTGCGCCGCGCGGTGTCGGCCGCGCTGGGCGAATTGCCCGTCGACTACCGCCTGGCGGTGGTCCTGCGGGACATCGAGGGGCTCTCCAACGAGGAGACGGCCAAGGCGCTGAAGCTGTCCGTCGCCGCGGTCAAGTCGCGCCTGCATCGCGGGCGGCTCTTCCTGCGGGACCGTCTCGACAAGGCGGTCGCGCCATGAGATGCCGGGAACTGCTGAAGCATCTGTCGGACTACATCGACCGCGACCTGAAAGGGGTCCGCTGCCGCGACCTCAAGGCGCACCTGAAGGACTGCCCGCCCTGCATCGCCCTCATCAACACCCTGCGCAAGACCCGGGGCGTGCTCAAGCTCCAGCCGAAGGCCTCCCCCCCCAGCCGGCTCCGCGCGGAACTGCGCCGCTGCCTGCGCCGCCTGGAAGAAGCGGGCTGACTCCGCCTACTTCTCCACCTGCTTAGACAGCCGGTTGCGCAGGAACAGGGCCAGGACCGCGACCGGGATGAGGGCCAGGGAGAACCAGTAGAAGGGCGCCAGCCCCACCGGGAAGGACTTGAACAGCGTCTTCAGCCCGATGATCCCCAGCGTCGTGGCCGCCAAAGAGGCGGAACCCAGGAAGCCCATGGCGTCGGCCAGGTCCTGCTTGGGCACGCGGGCCTGGAAGAAGCTCTGCAGCTTGAACTGCGCCACGACCTGCGCGATGCCGAAGGGGATGAGGGCCAGGGCCGGCAGGGTCAGGTTCGCGGCCCAGGACAGGAACCCCGGCAGGGCGACCAGCGAGCCGAGCACGGGCATGGGCACCGCCATGCTGGCCAAGAACGCCAGCGAAGCCGTTCCCAGGAGTATCCAGCGCAGGAGGGACCGGTTCAGGATAACCCTCTCCTTGCCCTCGTCGATGGTCCCGGCTTCCTTGCCCTGGTCGAGCTTGCGGCTCTCCAGGGTCATGACCACGCCGCCCAGGAGTCCGCCCAGGCTGTAGAGCCCGGTCAGCCAGCCGCTGATGGCCGGAGCCAGCTCGGGGCTGGCCGTGCCGATGAGCCGGAGGGCGTAGCCCGGCGCGAGCATCTGATACAGGAAGGGGTTGAGCATCAGGAACAGGGTGTAGGCCAGGAAGCTCCAGCGCAGGGCCGGGGTATTCCAGACCACCTTCGCCCCCCGGCCGATCTTCTTGCCGAATTCCTTGAACACCGCCCCGATCCCGGCCGGCCGCGGGCCGGTCTTCTCGGTCTTGAGCTCCGCATCCGCGGGCAGCTTGAGCGTCTTCCAGAGGATGAGGGTCGCCAGGAGCGTCATGATGGGGAAGGCCGCCAGGGCCGGGATGAACCCCCACTTGGCGATGACGATCCCGGTCGCGATGGGGCCGAGTATGCCGAAGATCTCGGAGAGGGTGTGCTGTATGCCCCAGAAGCGGTTCAAAGCACCGTCGTTCTGCCCCACCAGGAGCGGCGGCACGCTGTTCATGGCCGTGAACGTGGTCCCGAGCAGGAGCGCGTTGGCGGAGTAGAAGATGTACATGAGCGGCAGGGTCATGTGCCCGGTGGCCAAAAGCGTCGCCACCGCGGTGATGGAGACCACCCGGAAGAGGTAGGAGGCCACGTAGGCCTTCTTGATGCCGATCTTCTCGATCACCATGGGCCCGAACTGCCGGCCGATGATGCCGAAGATGGAGGAGACCACCGCGACCTGGGCGTAGATGGTGAAGTCGCCGAAGCACTTCTGGATGAGCGCCGGCATCGAGGAGCCCAGAGCCTCCACCCCGACCTGGGCCGCGAGCAAAGACCCGATGAACCACCAGGTGGGCGAGCTCAACCCCCAGCCCTTGCCCTTGGCGGGGGTCTCGACCGCGGGGACCGGGGCGGTCTGGGCGGCGTCCTTGCCCTCGGACGCCGCGGGCGACTCGAGCGTCGCTGCCGGCTTCACGACCGGCGTCTCCGCGGTCTTGGGGGCGACACCCGAAGCGTCGCGCGACTGGCCGAAGAGGTTCTTCAGCTCCTGGAACCGCAGGCCGAGCCGGTTGCTCTGGCCGCGGACCTGCTGGAGCGATCCGTCCTGGGGCGCGACGCCGGCCTGGGTCCGGCCGGAGACGGCCGAAGCCTGCGCGCGGGACGCGGCCTGGCTGGGAGCGGCCCCTGGGACCGTGGTCCCCAGGGTCGCGGGAGCGACGCGGACGGACGGCCCGGTGAGGCCCGCGACCGACGACACTCCGGCCGCCGCCGCGGCGGGGGACTGAGTCCCGAGGCTGCCCACGATGGGAGAAGGCAGCAGGACCGAAGAAAGCGACCCGCTCAAGGAAGGGAGCGACGCGCCCCGCCCGTTCTCGCGAGAGGACACGCCGGCCTGCGAGACGACGCCCACGCCGGCCGCCCCCAGGTTCATGCCGCCCAGGGAAGGATTCACCTGGACGCCCGCGGTGACGACCGCGGCCACGGCCTGGGTCACTCCGAACCCGGGCGCAGTCGCCAGAAGGACGCCCGCCATGGACAGGGAGACGGCGCGCTTGAGAGCGTCAGCGATGTTCATGGGTGGCCTCGATGTCCTTCCCTAAGAGTATAGCCGGCGCCCCCCCCTCCCATCGCGGGCCGATGGGGTTGCGGGGCGGCGGCAATCGCCCCACCCGGAATCGGGCCCATGGGCCCAGGGGAAATCCGCTATGCTCTACCCGGGAGCCGGGAGGAGACCATGGCGCGGAACCGGGAGAAGCCGTTGGGCGTGGACGCGGAGATCTACGACGCGGACCTCTATGACGGCCTGAACCGGTTCTCAGACGACCTCCCTTTCTATCTGGCCGCCGCCAAGGCGGCCCGGGGTCCGGTGCTGGAGCTCTGCTGCGGCACGGGGCGCCTCACCCTCCCCCTGGCCAAGGCCGGCATCGACATCACCGGGCTGGATTTCACTTCGCCCATGATCGCCCGGGCGCGCGAGAAGGCGCGCGCCGCGGGGCTCAAGACGCGCTTCGTGCGGGGCGACATGCGGCGGGCGTCCCTGGGCCGGCGCTTCCGGCTGGTCTTCATCCCGTTCAACTCCATCCAGAACACCTATTCCATCGCGGACGTGGAGCGCGTCTTCGCGGTCGTGCGCCGGCACCTGGCGCCCGGCGGCAGGTTCGCGTTCGATGTCTTCAACCCCGACCTCGAGTACATCGTGTCGGCCTCCCGGCGGGTCCGCCTCGGCAGGATGCGCTTCCGGCTGTCCGACGGCCGGCGCGTGCGCATCGACGAGCACTACCGCTACGACGCCGCCCGGCAGACCGGACGGGTGACCTGGGTCCACCATATCGGGAGGGACTCCTTCGCCTCCCGCCTCGACATGCGCTGCTTCTTCCCCCTGGAACTGGACGCCCTGCTCCGCTACAACGGCTTCCGGGTCCTCAAGAAGTACGGATCCTTCAAGAAGGACCCTTTCGAGTCCGCATCGCGAAAGCAGATATTTGTCTGCGAATTGAGGCCCCGCGTCTGGCGCGGGTGAGGGAGGATGGCGTACAATCGGAGAAAGGCAGGAGGTCATCCCATGAACAAGGCTCTCGGCATCATGCTTCTCGCCGTCATCGCCGCGTCGCCCGCCCGCGCCGCGACCTGGAAGATCGACGCCGCCCACAGCGCCGTCACCTTCCGCGTGGCCCATCTCACCATCAGCAAGGTCCAGGGCCGCTTCGACCGCTTCAGCGGCAGCGTGGAATACGAACCGGGCCAGCCCCAGCTCGTGAGGGCCGAGGCGGTCATCGAGACGGCGAGCGTGAACACCAACGTGGAGAAGCGCGACGAGCACCTGCGCGGCGCCGATTTCTTCAACGTGGAGAAGTTCCCCACCATGACCTTCAAGAGCACCAAGGCGCTCGGAGGCAAGGGAATGAAAGGCAAGCTTCAGGGCGAACTCACGCTCCGGGGAGTCACCAAGCCCGTGGTCCTCGACGTGGAAGGCTTCGGCCCCATCAAGGACCCCCAGGGCAACGAGCGCCTGGGCGCCACGGCGAAGACCCGCATCCAGCGCAAGGACTTCGGGATGGTGTTCAATCACACCCTCGACACCGGCGGGCTCATGGTCGGCGACGAGGTCGAGGTCACGCTGGAGCTCGAGTGCATCAAAGAGTCCCCCGCCTCCGGCAAGAAATAGACGCTCCAGGAGAACCCATGAGCTTCTTCGCAGACAACAGTCTCAGTATCGGCCGTACGCCCCTGGTCCGCATCAACGCGATGACCCGGGGACTGGGCGCGACCGTCCTGGCCAAGATCGAGGGGCGCAACCCGTCCTACTCGGTGAAGTGCCGCATCGGCGCCTCCATGATCTGGGACGCGGAGAAGCGCGGCATCCTCAAGCCCGGCGAGCAGAACCCCATCGTCCTGGAGCCCACCAGCGGCAACACGGGCATCGCCCTGGCCTTCGTCTGCGCGGCGCGGGGCTATCGCCTGACCTTGACCATGCCGGACACCATGTCCGTCGAACGCCGCCGCCTGCTCAAGGCCTTCGGCGCCGAGGTGGTCCTGACCGAAGGCCCCAAGGGCATGCCCGGGGCCATCGCCAAGGCGGAAGAGCTCATGGCTGCGGAACCGGGGAGATACTGGATCCCCCAGCAGTTCAAGAATCCCGCCAATCCCGGCATCCATTTCCAGACCACCGGGCCGGAGATCTGGGACGACACGGACGGGAAGGTGGACATCTTCGTGTCCGGGGTCGGAACCGGCGGCACCATCACCGGCGCGGCCCGCTACTTCAAGGAGTCGCGCAAGAAGCCGGTCTGGACCGTGGCGGTGGAACCCGCGGCCTCCCCGGTCCTGACCGCGCTGCGCAACAAGGAGACCCCCAAGCCCGGCCCCCACAAGATCCAGGGCATCGGCGCCGGCTTCAAGCCCGACGTCCTGGACCTGTCCCTGGTGGACGAGATCCAGACGGTCTCCAACGAGGAATCGGTCGAGACCGCGCGCCGCCTGCACAAGGAGGAAGGGATCACCGGGGGCATCTCCTGCGGCGCGGCCATGGTCGCCGCCCTCCGGCTGGCCGGCAAGCCCGAGAACAAGGGGAAGCTCATCGTAGTGATCTTCCCCGACGCCGGCGACCGGTACCACTCATCGGTGCTCTTCCAAGACATCCAGGTCTAGAACGCTTCTTTACATTTGAAAAGCCGTCATACCGGCGCCAGCCGGTATCCAGACGACAAACCACTGGACCCCGGCCTTTGCCGGGGTGACGGCAGGCCGCTGGACCCCGGCCTTCGCCGGGGTGACGGCAGGCCGCTGGACCCCGGCCTTCGCCGGGGTGACGGCAGGCCGCTGGAACCCGGCCTTCGCCGGGGTGACGGCAGGCCGCTGGAACCCGGCTTTCGCCGAGGCGACGAATGTAATCGGACTTATGACTCGCTCCACTAGCGGTTAAGGCCGAAGTAGCCCCGCGCGCGCAGTTCGCAGACGGTCGCGAGGCGCTCCGCCGACGCCCACCCCTGCCGCAGTACGCAGAGGGCGAGTATCACCGTCAACGCGGACGCCAGGGTCGTTTTCATGGGGCCTCCCTCCTCCCTCCTCCCTCCGCTTTCAATAATAGTGCCAAGTCCCCGGACGCAATATTGACAGAGTGTGACGACTGCGCTATACTGTTATTGACTGAACGGTCAGTCATTAACCAGGGAGAACCCGCCCCATGGCCAGACCCCGGACCGAACCCGCCGAATCCCGCCGACGGCACATCCTCGACGCGGCCCGCGCCCTCCTCGTCCGGAGGAACTACGACGCGATCGTCCTGGACGACGTGGCCAAGCAGGCGAAGATCGCCAAGGGGACCCTCTACTTGTATTTCCGCTCCAAGGACCACCTCATAGCCGCGGTACTCGAGGACATCATGGAGCGGCTCAAGAAGGAGACCTCGGAGTGCGGCGTCCCCACGGGTTCCCCCCTGGAGGACCTGCGGGCCTTCGCCGGCGTCCACCTGCGCTTCATGGAAGAGAACCAGGACTTCATGACGCAGATACTCCGCCAGGACCCGGTGCTCAAGCGGGGCGCCGCCTCCCCCCTGCGCCGCGCCTTCGACCTGCATCTCGAGACAGTCTCCCAGCTCATCGCGGAGGCGGTCCGCCAAGGCTTCCTGCGCGAGATCGAGCCCCGCCGGGGGGCGCTCTTCTTCATGACCCTGCTGCGCATGTCCGTGGTGCGCAAGGTCATGCTGGGATCCCGGCAGCCCCTGGACGGCGAGCTCGACGGGCTCATGGACCTCTTCCTCAACGGCCTGGGAGGACGCGGACGATGAAGACCCTGCTGCTCCCCCTCCTGCTCCTGACCGCGGCACCGGCGCGCGCCGAGGAGCCCCTGGAACTCACCCTCGAGAAGTCCGTGGACCTGGCCCTGGCGCAGAACCTCGATGTGGACCTGGCCGAACGCCGGCTGGAGACCCTGCAGAGCTATTACCGCCAGGCCCTGGCGGCCGCGGTCCCGGACGTGAATTACGGCGGGAGCTGGATGCGCACCCTGAAGAAGCAGGCGGTCTTCCTGGGCAACGCCAAGATCGAGACCGGCAAGCTCAACAACATGCGCCACGCCCTCACGGCGGAGCAAGTGGTGTTCTCCGGCGGCGTGGTCTCGGCCGGCATCCGGGCCACCAAGACCGGCATCGCCGCGGGCGAAGACGAGCTCCAGGCCGCGAAGGCGGACGTCACCCTGGCCGCCCGCAGGCTCTTCTACGCGGTCCTGCTCTCGAGCGAGACCTCGCGCATCCAGGAAGACAACCTCGCCTCGGCCGAGGACCATCTGCGCACCATCGAGGAGCGCTTCCGCCAGGGACTCGACAGCGACCTGCTGGTCCTGCGCCAGAAGGTGGAGGTGGCCAACGCGCGGCCCGTGCTCATCCAATCCCGCAACCAGTACGAGCTGTCCTTGCTCCTCTTCAAGGACACCCTCGGGCTCGACATCGACGCCCCCGTGCGCGTCGTCGGCCGGCTGACCTCCCCGCAGGGCTCCCTTCCTCCCTATGAGCCCCTCCGGGACAAGGCCCTCATCGGCAACCCGGACTACCAGGCCGCCCTCGAGCGCCTGCACCAATCCGAGGCCATGGTCCGCGTGGCCCAGGGGCTGCGCATGCCCCAGCTCTCCGTGTACGCCGACTACCAGTGGTATTCCGACTCGGACGAACTGCAGCCCGCGGGGGCCGAGCAGGCGACCTCCTCCCAGGGCGGGCTGCGTCTGCGTTTCCCCCTCTTCACGGGGGGCGACCTCCAGGAGCGGACCCGGCAGGCGCGCATCGAACGGGAGCGCGCCCGGACCGTTTCGGAGAAGATCGCCCGGACCACGCGGGTCGAGGTCAAGCGCCACTGGCTCTCGGTCCAGGAGGCGGCGGCGCGCTCCCGCAGCCAGGGCTCGGCGGTGGAACAGGCCAAACGGGCGCTCGAAGTCACCGAAGTCCGGTATAAGGGCGGGGAGTCCAACCAGCTGGAGCTGACCGACGCTACGCTCGCCCTGCAGCGGGCTCGGCTCCTGCAGGCTTTCGCCATGCACGATTTCCGGGTGGAGCTCGCGGCCCTGGAACGGGCCGTGGGCTCGCCGATCGAGGAGGCCGTCCGATGAGAACCGTCCTGAGGTCCGCCGTGATCCTTCTGCTCCTGGCTCCGGCCGCCTGCAAGCGTCAGAAGGCCGCCGAGAGCCGTCTCGACTCTTTCCCGGTCCGCGTCACCCCCGCGGCGCGGCGGGACATCGAGGAGACCATCGTCCTGGTCGGCAGCATCAAGGCCAAGGACGAGGCCGCGCTCTTCTCGCGCGTGCCCGGCAAGCTGCAGCGCAACGTCCTCAAGGAAGGCGACCCCGTGCGCAAAGGCGCGGCGGTGGCGCTGGTGGAGCGCGACGAGGTGGGTGTGCGCTTCGAGCCCGCCCCGGTCCCCTCCACCCTCGACGGCGTGGTGGCGCGGCTCTACCTCGACCAGGGCCAGAACGTCACCCCCCAGACCCCGGTCGCCCTGGTCGTCGACCCCTCCCAGATCCTGGCCCGGGTGGACGTGCCGGAGCGCTTCGCGGGCCGCGTGCGCCTGGGACTCGCCCTGCGCGTGAAGGTGGACGCCTATCCGGACCGCGCCTTCCCCGGCACGGTGACCCGGGTCTCCCCCGTGGTCGACCCGGCGACCCGCAGCACCCTCGTGGAGGCCCGCATCGAGGACGCCGAGGGCCGGCTCCGGCCGGGGATGTTCGGGGAGATCACCCTCGTGCTCGCCCGGGCGGGGGGCGTGCTGGCGGTCCCCGCCGAATCCGTGACGGACGGCCTCGGCTGGGCGCTCTTCGTCGTCCAGGACGGCCGGGCGGTCAAGCGCGAGGTCGAACTCGGGGTCCGGAGCGACGCCTTCGTCGAGATCCGCAAGGGCCTCGCCCCCGGAGAATCCGTCGTCACCTTCGGCCTCTTCGGGTTGAAGGACGGCAGCCCCGTCGAAATCCTCGCCCCATGAAGCTCTCAGACCTCTGCATCGCGCGGCCGGTCTTCACGGTCATGATGGTCATGGCCCTGGTGGTCCTGGGGCTCTTCTCCTACTTCCGTCTCGGCCTGGACGCTTTCCCGAACGTGGACTTCCCGTTCGTCACCGTCAGCACGGCCCTCCCCGGCGCCAGCCCGGAGGAGATCGAGACCTCCATCACCAAGCCCATCGAGGAGGCGGTCAACACCATCTCGGGGATCGAGGAGCTCCGCTCCATCAACTACGAGGGGCTCAGCATGGTGGTCGCCTCCTTCGTGCTGGAGAAGGACGGGGATATCGCGGCCCAGGAAGTCCGCGACGCGGTGAACCGGGTCCAGCGCGAGCTGCCCGACGGAACGGACCCCCCGGTCATCCAGAAGATCGATTTCGGCGCCATGCCCGTCATGTCCGTCGCCGTGACGGGCGACATGCCGCTGCGCGAGCTCACGGAGGCGGCCAAGAAGAAGGTCAAGGAGCACCTGGAGACGGTCAAGGGCGTGGGCAAGGTCGCCATCATCGGCGGACGGGAACGCGAGATCCACGTCGTCGTGAACCCCTTGAAGCTCGCGGCCTACGGGCTCGACATCAAGAAGGTCAAGGACGCGCTCCGCCAGCAGAACGTGGAGATCCCGGGCGGCCGGGTGGACCAGCAGCGCCGCGAGCTCATCCTGCGCACCCTGGGGCGCATCGAGAACCCCGAGGACTTCGGCAAGATCGTGGTCGCCAGCGTCCAGGGGGTCCCGGTCCGCGTCCGGGACATCGGCCGCGTGGAGGACACCGCCCAGGAGGTCCGCACCATCGCCCGCCTCGACGGCAAGGAGGCGGTCTCCTTGGTCATCCAGAAGCAGTCCGGGATGAACACCGTGGCCACCATCGAGGCCGTCAAGGAGCGCCTGGCCGAGATCCGCCCCCTCCTGCCCCGCGGGGTCAAGGCCGAGGTCATCCGCGACCAGTCCGAGTTCATCGTCGCCTCGGTCAAGACCGTCGAGGAGCACCTGGTCCTGGGCGCCATCCTGGCCTCCCTGGCCGTGCTCTTCTTCATCGGGAGCATCCGCAGCACGCTCATCGCCTCCCTGGCCATCCCCACCTCGATCATCGCCACCTTCACCCTCATGGACCAGGCCGGGTTCACCCTGAACATGATGACGCTCCTGGCCCTGGCCCTGGCCGTGGGCGTGGTCATCGACGACGCCATCGTGGTGCTCGAGAACATCTTCCGGCACATGGAGGAGAAAGGCGTCTCCGCCATGCAGGCCGCCTCGGACGGGACCAAGGAAATCGGCCTGGCGGTGATGGCCACGACGATGTCACTACTCATCATCTTCCTGCCCCTGGCCTACATGAGCGGCATCATCGGCCGCTTCCTGCGGAGCTACGGGCTCACCGTGGCCTTCGCCATCGCGGTGAGCCTGTTCGTGGCCTTCTCGCTCACTCCCATGCTGTGCTCCCGCTTCCTCGTAGTCCAGCACGGGAAGAAGGGCCCCTTCCAGAGCCGGGTCGACGCCGGCAACGACTTCCTCAAGGAGCATTACGGCCGCATGGTGCTCTGGGCCCTGGCCCACCGCTGGACCGTCGTCGCCATCGCGCTGGCGATCGTCCTCACCACCCCCTTCTTCCTGAAAATCGTGGGAAAGGACTTCATGCCCCCCGACGACTCCGGCGAGTTCGAGATCCGCTTCAAGGCGCCGGAAGGCACCTCGATCACCGCCACCGACGCCATCCTGCGCCAGATCGAGATCGAAGTCCGCCGCCTGCCCGAGATCGAGAGCATCCTGGTCTCCATCGGGGAGGGCGAGGGCGCCAACGTCAACGACGCGGTCCTCTACGTGCGGCTGACGGACTACCGCAAGCGCAGGCTCGACCAGTTCTCGGTCATGGCCCTGGCGCGCCACGCCCTGGCCAAGTACGACGCCCTCCGCCTGAGCGTGGCGCCCATCAGCCACATGTCCGGCGGCTTCAAGAACGCCGAGGTCAACTTCTACGTGGCGGGGCCCGACCTCTCGGAGCTCCGGAAGTACTCCGACGCCATCGTGCGCGGGCTCAAGGCCGTCCCCGGCATCGTGGACGTGGACACCAGCCTCGTGTTCGCCAAGCCCGAGTTCAAGGTCCGCATCGACCGCGACCGCGCCCAGGACCTGGGGGTCAAGGTCGAGGACATCGCCCTCAGCCTGCGGACCATGGTCAGCGGCGAGGAGGACATCACCAAGTTCAAGGAGGGCGACGAGCTCTACGAGGTGCGCCTGCGCGTGGACAAGCAGTTCCGCAACCGCCCCGAGGCCATCGGCGCCCTGCTCCTCCCCTCCGACAAGGTGGGACTGGTCCGGCTCGACAACGTGGCGACCCTCCAGGAGGACAAGGGCCCCTCCCAGATCGACCGCTTCAACCGCCAGCGGCAGGTCATGGTCTACGCGAACCTGGAGGGAACGCCCATGAGCGTGGCCATCGCCAAGGCCGACGAGCTGGCCCGGGGGCTGGGGATGCTCCCCGGCTACCGCACCGGCGTGGTGGGCAAGGCCAAGGAGATGGGCCGCATGCTCCAGAGCTTCATGGTGGCCTTCCTGCTCGCCTTCATCTTCATGTACATGATCCTGGCCTCGCAGTTCGAGAACTTCCTGCACCCGGTCACGATCATGCTCTCCATCCCCCTGGCCATCCCCTTCGCCGTACTTTCCCTCCTGGTCCTGGGGCAGAGCCTGACCATCTTCTCCATCATGGGGCTGTTCATGCTCTTCGGGATCGTCAAGAAGAACGCCATCCTGCAGGTGGACTACACCAACACCCTGCGCCGCCGCGGCCTGGAGCGCGACGCGGCCATCCTCGAGGCCAACAAGACCCGCCTGCGGCCCATCCTCATGACCACCCTGGTGCTGGTGGCGGCGATGGTCCCGGTCGCCTTCGGCAAGGGTCCCGGCTCCGCCAACCGGGCGACCATGGCGGTCGTCATCATCGGCGGGCAGACCCTGTGCCTCCTCATCACCCTGCTGCTCACGCCCGTGGCCTATTCCCTGTTCGACGACGCGGGGCAGTGGGTGACGGGCAAGCTGGGCCGGAAGAGCTGAGCCGCGGGCTCAGCGCAGGGAGAAGATGCCCCGGATGACGGAGAGCAGGTCTCCCTGCTCGGTCTCCAGGCGCTGTTTGCGGACTTCCGCGCTCAAGCCCGTCCGGGCGGACTCCAGCTCGACCCGCCGCCGGGCCAGGACCAGCGAGATGGCCTCCGCGAGCTCCGGCCGCCGGGCCACGACGTCGCGGAACCCGTCGCGGTCGAGACGGTAGCAGCCGACCTCCGAGAGCGCCACCACCGTGGCCGTACGCGGCTCCCCGGTCATCAGCCCCATCTCGCCCAGGAAGTCCCCCGGCCGCAGGGTCGACACCGTCTGGTACGAGCTCCGGGACTCGTTGTAGATGCGGACCTCGGCCTCGCCCTGGAAAAGGATATACAGCCAGTCCCCGGGCGCGCCCTGCCGGGTGATGCACTCGCCCCCGGAGAACGGAGACGCGGCCAACCGCTCCGCGAGGGTGCGGACCTCGTCGTCCTGGAGCGCCTGGAAGATGTCCACGCCGCGGATGGCCGCGGCCCGCCGCTCCGCCTCGTGCTTGCGGCTGCGTTCCCGGACGTCCTCGTCCTTCTGGACGACCACGAGGCTGCGCGTGGGGATGGAAAGCTTGATCCCGACGCGGGAAAGGGCGTAATAGATCCGCAGGCGCACCGCGGCGTCCACGCCCCCGGGAGCCCTGAGGTCCGAGAGCCAGTACCGGAACTTGTAGACGGCGTGCGTCTCCTGGAACTCCGCCGTGACGCAGTCCAGGGGCGGTTCGGCGGCCACTCCCGGCGGGGGATCCTCGCGCAGGGCGGCCTGCACCGCGGCGATCACCGCGTCGGGCCCGCTGTCGTAGTAGACGTTGAAGGGGACTTCCCGGTAGCGCAGCAGGGGCCGCCCGCCCCGGCTCCCGATCACGGTCACGGTGCCCTTCATCAGCGCGCTGTTGGGGACGATGACGACCTCCCCGAAGAGAGTCTCCAGGGTGGTCTGCCGCCAGCGGATCTCGCGCACGAAGCCTTCGACATCGCCCATCCGGACCCAATCCCCCGGGGAGAAGGAGTCCTCCAGGTGGAGCACCATGCCGCCCAGGACGTTCCCCAGCGTGTCCTGGAGCGAGAAGGCGATGACCGCGGTCATCACCGCCGAGGTGGCGAGTATGCCGTTCAGGTTCGCCCCGGCGCTGGAAAGGGCCGCCAGGGCCGCGCACACGTAGGCCACGGCCAGGATGAGGTCGCGCACCAGGGCCGAGAGCCGGATGCGCAGGCGGGGCAGGAAGAGGTCGAAGAGGCATACGCCCCCGGCGTTGATGACTCCGATCAGCATGACGAAGAACGCCGCCGCGTCGCAGAGGCGGAAGGCGCGCGAGCCGACCGGCACCCCCAGGCGCAGGAGCAGCGCCGCGACGGCGAGCAAAACGGCGGAGGCCAGGAGGAGCAGCCCGGCGGCCGCCAGCGGCTTGCGGGAAGCGGGAGCGGCCGCGGAGAGCACCCCGAGCACCGCCAGGAACACCGCCCAGGAGCCGATGAAGGCGGGGGTGAACACCAGGCTCGCGGCCGCGGCGAAGCTCATGCCTTGGCCCGCTGGGGGACGAACACCGAGAACAGGATGGAGAGAGCGAGGACGCCGACGACGATGCTCAGCGACGCGCCGATCGGTACGTGGACCAGATCCGCCAAGGTCATCTTGGCGCCGACGAAGCAGAGGATGACCGAGATGCCGACCTTGAGGAAGCGGAAGAGCCCCATGATCCCCGCCAGGAGGAAGAAGAGGGAGCGCAGGCCCAGGATCGCGAACACGTTGGAGGTGTAGACGATGAGGGTGTCGGTGGTGATGGCCAGCACCGCCGGGATGGAGTCCAGCGCGAAGACCACGTCCGACACCTCCACCACCAGGAGGGTCGCGAACAGGGGCGTGGCGACCCACCGGCCCGGCCCGCCGGAGAAGAAGGCCTGCCCCGCGAAGCGGTCGCTGAACGGCAGGAAGCGCTTGCAGAGCTTGAGCACCGGGTTCGCGGCCGGGTCCATCTTCTCCTCGGACTGCCGCATCATCTTGATGCCCGTGTAGATGAGGATGACCCCGAACACGTAGATGATCCAATGGAAGGCGTGGATCAGCGCGATGCCGACGAAGATGAAGAGGAAGCGCATGAACACCGCGCCCAGGATGCCCCAGTGCAGGACCCGCGACTGATACTCCCGCGGCACGCCAAAATACTCGAAGATGACGATGAAGACGAACATGTTGTCGACGGACAGCGAGTATTCCAGCACGTACCCGGTCAGGAACTCCAGCGCCTTGCCGCCGCCCAGGCGGTACCAGATCCCCGCGTCGAAGAGCAGGGCCAGGCTCATCCAGGCCGCGCACCAGAGGGCGGCTTCTTTGAGGGAGACCACGTGCGAGCGCTTGTTGAGCACTCCCAGGTCCAGATAGAGGGCCGCGGCGATGATCGCCCAGAAAATCCCCCAAAGGATCGTGGTTCCGTTCATTGGGACGCTATTATACATCGTCTTGACCCGCGGCGGCGGAGAGGCTATCCTCACGGGGATGGAGGAAGAGGGGACCCATGTCGAAGGGGGCGGTTTCCGGATCGACCGGGACATCGCGCTGGCGAAGCTGGCATCGTTTCAGCTCGAAGACGAAGACCTGCTCGTCCCCTGGATCCGCCTGGCCGTGGAACGGGGCGCGCACGAGCTGCGCTTCGACCGGCGCGGCGCGGACCTGGAGATCCGCTGCGACGGCTCGGCGCTCCCCGAAGACGCGGTCCGGGACCCCTTTTCCAAGTACCTGGGCTCGGAGGAGCGCCCCCCTCTCGTGGTCTATCTGGCCGCCGGCCTGTTGGGCCTGTCCCGTCTGGGAGGATGCCTGCGCGTAGAGTCCGGGGACGGCCGGCGCACCGCGGCCGCGGGGGGACGCACCGCCGCGGAATACGGCCGCCGGGAAGCCGCCCCCCGGCGCGGGACCCTGATCCTGGTCGGAGGGCCCGATCCCCGAAAACTGGCGCGGGCCTTGGCAGGCATCGCGGCACGGCGGATGTGGTGCCCGACGCGGGTGCTGGTGGAAGGACGCCCGCTCCCCGCCAAGGACGGGGATTGGGTCTCCTGGCGGGAAGAGGGGCGGGAGTTCCGCATGCGGCCGGCCCCGGACCCCTGGGGCGACGCCAGCAGCCTCCGCCTCTGGATCCATGGCGCGGCGGCGCAGACCCTGGCCTGCGACACCCCCTGGGCGCCCATCGCGGCCGAGGTGCGCGACGACGCGCTGGTCCTGGACGCCTCGCTCTCCCGCGCCGTGGAAGGAAACCAGACTCAGGCCCTGCTGAAAATCCTGCGCACCCGGGTGCGCGAACTCGTGTACAAGGAAGCGGTCGCCCAATCGGCCGCAGCCCCCCGGCTGATGTCCTGGCGGAAGGCGCCCGGGATGCATGCGGCCTGGGCCGGGAAACCGTTCGACGTCGGCGCCCTGCGCGGCCTCCTGCGCTGGGCGGCGGGAGTCGCCCCCCCGCCCCAGGAGGATTATGAGTCCCTCCGGCGCGCCGCGGCGCGCGTCCGCTGGCTGAGAGCCTGCGTCCGGGGCCGCCTCAATTCCTATGAGGGAGACTCCCGCGACAAGACCCGCCGCGCGCTCTGGAAAGCGCCCCTGTTCATGAACTCCGGCGACGGCTGGCTGTCCATGCTCAGCCTGCAGGCGATCCGGCGGCAGCACAAGGCCCTCGTCATGACCGCGGTCCCGGGACGGTCGGCCCACATATCCATGAAAGGGCCGGCCGGATCGGAACGGAAGCGCTACATCCCGACTTCGCAATGCGTCTTGACCCTGGCCCCGCACGACGCGGAGGACCTCGAACGCCTCTTCCCCGGGGAAGTCCGGACCCCGGAGTGAGCGGCCGGCCCGGCCCACTCGCAAACCCGTATTTGGAAATGCTATTTTCCATATCACAGTCCATCTTGGAAATTTGGGAGCCCCCATGCCCACCTTGACCCAGCACAACGAAAGCAGCGGCCTGGACCTAGCCCATCCCGACGTGTTCGCCGACCGGCACATCGGCCCCTCCCCCGCCGAGATCGGGGAGATGCTGCAGACCGTGGGCGCCCCGTCGCTGGAGGCCCTCATGGACGCGGTCATCCCCCAGCCGATCCGCTCCCCGCGGCTCTTGGACCTGGGCCGGCCCATGAGCGAGCTCGAAGTGCTCGATGCCATCCGCGAGATCACCTCCCAGAACGAGGTGTACCGCTCCTTCATCGGCGCCGGCTATCAGGACTGCGTCACCCCCAGCGTGCTGCAGCGCAACATCCTCGAGGACCCGGGCTGGTACACGCAGTACACCCCCTACCAGCCGGAGATCTCCCAGGGCCGGCTCGAGGCCCTGCTCAATTTCCAGACCATGGTCTGCGACCTGAGCGGCCTCCCCGTGGCCAACGCCTCCCTCCTCGACGAAGCGACCGCCGCGGCCGAAGCCATGGCCATGGCGCGCGCGCACGCCGGAGGCGAGGGCAAGGTCTTCTTCGCCGCCGCCGACTGCCACCCCCAGACCCTGGCGGTGCTCCGGACCCGGGCCTGGCCCCTGGGCATCGAGGTGGTGACGGAGAGCCCGGAATCCTTCGACTTCTCCAAGAAGCCCTTCGGGGTCCTGGTCCAGAACCCCTCCACCGACGGCGTCCTCCGGGACGTCACCGGCCTCGCCGCCCAGGCCCACGAAACGGGCGCCCTGCTCATCGTCGCGGCCGACCTGCTGAGCCTCGCCCTCCTGCGCCCGCCGGGCGAGTGCGGGGCGGACATCGCGCTGGGCAGCACCCAGCGCTTCGGCGTCCCCATGGGCTACGGCGGCCCGCACGCCGCCTATTTCGCGGTGAAGGACGAGCTCAAGCGCATCATGCCCGGCCGCATCGTGGGCGTCTCCCGTGATTCCCGGGGCCAGCCGGCCCTGCGCCTGGCCCTGCAGACCCGGGAACAGCACATCCGCCGGGAGAAGGCGACCAGCAACATCTGCACCTCCCAGGCCCTGGTGGCCATCCTGGCGTCCATGTACGCCGTGTACCACGGGCCCGAGTCGCTGCGCCGCATCGCGACCCGGGTGCGGCGCCTGACCCTGCTGCTCGCCGCCGGTCTGCGGAAGATGGGCTACCAGATCGGCGACGGGCCGTTCTTCGACACCCTGCGCGTCCCCATGAACGCGCGGCGGCGCGAGGAGGTGCTCGAACAGGCGGAGAAGCACCGCGTCAACCTGCGCGCCTACGATGACGGCTCCCTGGGGGTCGCGCTCGACGAAAAGACCTCCGCCGCCGACCTCAAGGACCTGCTCACGGTGTTCGCGGGGGAAGGCGGAGCGAATTTCTCCCTGGCCGAGCTCGTGGGCCGCAGCGAATCCCCCCTGCCCCCCGCCCTGGAGCGCAAGAGCGCCTTTCTGACCCACGCGGTCTTCAGCAGCCACCACTCCGAGACGCAGATGCTGCGCTACATCCAGCGCCTGCGCACCAAGGACCTCTCGCTGGCGGTGTCCATGATCCCGCTCGGCTCCTGCACGATGAAGCTGAACGCGACGACGGAGATGCTCCCCATCACCTGGCGGAAGTTCGCGGCCCTCCACCCCTTCGCTCCGCTCGAGCAGGCGAAGGGCTACCGGCAGATGTTCAAGGACCTGGAGAAGGCCCTCGCGGAGATCACGGGCATGGCCGCGGTGTCCTTGCAGCCCAACGCCGGCGCCCAGGGCGAGTACGCCGGACTCCTGGTCATCCGGAAATACCATGCCTGCCGCGGCCAGGCCCACCGGAGGGTCTGCCTCATCCCCCAGTCGGCTCATGGCACCAACCCCGCCAGCGCGGCCATGGCGGGGCTGTCCATCGTCGTCGTGGCCTGCGACGCGCAGGGGAACATCGACGTCGCGGACCTCAAACGCAAGGCCGCGGAGCACGCCCGGGACCTGGCCGCCCTCATGGTGACCTACCCCTCCACCCACGGGGTGTTCGAGGAATCCATCCGCGAGATCTGCGAGGCGGTCCACGCCGCGGGCGGGCAGGTGTACCTGGACGGGGCCAACCTCAACGCGCAGGTCGGCTGGTGCCGGCCCGGCGAGTACGGCGCCGACGTCTGCCACCTGAACCTGCACAAGACCTTCGCCCTCCCCCACGGCGGCGGCGGCCCCGGCATCGGCCCCATCGCCGTGGCCAAGCACCTGGCCCCGCACCTGCCCGCGCATTTCCCGGTCCGGCCCGCGGGCAAGGAGAGCGTGGGGCTGGTCTCGGCCTCGCCCTGGGGCAGCGCCTCCATCCTGCCCATCGCCTGGATGTACGTGAAGATGATGGGCGGTGAAGGCCTGAGGCGCGCCACCGCCGTCGCGGTGCTCAACGCCAACTACGTGGCCAAGCGCTTGGAGAAGCACTATCCGGTCGTGTACAAGGGGAAGAGCGGCTTCGTGGCGCACGAGTGCATCGTGGACCCGCGGCCGCTCAAGGCCGCCTCCGGGGTCGGGGTCGAGGATATCGCCCGGCGCCTCATGGACTACGGCTTCCACGCGCCGACCATCTCCTTCCCGGTCGTGGGGACGATGATGATCGAGCCCACCGAGAGCGAAGACAAGGCGCAACTCGACGAGTTCGTCGACGCCCTCATCGCCATCCACGGCGAGATCCGGGCGGTGGCGGAAGGTAAGTCGGACAAGGAGGACAACCCGCTCCGCAACGCCCCGCACACGGCGGACCAGGTGGCCGCGGACGACTGGAAGCGGCCCTACTCGCGCGAACTCGGGGCCTTCCCCACGGCCGCGACGCGCGCTCACAAGTTCTGGCCCGCGGTGAGCAAGATCGACAATCCCTACGGCGACCGGAACTTCGTCGGGGTCCGCAAGCCGGGCGACTAGTGCTCAGACCGGATAATTTCGCGAGATTTGGAGGCCCGAGATTGAGGAAAGCGCTAGGCGTGAGGCGCGCAGATAGTGTGAACTATCTGCGCGACGAGCAACGACGCGATTTCCCAATAACGGGCCTCCCTTCCACTAATAGTTTCGCTGCGTTTCGCAGCGAAACTGCTAAGGAACGGGCCGCGCGCTTTTGGCCTGCGACCGCGTCGCTCCGCGCTTACATAGCTCACGCTATGCGCGCGCGTCGCTCCTGGTCTCGGCTCA
>MGTY01000116.1 GCA_001799695.1 Elusimicrobia bacterium GWA2_69_24
GCTCCGACGAGGTCTACATCCCGTATTTCGCCCATCGCCGGACCTTGAACCTGCGCTACTTCCGGGGGCAGGCGACGGGGCTCCATGCCCGGGTCCGCGAACTCGTCCAGGGGAGCGGCCCCGTCTTCGTCACTTCCGACCTGCTCGATGCCGAATGGCAGGCGGCGTTCTCCGCCCTGCACCTCGATCCCGTCGCCGAACATGGTGCCCTGACCCTCTACCACGTCACCCCCTAATTCGGTGCCAGGGGTCAACTTAGTGGAGTTATTCAACTTGTTTCTGGATAAGGGCTTTGGACACTGCGGAAACGGTGAGAGACAAGAACTCAGCGATCTCAGTCGGGGTATAGCCAGCCAGAAAGGCCCTCTGCATGAACACCCGACGGACGCGGCACACTTCACGCGCCCTGCTCGGCCCCCGCAATAATTCCATCGAAATCCCCGCGGTGGCCGAGTCCGCCGCGAGCTTCTCCAACGGGACCCGCACTTCACTCAATTCGATGAGGCGGCTGGGCACATGGATGGGTTTCTTGGGTGCAGATGAATCCGTGGGGGGATGAACCGCCGATGCGGCGTCAGGACCTCCCGGCATGCCGTCCTCGACGAAGCGCTGATAGGCCCCACGCGCGACAGTGATGTCGTCGTGAAACATGGAGAGCAGGAATTTCTGATCAATCAGATTGCGCGTTCCCCGTCCCAGATATTCAAGGTGTCCAGAGTAAGGCCAGGACGCAGGATCAGTGACGATTCCGGCCCTCACTGCATTGAGGTGTATGTACCGGACGAGATGCTTGAAGTATGGATCATTCGCACAGATTCTCTCCCTGAACCGCGATTGGAATACATGGCCCGTCCGCTTCAATCGCGCATTGAGATATTTCGAGTAGCGCGTCAAAAGCAGGTCCATAATCTTTGAGAGAGGGGTGACGAGGGTCTCGATCAGAAGGTGGAAGTGGTTCGGCATGAGAGCGTACCCGTGAAGGCGGAACGGCCGGGTCTTCTTGAGTTCCTCCAGGATGTCGAGGAATCGTTCCCAATCCTCTCTGATGAAGAATATCCGTTGCCGGTGATTCCCGCGGGAGTAGGCATGGTGGATGGCACCGGGGAAATCGACGCGTGGTGGTCTGCCCATGCCCACAAGTACGATCAAGCATCCGAAATAGTTCCCCTGATTCCACTAAGTTGACCCCTGGCACCAGAGGCTAGAGGTTGTGGAAGGGGAAGCCGAAGGGGAGCAGGTAGAAGAGGTTGAAGACGGCGGCGGCGCTCAGAAAAGGGCCGAAGGGGATCGGGTCCTGCCGGCGGATCTTCTTGCGCAGGAGAAGGGACCCGCCGTAGGCCGCGCCGATCAGGGATGCGACGAGGATGCAGTCATAGGCCCCCAGCGCGCCGGTCCAGGCGCCGATCGCGGCCAGCAGCTTCACGTCCCCCCCCCCCATGGCGTCCTTCTTGAAGATCTTCTCGCCCAGCATCGCGACGCCCCAGCATATCCCGAAGCCGGCGGCCGCGCCGCCCAGGGATTGCGCCGCGCGCCATAAAGGGCCGCCGGAGAACAGCGGATTGAACGGGGAAGCCAGGAGCCCCAGGGCGAGCAGCCCGAATGAAAGCTCGTCGGGGATGATGAGCTCGTCCCAGTCGATGCAGGTGATGGCGGTCAAGGCGGCCACCGCGAGCAAGGACAACAGGGTCCAGACCCAATCTCCCGGCCACCGCAGCCAGAGCGCGGTCCCGCCCACCGCCACCACGGCCTCCACCAGGGGATAGCGGGCCGAGATGGGCTTGCGGCAGTTGCGGCAGCGCCCCCTCAGGACGAGGAAGCTGAGCAAGGGGATGTTGTCGTAGAAGGCGATGGGGGCCCGGCAGCGCGGGCAATGCGAATCCGGCCAGATGATGGATTCGTCCTTCGGAAGGCGATGGATGAGGACGTTGGCGAAAGAGCCCAGGCAGAGTCCCAGCCCCGGCCACAGGATCCAGCCCGCCAGGACGGTCGGTTCGATCATCGGGACCCGGGGGAAGGAAGACGGGGCCCCCGGCCGATGGCCGGGAGCCCCGCGTTCTCAGTTCCTCGTCGCCTCAGTACGCTGTCCAGACGCTTCCCTTCGAGTCCGTGTGCGTACAACCCACCCACAGCGTCCCGTAGTTCGGGTCCGCCGCGACGTTGTTGTATAGCCAGCCGCCGACGTCGCTGGTGGATGACGCATTCGTGACCCCGGCCGTGTCCATGTGGTAGGACGGCGTCTTGGCCTTGGGTATCGCGGACATGTACTTGCCGCTCGCGGTCAGCGAAGCCAGGTTCATGGGATAGTAGCCTTCCATGTCCCCGTAGTAGATGCTCAGCGCTGACCGAACAGCTCCGAGGTTTCCTTTCGTGGAACCCTCGTTCGACTTCCGGATCAGGTCGGCGAACTTCGGGATGGCGATTGCCGCCAGGATACCAATGATTGCGACCACGATCATCAGTTCGATGAGCGTGAAGCCCTTGTTCGCTTTCCTGTTGTTCATTATTTTCGACATGCTTGCAGCCCTCCTTTGTACCGGCTTTGAATGACAAGGAGTAAGCTTTTCGATCCCGGTACTGTTGGCGCAAGCCGACCGTAAATACCCTCTGATTATTCCATGAACGCTCCTCTTTGTCAAGGGAGAGTGTCCGTGACTTTACGCATGGACCCAGGTCACACGGACAAAAGGCGGCGCCGGGTTCTCCGGCGCCGCCTTGCGCAAGGATGGGCAGAGAGGGACTCGAACCCTCAAGGCCTTTCGGCCACACGGTCCTGAGCCGTGCGCGTCTGCCAGTTCCGCCACCTGCCCATCATCTGACGCACCCGCCCGCTTCGCGGTCGGGGTTGAAACCCTCGCTCCGAAATGAGAAACCGGAACTTCACGGCCTCATTTAGTAGAATGGGATTCTACCACATATCCTCATGCCCAAGAAAGAAAAGGATGACGCACGGACGGTCATCGCGACGAACCGGAAGGCCTTCCACAACTTCGAGATCCTCGACACCTACGAGGCCGGACTCTCGCTGAAAGGCCCCGAGGTGAAATCCCTGCGCGCCGGGCAGCTCCGGCTCGAAGGCTCCTACGCCCGGGTCGACGGAGACGAGGTGTTCCTGCACAATCTCCATATCAACCCCTATGCGCAGAACACGTCGGAGGAGCTGCCCCCCGTGCGCACGCGCAAGCTCCTCCTGCGCCGGGGCGAGATCAAGCGCCTGCGCGACAGCCAGGACACCCGGAGCGTGACGCTGGTGCCGCTGGAAGCCTACTTCCTGCGCGGCTGGGCGAAGATCCGGCTCGCCGTGGCCAAGGGGAAGAAGGGACCCGACAAGCGCGAATCCATCAAGAAGCGGGAGACTTCCCGCGAGCTCGCGCGCTCCTTCAAAGGCAAGTTCAAGACCTGATGTTCGTCACTCTCCTCTTCCTGGGCCTCGCCCTCGGAGGCGTCCGCGCTCCGTGGGCCTGGACCTTCGCCGCGGTCCTGCTCTGGGCCGGCGCGGCCCGCACCGCCCCCGACATCCGCCGGGTCCCGGCCTGGCCCCTCTGGGGCGCCTTCCTCGCCTGGACCGCGCTGAGCGGCTTCCTGTGCGCGGAACCCTTCCTCGCCTGGCCCGCCGTGGCCAGGACCGCCACCATGCTCCTCGTCCTCCTCTGCGCCGTCCAGCTCGACGAAGGCGGCCGGAAGCTGTGGCTGGCACTGTCCTGCGGCGCGGGCGCGGTGCTCGGCCTCGCGGCCCTCGCCCTTCCCGTCACCCGCTGCGACGGCTCCGGGCTCCTCTATCCTCACTACAACTATACCGCGGCCGTCCTCGCCGCGGGCTTCGCCGCGGCCCTGGGAGCCTGGGATTCGCTCCGGGAGCGGGGTACCCGCGCCGCGCTGGGGACGGTCATGGCGTTCACCCTGGGAGTCATGCTTTGGGAGCATTCACGGGGCGCGCTCCTCGCCTCCGGAGCGGCCGCGCTGTTCTGGATGTGGCGGCACGGGCGACGCCGTCTCCTCGCCGCGGTCGCGATCGCCGGCCTCGCGCTCACGGCCGTCCTCGCGGCCTATACGGACGGGGGCCTCCGGGCCGCGCTCAAGCTCGATCACCCCGCGGCCGCGGTCCGCCCCTTGATCTGGAAGGCCGCGCTCGAGGTCGCGGCGGACCACCCGCTGCTCGGCGAAGGCCCCGGAGGGTTCGGGCGCGGGTTCCTGCGGCACAATTTCCCCGCCCCCCCGGGATCCTGGACCACGCGCTACGGGCTGCGGAGCACCCACGCGCATTCGGAGTTCCTGCAGACCGCCGCCGAGACCGGCATCCCGGGGCTGCTCCTGCTGCTGGCGGCGCTGGGGGCCGCCTGGCGGGCCGCTCTGCGGCCGCGCGCCGGAGCCGACGCGGCCGGGGACGCCGGCCGCCTCGCGTTCATCGCCCTCTTCACCCAAGCCGTCGTGGACAACGTCTTCGCCCTGCCGGCCATCGGCTGGCTGCACTACGCCGCCCTCGGGGTAGCCGTCGGAGCGCCTCCGGACGCCAAGGAGTCGGCCGGCGCCTCCTCGCGCGCCTTCTGCTTCGCCGGACTGGCCCTCGCGGCGACGGCCTGGTGGCCGGGCTGGGCGCTGGGCTCCTATCGCGGGCGGGCCTTCGCGGCTCCCGGCCTCGGAGGCTATCAGTGGATGTCGCGGGCGCTGGCTCTGTCGCCCCGGAACGCGGACCTGTGGGAGGACCTGGCCCGGCTGCACATGCGCCAGGACCCGCCCGCCCCGCGCCTCGCCCTGGCCGCCCTGGCCGAGGCCGAGCAGCTCTCCCCCACGGAAGCGGCCTACCCCCTCATCGGCGCTGAGATCGCCGCAGCGGAAGGGAACTGGCAGGCCGCGCTTGCTCTTGCGCAGCAGGCGATCGGGCTGGAGCCGCGCTGTCTCCAGGCGCGCCTGCTGCGGGCGCACGCGCTGCATGCCCTGGGGGACGACGGGGAGGCGAGCCAGGAGCTCGTCCGTCTCGATGAGTTCCGGGCGATGCCGATCCCGCCAAACCTGCCCTCGGACCTGCCACTGCTGCGCTTCGATGCCGGGCGACTTAAAGCGCTGAAAGAATCCCTGCAGTCTAGGTGCCAGGGGTCAACTTGCTGGAATTACTCAACCAAACATTTCCACTGAGTTGAACAAGTTGACCCCTGGCACCGACTAGAAGCGGATGCCGATGCCGGAGCTGAAGCCGTTGTTCCAATCGTCGGTGGTGGTGAAGGCCGCGTGCAGGTAAATATAGGTCTTGGGCCGGATGGAGAATCCGGCCGTGAAACGCGGCTCCGTAGTCGTGGTCGAGGCCCCTTCGAGGTTCGGGTTCCGATCGGGGATACAGCGCACGACGACGGTGGTCCGGTCCGCTCCGACCCCGAAGTAGGGGGTCATCCAGCCCATGGTGATGGAGCTGATGAGGTTGAGCCCGAAATGGCTCGCGGTGAAATCGCGGTGGGTCACGGAATGCCCGGACCAAGCCAGGAGGAACTGGGGGACGCGGGGCTTATCCACCGCCCGGCGTATGCTCCAACGCAGCCCGCCGCCCGCGATGGTGAGCCCCTGAAAGCTGATGCCGCGGATGTAGCCGTCCAGACGGAAAGGCAGCCCGATCTCGGCCTGGACCCAGGGCAGACCGAACGCCTTCACGCCCCGGTCCCGGAGCACCTTGTTGTCCTTATGCGGCTTGAGGCGCAGCCCGCCCCGTGCGCCCACGTCGAAGCCGGAAAAACCCAACGGTCGTCCGCTGTGGAAGGTAGCCGAACCCAGCACGCTGCCCAGGTCTCGGGTGAAGGGTTTCAGGGACTCCCCGTCCACGTATTGCTTGAACCCCCCGAACTGATCCTCCGCCCATGCCGGGGCGATGACCGCGTTGATGAATAATGACGATATAATAAGGATTTTAATTATCATCCGTCCCATCCAATGGCAAATATACCTAAATTCCCCGCCGTCTGTCTATCCACAGGGTTGCCCACAGCTTCCCCGGACGGTTTCCTGGGCCAGCCGCAGCCCCTGCAGGGTCAGATCCGGCACCCAGCGTACCGGGGATGAAAGCTCCTTGCGGAACAACCCGGCCAGGCCGCCGGTGGCCAGCAGCCGCACCCTCCCGCGCCCTTCCGACCGCATCTGGGCGAGAGTCTCCCGGAGGACCCGGTCCACCATGCCGGCGTGGCCGAAATACAGCCCCGTCCGGATGCAGGAAGCCGTGTCCCGACCGATGGCGCGGCGCGGCCTGGACAGCGCGACTTCGGGGAGCTGGGCGGTGAACCTCGCCAGGGCCCGGGACGCGGTCTTCGCTCCGGGCAGGATCGCCCCCCCGAGGAACTCCCCTTCCCTGGAGACGCAATCGATGGTGGTCGCGGTGCCGAAGTCCGCCACAACCGCCGGCCCGCCGTAAAGGCGGAAAGCGGCGAGCGCGTTGAGCAGGCGGTCCACGCCGACCCCGCGGCGGATGTCCGCGGGGACGCCCAGGCCCATCGGCGAGCGCGAGGTGATTTCGAGCGCGGGGATGCCCAGGGAACGGGAGGCCGCGTTGCGGAAGACCCGCGCCATGGCGGGGACCACGGTGCCGAAAACGAGGAGCGCGGCCCCCCTTCCCGGGAAGCCTCGCTCCAGCAGTCCGCGGATATCCGCGCCGTAGCTCCGCGCGGAGCGGTCCGGGTCGCTCGGCAGACGCCAGACCCGGAGCAACCGCCGGCCCGCGAACGCCCCGAGCGTGACGTTCGTGTTCCCGATGTCGGCGGCCAGAAGGATGGGTTTCAGCCCATCGCCCCCACGAGTTCCTTGACGGCCCCGGCCGACTTCTGCAGGGCGGCCGACTCCTCGGGGCTGAGCTTCAGCTCGAGGATGGCTTCGATGCCCTTGGAGCCGAGCTTCACCGGCACCCCGACGAAGATTCCGGAGACGCCGTATTCCCCGCTCAAGTAGGCGGCGCAGGGCAGCACCTTCTTCTTGTCCTTGAGGATGGCCTCGACCATCTCCACGGCGGCGGCCGCGGGCGCGTAATAGGCCGAACCCTTCTCGAGCAGCTTCACGATCTCGGCGCCGCCGCTGCGGGTCCGGTCGTTGATGGCCTGGATCTTCTCCTTGGGGAGCAGCTCCGTGATGGGGATGCCGCTCACGGTGGAGAAGCGGGGCATCGGGACCATCGTGTCCCCGTGGCCGCCCAGCACCATGGCGTGGACGCATTCCACGGACACGTCGAGCGCTTCGGCTATGAAGGACCGCATCCGGGCCGAGTCCAGGATGCCCGCCATCCCGATCACCCGGTGCGCCGGAAAGCCGGTCGTCTTCATGGCGACGGTGCACATGGCGTCCAGCGGGTTCGACACGATGATGAGGATGGCGTCGGGAGAATGCTTCTTCACGTTCTCGCAGACGTCCCGGACGATCTTGGCGTTGGTGTTCAGGAGGTCGTCTCGGCTCATGCCGGGCGTGCGCGGCTTGCCGGCGGTGATGATGACGATGTCCGAACCCGCCGTGGCCCCGTATTCCGTGGCCCCGACCAGCCGCACGTCCTTGCCGTAGATCGGCGTCGACTCGAAAAGGTCCAGGGATTTTCCCGCGGGCATCCCCTTCGTCTCGGGGATGTCCACCAGCACGACGTCGCCCAGTTCGCGCTCCGCCAGCCGCTGAGCCGCGCTCGCGCCGACGTTCCCCGCTCCCACCACCGTGATCTTCTTCCGTGCCATAGCCCCCGACCTCCTGAACGAAGATTTCTCAGTCCCCGAATAATACCATGTCCGGGGACACAGCGGATTCAATAAATCGAGGCGAGCCTCTCCAGACGCTCCGCGTAGCCGCGCCGCGCCGGCTCTTCCCCCTGGAGCGCCGCGGTCTCGGCGGCGTCCCGCAGGAGCTGGGGGCGGAAGGGGTCCAGCGCCAGCGCCGCGTCGAAGGCCCTCCGGGCGAAGGGCAGCCGGTCCTTCTCCCCGGCGAGCGCGGCGCGACGCAGCTCCGACAGCCCGAGCAGGCGCTGCAGTTCCGCCTCCCGCGGACGCCGGCGCAGACCTGCGAGCGCCGAGCCCACGGAGCGCTCCAGCAGGACGCGCCGCTCCTCCGCCCCCGCGCCCGCCGCCGCGTCCCACAGGAGATTGGCCAGGTCGTAGCGGTAGACGACCGAGCCCGGGCGCCAGGCGAGCGCCCGCTCGAAATGGACCGCGGCCTCCCGCGCCCGGCCCTCGCCCCGCGCCTTCCGCCCCGCCCTGTCGCTGGCCTCCGCGACGGCGACCCGCGCCGCGACGGCGTCGGTCCAGAGCACGGACAGCGCGAGCAGGAGGAGGAGTCCGCCGCGGAGCGCCGGAGCGCCGGCTTCGGGACGACCCGGGGCGGGACACAGCAGGCACGCCGCGCAAAGGCACGCGAACCAGGCCACGGCGAGGGCGGGGATGTTGAACTTGGCCTGGATGAAGACCGCGAGCAAGGCCGCGGCCAGCGGCGGGCCGGAGCCCGAACGCCAGTCCGGGTCCTGGGAAGCCAGCAGCCGCAGCCGGCGCAGGGCCGCGGCATGGAGCCAGAGATAAGCCAGCAGCCCGGCAGCCCCGAGGGTCGCCAGGACCTCGAACCAGTCGTTGTGCGCGTGCCCGAATATCCACTCCGCACCCGACTTCGAGCGGGAAAGACGGCCCAGGGCCTCCGAACGCAGCCGGCGCAGGCGGATAGAGAAGGTGGCGGGGCCGCTGCCGAGGAGCCGCGGCTCCCGCGCCCCCTGCGCCGCGATCCGCCACAACAGCAGCCGCGAGGAATCCGACTGCCGCGGCCCGGTCCCGCGCAGGACGATCACCCGGGCGGTTCCGCCCGCCCCCGCCAGCATCAGGCTGCCCAGCACCAGGCAGCGCCAGGGGGTCCAGCGGAAAGCGCGGGAGACGGCGGCCGTCCTCCGCTTGCCGGAGAGCGCCGCGTACGCGAGGAGCGCGAGCGCCGCGGCGAGCCAGGCTCCCCGCGAAGCGGCGGCGAACAAGCCGCCGGCCGCGAGCGCGGCCGCCGCGAGGGCGCCCCAGCGCCGCGCCCCCGCTCCGCTCCGGAAAGCATGGACCGCGAGCGGGAGCGCCATCGCCAGGTAGGTCCCCAGGGCGTTCGATTCTCCGAAAGTCGCCAGAGCCCGTCCGCCGCCGGAGCCGAGCTGGATGAGGGCGACGACGGAGACCGGCACGGAGGCGGCGGCGGTCCAGGAGATGAGGCGCCGCGCGAACTCCGGCCCCCGCTCCCGCGCGGCGGCGCAGCCGAGCCAGAACGCGGAGAGGCAGGCGGCCCAGGCCGGGACCCCGAGGACGCGGTAGGCTTCGCTGCCCGACCAGCTCAGGTCGGGGTCGATCGAACCCCACGCCGAGGCCAGTACCGCGGCCGTGAACGCGGCCAGGGGCAGGTCGAGGTCGGAACCCGCGCGTGTTTCCCCGCGCCGGCACAGCGCCTCCAGCAGGGCCAGCGTGGCGCAGAGGGCGAGCAGGATGAGCTTGGGGGTCTCGTAGGCGTCGCGGAACCAGGGGCAGTAGGCCAGCGGGAGACCCGCGGCTCCGGCCAGCAGGAAGGTTCCCCTATAAGGGGATGTTGCCATGCTTCTTGTCGATGCGCGGCGCGTGCTTGTTCTGCAGGAAACGGAAGGCCTGGATCACCTTGGGCCGGGTCAGACGGGCCTCGATGACCTCGTCGATGTAGCCGCGCTGGGCCGCCAGATAGGGGTTGGCGAAGCGCCGGGAATACTCCTCGACCAGCTCGCGGCGCCGCTCCCCCCCCTTGCCGCCCCGAAGTTCCTTGGCGAAGAGGATGCTGACGGCCCCTTCCGAGCCCATCACGGCGATCTCGGCGCAGGGCCAGGCGAAGTTGATGTCGCCCCGCACGTGCTTGGAGCCCATGACGTCGTACGCCCCGCCGTAGGCCTTCTTGAGCACGACCGTGACCTTGGGCACCGTGGCCTGGCAGTACGCGTAGAGGAGCTTCGCGCCCCGGCGGATGATGCCCCCGTGCTCCTGTTCCACGCCGGGCCAGTAGCCGGGGACGTCGACCAAGGTCAGGAGGGGGATGTTGAAGGCGTCGCAGAAGCGCACGAACCGGGCGCCCTTCTCGGAGGCGTCGATGTCGAGCGCCCCGGAGAGCACCTTCGGGTTGTTGGCCACGACGCCCACGGGGCGCCCCTCGAGCCGGATGAAGCCGCAGACGAGGTTCTTGGCGAAATCCCGGTGCACCTGGAAGAAAGTGTGATCGTCGGAGACCTCATGAATCACGTCGCGGATGTTGTAGACCCGCCCGGGGTCCATGCGCGAGATCTGGTCCAGCACGTCGGAGGCGCGCTTCGGGCTGTCCGTGCAGACCTTGTTCGGCGCGGTCTCCTTGCAGTTCTGCGGGATGAACTCGAAAAGCTCGCGGATCTGCCGGAAGCAGTCCTGCTCCGAGTTCGCCACGAAGTGGCACACCCCGGACTTGCGGCTGTGGGTCTCGGCCCCCCCCAGGGAATCCGAGTCCGTCTCCTCCCCGGTCGCCGCGCGGATGACCTCGGGGCCGGTGATGAACATGCGGCTGATCCCCTTCACCATGAAGACGAAGTCCGTGATCGCCGGGGAATAGACCGCGCCGCCCGCGCATGGCCCGAGGATGGCCGATATCTGGGGGACCCGCCCCGACGCCTGCACGTTCCGGTAGAAGATCTCGGCATAGCCGCCGAGGGCGTCCACCCCTTCCTGGATGCGGGCCCCGCCCGAGTCGCAGAGGCCGATGACCGGCGAGCCGCTCTCGACGGCGAGGTCCATTATCTTGCAGATCTTCTCGGCGTGGGCGAGCCCCAGCGTGCCGCCCAGCACGGTGAAATCCTGGCTGTAGACGCAGACGCTGCGCCCGCGGATGCGGCCCATCCCGGTGACCACCCCGTCGGCCGGCAGCGGCCGGTCCCCGAGGCCGTACTCGCGGGCCCGGCTCGAGCGCAGGAGGTCGAGCTCCTGGAAGCTGTCCTCGTCGAGGAGGAGCCCCAGCCGCTCCCGGGCCATGAGCTTGCCCGCCTTCTTCTGGGCGGCGACCTTCTCCGGCGCGGCGCCGGCCTTCACCTCGGCCGAGAGGCGGCGCAGTTCCGCGGTCTTATCGCTGATCGGCTTCATGACGCTCTCCTTCCCCTACCAGCTCCACCAGGACCCCGCAGGCGTGCTTCGGATGGAGGAAGCACACCGCGTGCCCGTGCGCCCCGGGCCGCGGCCGCGCCTCGAGCGGCGGCCGGCCCTCGCGCCGCAGGCGCTCCATCTCCCCGGACAGGTCGTCGGCGCGGAAAGCGAGATGGTGGACCCCGGGGCCCCGCGCCGCGAGGAACTTCGCCGCCGCCCCTTCCGCCCCGGCCGGCTCCAGGAGTTCCACCTGCGCGGCGTGTTCTCCGCCGGCGGGGTCGCCCAGGAAAGCCACCCGCACGTGCTGTCCCGGGATGTCCTCGCGGTGGAGCAGGGCGAGGCCGAAGGCCCCGGTGTAGACCCGGATGGCCTCCTCCAAGTCGCGCACGACCACGGCCACGTGCGCGAGCTTCAGATCTCCTCCGTGAGCAGGGCCCGCCCTAGAGTCAGCGGGTCCGTGGTCCCGGCCAGCAGGGCGTCGATGTGCCGCTCCCCGATCCGTTCCAGGGTGTTCCGGGCGATCAGGCTCGCGACCAAGAGCGACAGCTCCTTGCGCAGCTGGCGACGGCGACGGCGTTCCCCCTCCCCGGTGGCCTTCAGGGAGGCGCGGTGCTCGTCGATGATCGCCGCCGCTTCGGCGACGCCCTGGCCCGTCGCGGCGGCCGCCGGGACCACGCGCACCTGCCAGCCCGCGCGGACCTCCGGCCCCAGGCTGAGGGCGTCGCGGATCGCGCCCAGCGCGCGGTCGACTTCCTGCAGGTCCGCCTTGTTCACGACGAAGAGGTCGGCGATCTCGGTCGTCCCCGCCTTCATGGCCTGGAACTCGTCGCCCTGGTAGGGAGCGGTGACGCAGACCACCGTGTCCACCACCTCGACGATGTCCACCTCGTCCTGGCCGGTGCCCACGGTCTCGACCAATATCCGGTCGAACCCCGCCGCCTCCAGCACGTGGAGGGCCGGGAAGATGGCGGCGTTGAGCCCCCCCACCATCCCCCGGCTGGCGAGGCTGCGCATGAAGACCCCTTCGTCGAGCGAGTGCTCCTGGATGCGCAGGCGGTCGCCCAGGAACGCCCCGCCCGTGAACGGGCTCGTGGGGTCCACGGCGAGGATGCCCACCGTGTCCCCGGCCTTCCGGAAACAGGTGACCAGACGGTTGATGAGACTGGACTTCCCGCTGCCCGGGGCCCCGCAGAATCCGATCTTATGCGAGCGGCCGCTGCGGCGGAAGAGGGGACCGAGCAGGGCCTCGTAGCCTTCCGATTCGTCGGTGACCAGGCTCAGGGCCCGGGCGATGGCGCCGGGCTCGCCGCGCTCGATGCGCGAGACCAGGTCGGCGGCGGCGGCGGCGGGTTTACGCCTTCTTGCCATGCGCGGCCGGCGACGCCGCGCCGGCCCCCTCCCGCTCTGCGAACCACTTCTGCAGGAAGGAGACGATGTCGCCGGTCGGGGTCCCGGGCCCGAAGACCTCGGTGACGCCCTGCTTCTTCAAGCCCGGGACGTCCGCGTCGGGGATGATGCCGCCCCCGAGGAGCAGGACGCCGTCCAGGCCGGCCTCCTTGAGGAGCTTGGCCACGCGCGGGAAGAGAGTCATGTGCGCCCCCGACAGCAAAGACAGGCCGACCACGTCCACGTCCTCCTGGAGGGCGGTGCGCACGATCATCTCGGGCGTCTGGCGTATGCCGGTGTAGATGACCTCGAAGCCCGCGTCCCGGAGCGAGCGCACCAGGACCTTGGCGCCGCGGTCGTGTCCGTCCAGGCCCGGCTTCGCTATCAGGATGCGGCGTGTCTTCTTCACCATAGACCTTCCTGGGTCTCCAAGAGTTCGCACATCACATCGATCACTTCGGGGTCGTAGCGGGTGCCCTTCCCGGCCTGCAGCTCATGCAGGGCCCGGGAAACGAGCTGGTCGGGGGGCACGCCCCCGTACATGCGCATCTCCTCGATGGCCTCCACTGGCCCCAGGATGCGCGCTCCCAGCGGGATGGCGTCCCCCTTCAGCTTGTTGGGGAAGCCCGTCCCGTCGAAATATTCGTGGTGGTGCCGGATGATGGGGAGCGCCCCCTCCAGCATGCGGATCCCCTCCAGCATCTTGACCGAGAGCAAAGTGTGGAGGTTCTCGTTGGGGGTCATGATGCCCACGTCCGCGAGCAGCTTGGCGTTCTGGAAGCCCACGTAGCCGATGTCGTGCAGGAGCCCGGCGTAGTAGACGTTGCGGTAGACGTAGTCGTCGGCCCCCATGGCGCGGGCCACCACGCAGGCCAGGCGCGCCGTCCGGTTGGGGTGCCCGAGCATGCGGGGCTTGGAGATCTCGATCATGCTCCCCAAAAGCTCCAGCACATGGGAGAAGAAGTTCTTCTGGTCCTGTATGATGCGGGTGTTGGTGATCGCCACCGAGGCCAGGTTGGCGAGGCTCGACAGGAGCCCCACGTCCGCCGGCGAGTAGGTGCCGTGCTTCTTGTTGAGGACCTCGACCACCCCGACCAGTTCCCCGCGGAAGAACATGGGCACGCAGATGAGCGAGCGGGTGATGAAGCCGGAGGCCTTGTCGAACTGCCCGGCGAAGCGCGGGTCCTTGGAGGCGTCCGCCACGATGTCGGGCTTGCCCTCCTTGGCCACCCAGCCCGCGATGCCCTTGCCGATGGGGAGGGTCATCTTCTTGATCCGGGAGGCCGCCTCGCCGCCCGCGACCTTGAAAAACAGGCTCTGCCGGTCGTCGGTGACCAGCATTATGGCGCTGGCCTCGGAGTCGAGCAGGCGCTCGGCCGCGGCGCCGATCTTCTCCAGCAGGAAGTCCAGGTCCGGCGTGGCGTTGAGGGAGCCGGCGATCGAGAACAGCTCGAGCGCCATCTTGGTGTCGTGGGTGTCCATCGGGGCCGGAGGAGCGGTCGGTTCGGGGGCCATGGCTATTTCTTCTCCTCCTTCTTCTCCTCTTCCTTCTCCTGGCCGCCCAGCACCTCGCGCACCGTGGTCCAGCCCAGCTTCACCTTCTCCAGGCCGTCCATCATGATGGTGCGCATGCCCTCCTTCTTGGCCACGTCCGAGATGGTCGACGCGGCCATGTCCTTGAGCATGACCTTGCGCAGGTTCTCGGAGATGAGGAGGAGCTCATGGAAGCCCACCCGGCCCTTGAAGCCGACGCCCTTGCAGACGTCGCAGCCCTCGCCCTTCTTGAACTTGAGGCCCGCGGGCAGATCGACCCCGTGCTCCTTGAAGATGGCGACCTCCTCCGCGGTGGGATCGACCTCCTTGGCGCATTCCCCGCAGACCCTCCGTCCGAGCCGCTGAGCCAGCACGGCTTTCATGGTAGCCGCGACCATGTAGACCGGCACCCCCATCTCCGCGACGCGGGTCAAGGATGACGGCGCGTCGTTGGTGTGGATGGTCGAGAACACCAAGTGGCCGGTCATGGCGGCCTCCATGGCGATGTGCGCGGTCTCCGCGTCGCGGATCTCGCCGACCATGATGACGTCGGGGTCGAGACGCAGGAAGGAGCGCAGGGCCGCGGAGAAGTCGAATTTCTTGTCCCCGCCGAGCTTGAGGTCCGGGTTCACCGGCACTTGGATGATCCCGTCGAGGTTGTACTCGACGGGGTTCTCGGCCGTGAGGATCTTGATGTCCGGCCGGTTGACGTAGTTAAGGGCCGAGTAGAGCGTGGTGGATTTGCCGCTGCCGGTGGGCCCGCAGACCAGGATGAGTCCGAAGTTTTTCTTGCCGCCGATGCCCTGAAGGATGCCGAGGAGGCTGGCGAGGGTGTCGGCCATGAAGCCCATCTTGTTGATGTCCACCTGGATGGAACGGCGGTCCAGGATACGGAGCACCGAGGACTCGCCGTAGACCGTGGGCACGATCTCGACGCGGAACTCGATGGGGTTGCCGCCGGCCAGGATCTGGATACGGCCCGACTGCGGGATGCGCCGCTCGGTCAGGTTCATCGAGTTCGTGAGGATCTTGAGCTTGGCGATGATGGCCTGGCGGTAGGCCCAGGGGATGACGAAGGGGCCGGGCCGGAGCATGCCGTCCACCCGGAAGCGGAGCAGCACCTTGGACTTCTTGCCCGCCGGGTCTTCGATCGGTTCGATGTGGATGTCCGAGGCCTTGCTCTTGATGGCGGACAGGAAGATGGCGTTGACCCACTTCTCGACCTCGGGGGCCGAGGCGTCCACGTCCGAGATGTCCGATTTGGGGGCGTCCTTCTTGATGTCGTCGCCCAGCTCCGGGGGCTTCTCCGTGCTCTGGTCCAGGGAATCCGTGAGGTTGGTGAGCGCCGCCTCCGTGTCCTTGGCCGCCTCCGCCCGATAGATGCCGTCGAGCAGGGCGTCGATGTCCCAGGGCATGGCCAGGTAGGCCTGGATGTCGAGTCCCGTGCGCAGGTGCAGGTCCTCGGAGACGAAGAAATCCTTGGGGTCGGCCATGGCGACGAAGAGGGTGGACTCCTCCTTGGCGAAGGGGACGGCGACGTGGCGCCGGGCCACCGCCTCGGGGAT
>MGTY01000117.1 GCA_001799695.1 Elusimicrobia bacterium GWA2_69_24
GACGGGGAGGTCCCGCCCGATCAGGAGAGCGAGTACACCAACCTCGCCGAGAAGATGGAGGCCCGGCTCCTGGGCGCGGCTTTGAAGCTGGACGCCAAGGCCGCCTGATGCCCGACGGCGAGCTGGTCGAAGACGGCGCCTTCCGGGTCGACCGGGGGCGCGCCCTGGACAAGCTCATGCGCTTCCAGCTCCCGGACGCGCGCATGTACCCGCTGTCCTGGGTGCAGGCGGCCGTGGCCGCGGGCGCGCGGCGCATCCTCGTGCGCACCCAGCTCAGCGGCTTCGAGATGACCTTTGACCGACTTGCGGCGCAAATCGGCCAAAGGTTTGGGGAGCCCCCCTCAGACGGTGCGGAGGATGCCAAGCGCTCCCGCTCTTAGGATGAGGGCGTCGATTTCTTTTTTAGAAGCTCCAGACTCTTCTTGAGCCCCTGCGCATACGCTGAGTTCGAATCCCGAACCTGTGCGAACTTGTTCCTAGCAGCATCAAGAAGTGAGCTATCGGGAACCAAACCGAATCCCAATAGTAAGCAGAGTTTTTCCAGATCGTCGAGGACGATGCTAACTAGGGATTGTCCCCGGCTGAACTCTGGCATGGAATGGGGCGGGAAGGTTAGGTCGAATCGCGCGCCTATTCTCAGCAGGGCTTCAAATTCCGCTGGTGTTCCCTCCAGCGCTGCGCGCATAAGCGGTGTCCAGCCATAGTGATTGCATGCCTCCGTATCAGCCCCATTGTCTTTAAGTAAGCAAGCGACCTTGTAGGGTAGTTCGCCATAGCATGTGGGGCCGTTCAAATCGACGTTGGCATGCAGCGGGGTGTAGCCTTCCTTTGTCTTGAAGTTGACATCAGCGCCAGCCTTCACCAGATACTCAATAATCTCGAATTTTCGCTCCATATTGCCGATAGCAGTCATGAGGGGTGAAAAACCAATCCTATTTGTTGCTGACAATGTAGTCCGATCTCTTTCAACAATCTCGCGGACATCCAGCAGGCTCCCATTTTCGATTGCTTGAAAAACATCCATGGCGGTAGGTCCTCCCAGCTATCGGATGGCTCTATATTTTAGGCGAGGTTCGCTCATGTAGGCAAGATGCAATTTCTTGAGTGCAATTTCTTGAGACATGGGAATCGCTGCGCGGAAAGCGTTATCTCACCAGCTCGTCTTTCATTGTTGACTATAATAATAAGAAAGCATAGCATTACCCTAAATTGAAATTTAGACGACTGGAGGGAGACATGATTCGACCTTCGAAATCCCGTGCTTTTGCGATCGTTCTTCTTCCCCTTATCGTAACAGGGTCGCTGGCTTCGGCGGGGTCCAGCGAAATGGATTTCGATCGGGGAATAGATGTGCCTCGTGTTCTTGAGATGATTAAGAAAGAAGCGGCGAAGGAGGGCGCCGCGGCACCGAATATCCCCAAATGCCAAACCGCATCGTGGTCATTGGTCCCCATGCAAAAGGCAAGGGCGGCGGTGGACCCCCGCGAAGCATCCTTGACCATGCGATCCGGAACATCACGCCATAATATCCTTTTGAATTATCTGTCCAATCACCAGAACCATCGCAACATGGAAGTTCTTCTGGTGGACCCCGCGATGGATGACCTTGATGTCACTCTCATCGCAACCCTGAGGGCCAAGGGAGCTGGGCTTACGCAAGAACGTGAGGGGATGTTGCCTGAAGCGAAAAGGCTGGATGCCAATGATACCGCTCTGGATAAAGAAAAGAAGGCGCTTAATGAGAAGAAGGCCGAATTGGATGTCAGGGATGCGGAAATCGAGCGCCAAGTACGCGTACATGAGGCGCGGTGCCTTCCCACGCATCCTCCAGAAGATCATCAGTGGTGCGTGGAGAATGCTGCCCGGTTGAATAAGATCATCGCCATCTACAATGAGGATGTGAAAACGCACAACGTCGATGTGGACGAGTGGGAACGCAAAGTCAACGTTCATGTTCCCGAATGGAATAATTTTGTCGCGTTGATCCGTGCCTGGGAGGCCAAGATCCAGGAGCTCATCGAGCAAATCAATAAAGCACTTTCGAATCCCCGCACATGTTCTGATTTGCGATACAAAGAACTTAAAGACCGCATCAGGAATGAATGCAAAGTCCCTCCTATCAGTGCCTGTGCCAGTGGTGATGATTGCGATACTTTGCGGGCCAAGAAAGCTCGCTTCTTGGCATGTGCTGCGGCGAGAGACGCAATGAATCAGGAATGTTTTGGCGGTGGGGATAATGGCCATCAAGACCAGGCTAATCAGATGCGAAATGGCGCTAACAACTGCCAGCCATTCATCGACATGATCTGTGGTGTCGGCATCGGATCATTTCGGTTGGATAGGCTCGGCAATTTCGACCCCGATAGCCAGTAGCTGACGCAACACTTGCTGTCCGCGGAGGCTCTTTGCGTTTTTCGGGGACCAAATCCAGCCATCGTCTCGGAGCTGCCGGAGCGCCTGCGCACCGAGTTCGGGGACCTGTCCGGGAACGCCGCCCTGACCGCCGCCGCGCCGACCCCCTAAGCGGCGCGTCCCTTACGCAGGAGTTCATCCAGCCCGAGGTCGCCAAGGACGCGGCTCTGCCCGCGCCCTTCAAGGCCTTTCTCGACACCCTGCGCTGGATGGACGCCCAATCCGGGGCCAAGTACCGGGGCATCGCGGCCGCCGACCTGGCCTACGCCGGCTCCTCGGTCGGGTCCCGGGTCTTCGTCATCCAGAAGGAGCCCGGACTCCTCTCCCCGGCGCGGGAGCAGCCGGTGTCCTCGCTGTTGTGGTTCCGGCGCCCCAAGCGCTGGGCCCTCCTCCACGCGGGGCACCCCGCGGTGGAGAAGTTCGTCCGCCTGCACTCCGGGCGGCCCGGCCTGGCGGCGTTCCTGTGCCTGAAGATGATGCACCTCCACGACGGGGAGGTCCCGCCCGATCAGGAGAGCGAGTACACCAACCTCGCCGAGAAGATGGAGGCCCGGCTCCTGGGCGCGGCTTTGAAGCTGGACGCGAAGGCCGCACGCTGAGCCATGGCCGAAGACGAGCTGGTTTCGGACGGCGCCTTCCGGGTCGACCGGGGGCGCGCCCTGGACAAGCTCATGCGCTTCCAGCTCCCGGACGCGCGCATGTACCCGCTGTCCTGGGTGCAAGCGGCCGTGGCCGCGGGCGCGCGGCGCATCCTCGTGCGCACCCAGCTCAGCGGCTTCGAGATGACCTTCGACGGCCTCCCCTGGCTGCCCGACGAGTTCCGCGACCCCTACCAGCACCTCTTCGAGGAGGACCCCGACGGGCGCCGCACGCGCATGCGGGAGCTTGCGGTGGGGCTCCTGACCGTCCTGCGCCTGCGGCCGGACCATGTCTCCGTGATGTTCACCGCCAACGGGAGCGAATTCGTCCTGCAGGTGGAGAGCCTCCTTAGCGAGCGCCTGGAGCACTACATCGGTCCGCCCCTGGAGGAGCAGCGCCGGATGTTCGGCCCGGGCGCGCAGATGAACATCTTCGTCTCGCTGACCGGGTCCCACGACCAGGAGCTCGCCTTCCTGGAGGAGTACTGCCGGCACTGCCCGGTCAAGATCAGCGTCGGAACCCGGCCCCTGCGCGCGAAGGAGCGCGAACTGCCCCCTTTCCTCAGCCGCGCCTTTACCCGCGGCGGCGTCTCCGGCGAGCTGGAGGTCCCGCCGGGAGCCCCCGAGACCTCGACCATCGAGTTGGTGACCCGCGGGGTGCGCATGGCGGTGGAGCGGCCCCGCCTGCCCGGTCTGCAGGTGACCGGCTTCGTGCGCGACGACGGCCTGCGCAAGAGCCTCTCCCAGACCGGGATCGTCCACGACGACCGCTATCAGCGCGCGCTGGACGCCGTCAGCGACGCCTCGGCCCAGCTGCTCGACGAGGCCGCCGGACTCGCCTTGAGCGCCGCGCCGGACGTGGGCGTCGGGCTCTCCCAGCGCAATTTCCGCTGCTGGATGCCCTGGGTCAAGCCCACTATGCGCGAGCAGCTGGGGATGTTCCTTTACCCGGGGCTTAGTCCCAAACCCATCCAGGAGGACAAGCAGGGCTTCGCGATGTTCCGCATGTCCGTCTTCGTGGCCGCCCTGCGCGCCTCAACCCTCCAGCACCGCATCGAGATGCTCAAGGACGCTCCGGGCATCCCCGAGCGGCTCTGGGACGCCCCCGTGCTCTTCGAATCGGACGGAAAGGCCCTCACCCTGCGCGTCCTGGAGCGCCAGCGGCGCTGGCTCGGCCACGTCCCCTATTCCCGGGACAAGGTCCCCTCCTTCGCCGCGGGGCGGGTCACCGCGGCGTGGATCGTGCGGGACGCGGACCTCGAGTTCCTGGAAGCCTTCTTCCCGTCGCAGGTGCTGGAGCTCGACGTGGGCGCGCGCGTGCCGACGGTCCGCTCCCGCCCCGTCCTGGACGCCGACAACCTGCTGGCCCGGGCGTCCTTCGCCGAGGGGCAGGCCAGCGGGGAGGCGGCGCTGTCCTTGTCCCCGCATCCCGCGAGCAGTCAGATCCGCTGGCTTTCCAACGGGACTCCGCTGGGGGTCTCGGTCTGGCCCCTGGACGGGCTGCGGCTGGAGGCGGTCGTGGAGAACCCCGCGCTCTCCGAGGCACCGGAGCCGGCGGCGCTGGCGAGCGGCGCCTTCGCCTCGTCCGTGGCCTCCCATTGCCTCGGGGCCATCATGAGCGCGGTGCCCGCGCTCTACCGCGACCTGGGACTCCTTTACCGCGCGGAGGAGGAGACGCCCCGGCAGGCCGTCATCCGGGAGCATCTCCTGGATCTGTTCTGCCGGAGCTGGGACCCGGCCCGGAAGGACTGCGGCGACCATCCCTGGCTCGCCGAAGCGGCTCTGCTGCGCGACGCGCGGGGGAAGGCGGTGTCTCTCAAGGACCTCCGGGCCGCTCACGACGCCGGGACCAAGCTGGTCCTGGATTGGTCCCCGCATCCCCGGCGCCAGCGCGGCGTCTTCTCCGTCTGCTCGGCGCGCCTGCGCGGGCTGCTGAGCGCGTCCGGCCTCATCGAGGCGATGCTGGAGGACAAGGCTCCACCGGCGGCCGAAGCCCCGGTCCGGCGGCCGGTGAGGAGCGCGCCGATGCCGTCCGCCCCCGCGACCCCCGCCGCGCCCGAGCGCGCGCCCGCCGCGCCGTTCGAGGAGTTGGCGGGCGCGGGCCCGGAGCGCCTGGAGGGCGGGCTCCGGGCCTGGTTCTCCGAGCTGAGCGCCCGGGGCGCGTGCCCCCTCCCCGTCAACGTCATCGCGGCCCTGCGCGTGGGCGCGAAGGAAGGGGGGAAGCTGCTCTGGAGCGGGGCCAAAGGGACGCCCGGCTTCGTGCTCAACGCGGAGCATCCGCTGGTCCGCGGACTCGTCGCGGGGCCGGCGCTCCGGGACACGTTGCCCTACGCGGCCTCGGTCTGCTTCTCCGGCTTCAACCGGCTGTTCAAGGACATCAGCGACGCCGAGGACGAGCAGTTCATCCTCGGCCTGCTCGACCTGGCGCTGGAGCGGACCGCGGGGGATCATGGCTGAAGCAGAAGCCGTTCTCGTGGACGCGGGGGCGTTCCGCATCGACCGCAAGCGCACGCTGGACAAGCTCATGCGCTACCAGCTCCCGGACCCGGCGATGTACGTACTCCTCCTGGTGCGCTGCGCGGTGGCCGGCGGCGCCTCGCGGGTCGCTTTCCAGCGGCTGGAGGCCGCTTCCGGCGGGGTCGAGGTCCGGTTCGACGGGGCCCCCTTCACCGCCGCCGAGCTGGAATATCCCTACGCCGCGTTGTTCAAAGGGGCCCGGAAGGAGGGCCGGCGCGGGCGGGAACTCGCGCTCGCGCTTCTCTCTTTGCTCCGTCTCGAGCCCAGGCGCGTCTCCCTGCTCTCGGGCGCCAAGGGGGAGCGCGTCCTGCTGCAGCTCGAATCCCTGGAGTCCGAGTCCGTCGGTCCCGCCGAGGACAGCGGCACGCTGACGGTGCTCCGGGTCCTGCCCCGCATGGGAGGCAAGCCCCTGTGGGGTGCGCATAGCGCCGAACTCCTGCGGGATCACTGCCGGCTGAGCCCCATCCCCATCGTAGTGGAAGGAAAGGCGGTCCCGCGCGGGCTCCCGCCCGAGCGGCGCATCTGCCCCTACCCGGTGGACGAGGACGGGGTCCGCGGCTGGATCGACTTGCCCTACGGGCTATGGGGCCGCAGCGACGTATCCACGGCCTGGTACGGCGTGGCGGCCGGGGCCATCCAGGAATCCCTATCGACCGTGCAGGTGGTCGGCGAGCTCAACGACGACCGCTTCCAGCCCAACGCCTCCCAGACCCTGGTCGTGCGCAACGCGGAGTACCGCAAGGTCATGGCTCTGCTGTCCCGCAGCGCGGACGGGCTGCTGCGCGGCGCCGTCGACGTCCAGAACCAGAGGATCGATTCGGTATGCGGCTACCTCGACGTCGCCCCGCTCCGCCAGTATTGGTCCCGCCAGCTGGCGCTCGCGGCGGGCAAGCGCGAAACCGGCTGGCTGTCGCGGTTGGCGCGATTCTTAGGAGAGCTATCGATTCCTCCGGAGTGGGCCGACAACGTCTCGGCCCTGGAGCTCGACATCCGCCGGACGCTCTGGCTGCGCGGCGCGGCCTGCCGCCTGCTGACCTCCCCGCAGAAGGACCGCAAGGATGAGCTGCGCCAGGCCCTGTGGGCGGCGCGGCTCCTGGTGTCGGCGGACCTCAAATCCCTCAGCCTCGCGGACCTGCTCCGGCAGAAGGAGGTGATGGGCTACGTCCCCTTCTCCACGGAGCCGTTCCCCGGGCTGGAGATGAGCTTCTGCTCCGTGTGGCGGATCCATCCGGGAGAGCTGGATTTCGCGGCCGCCCTGCTGGGCCGCGAGCTGGTCGACGTCACCCCGCTCCTGGAGAAGGCGGCCCGGGACGGGAGCCTGGGACCCGTGCCGGCGCACCGGACCCCCGTCCTCGAGCAGATCGGGATCACCGACCTGGCCCTACGCGTGCCGTTCTCCGAGGACGACTTTTCCGGAGAGATCGGGCTGCGCTTCTCCCGGGGCGGGGCCAACATCCATCTCTTCCAGCGCGGACTGCCCGTCTCCTACACCGCGGCTCCGCAGCCGCTGCGCTTCACCGCTGTCGTCACCGGGACCGGGGACCTTGCCGCGGCCGCCGCGGTCGTTATGAAGGCGGCGCCCGCGCTCTACGAGCGGGCCGCCGAGGTGTTTAGCCCCCTGGCCCGGTCGAACGAGAGCCGGGCCCTGCGTCCGCATCTCATCGATTTCCTGGAATGGTCGACCGCCGGGACGAAGGGGGAACTCCCGGTGGACCGGCGCTGGGTCGCCAAGGCGCTCCTGTGGCCCGAGCGTACGGAGGGCGGGTCCTGGAGCCATGAGAAGATGCGCGAGGCGCTCGACGACGGCGAGCAGCTGTTCTTCGCCAAGAAGCCGGAAGCGGGGTTCGCCATCTCCCGGGTCTTCGAGGACTCGCGATTCAGCGCGGAGTTCCTGGGGCGGCTGTTCCCGGACTGCGTCGCCGCCGCCTTCCCCGGGAAGGAGGATTGCTGGATGGTCCACCGGAAGGGTCCGGGGGACTGCGCCCATGGCGCGGCCGGGGGGTGCCTGGCCGAATGGACGGTGGACGGACAGCCCGCGCATCTGGCCTTGGGCGGCGGGAAGGGAGCCTCGGAGCTGCGCCAGCCCTATGGCACGGTCTGGGTGTTCGGGACCGCCGAGCCGGTGCGCTCTCTTCCCGACGAGGCCGGGCTCGCGCTCCTGACCGCGCTGCTGCGCGAGCGCGGAACGCTCTACGACCGGCCGGACCATCCGCTCCGGCTCTGCCTGCTCCGGGCTCTGCGGTATTTCTTCGCCCCGCCATGGAAGTCCCCCGCGGCCGGCTCCCGGCTCCACCGCAGGTTTTATGAACTGGTCTGGCGGTTGCCGTTCTTCCGGCGCCCCCAGGGGACCTGGACGTTGCTGGAGCTGGAGGGATTCCTCTCCCGGGGCCAGCTGCTCACCTGCCTGAAGCCCGGCGTTTCCGGGGGGGAGAGGGACTGCGCGATCCTGGCCGACGAGGAGCTGTCGCTCATCCAAGCTCTGTGGCCTGCGCGGAAGTCCCAGCTCGAGCCGGCCTCCGCGCCGACGGTCTCCGCGGGCGCCGCGGCGCCGCCCCTCTTGGAGTGGCAGCGGGCGCCCGCTCCGCCCGCGTCCGGCGCCCCAACGGACCTCTTGGACGCCGGTTTCGGCTCGGAGATGCTCTATGAGCGCATCCTCTCCCTGGGGACCCTGCGGGCCCGGATCGGTCTGCCGGCGGAGCCGCTCCCCGGTCTTTCCGTCCGGTTGTCTCCCGGGAAAGGGCCGCGCCGATTCCTGCTGCAGCCGCGGGAGCTGAAGCTCTCGGGGAAGATGCTCCTGGACGTGTCCGGCTATGCGGGTTCGGTGCTTCAGGGCAGAGGTCTCCACCCCGATCTGGCGCGCGGGGCCCTGGTCCTCTGCTATCGCTTCCTGTCGGACCTGATCGTCGCGTGGCCCGGGTTCGATCCCGCGTCCCGCGTCTGCGGGAGATTGCAGCTGGCCCTGCTCCTCCTGGTCCAGCCGGTCCCGGCGGGGACGCCTCAGCCGCCGGCGGCCTGGGAGGACCTGCGCCGCCGCATCCGGGGCCTGGCCATGTTCCCGACCTCGGACGGAGGGGCGGCCTCCCTGGACTTCCTGGCCAAGCGTCTGGCCACGGGCGAGCCCCTCCGCTATCTCAAGCGCACTCCCTTCCAGGTCGAACCTGGCAGCGGCTTTTTCCCGGTACTGCGCCATCCCATGCTCGTGTCCACCGCCCTGGGGGGTGCGTCCATGACGGAGGTCAGCCCCCAGTCCGTGGCGGCGTCCGGTCCGCCTTCGCGGCCTGGGCCGCCGCCGGCGCCGGAGCGGACCGGGGTCCCGGCGCCCGTCACGCCGCGGGACACCGTCGTCGCCGAGACTTTGCGCCTGTTCGCGTCCTTGCGAGGGCGTCGCGGGGTCGACCGCGCGGGCTGTCCCCCGGAGGAGGGCCTGCTGCTCGACCCCGCAGGCGGTCCGGATTTGTGCAGCATGGGCCAGGATTCGCGCTGGGACGTCAACGCACGGCACCCGATGGTCCAGGCGGTGCTGGAATCCGGGCTCCCGGCGCAGACCCAGGCCGCCTATCTCGCGTCCATGGTGTACACGGCGGCCAACCGCAATATGGGGTCCATCACCGATACGGAGGATGCTTTCTTCCAGGCGGTCCTGGTCGGCGAGCTCTGCCGGCGGGATACCCTAAAGCGGGACGTTCTGTCCGATGGAGATGAAGGGCGCCTGGATGACGAAGAACTGCGACGCCTTCTGCAGGAAGGAGCGTTCGTGCAGGTGGATGGAGACGCTCCCGGTGGTCCAGGACACCTGCCGGATGTGGTCCCTGGTCAGCCACTCGTAGACCCGCCCTCCTGAAGATGTCCGCTCCGACCAGACCACCGAGTCGATCCAGGGGATCTGCTTCGGGTCGGTGGACGCTCCGATCTCCGGGAACGGCGTGGCGATTTCGCTCATGGATCCTCCGAGATGGACTCCGCTGCAGTATATCCTAATTAGAACAGGACGCCCTGCCCCATCCGGGAGGAATAGGCGGACTTGTAGAAGCCGATCACCTTGAGCGCCACGACCGCGGCGACCGCCAGCAGGATGAGGGTGGGGATGAGGTTGAGGAGGGTGGAGACCGCGGCCTCGTTGCGCTCCCGGGCCCGTTCGTGGAGCCGGGCGAGCTCCGAGTCGAGCTTCCCCGCCTCCTCCGCGCTTTGCACATAGTCGATGTCCTCCTGGTCGAACAGCGCGAAGGCGGCGAGGATGGCCGCCATGCTCCCGCCGCGGTCCGCGAGCGCCGCGGCGCCGCGCAGCCCCCGGTCTTCCGGGGAGAGCCCCGCCGCGCGTCCGGCGAGCTCCACGGTCTTGGACAGGGAAAGCCCCGCGCGCACGAGCAGGGCCAGGTAGTGGGCCAGGGCCGCGCGCAGGAAGGAGCCGGCGAAGGGGAGGTGCCGGCGTAGGCCGGGCAGACCCAGCAGGGAACGCGCCGCGAGGTAGATGACGGCGAAGGCGAGGTAGAGCGGCACCAAGGACGCCAGGCAGTGGAAGAAGAAGGTCGCCGGGCCGTGGTTCACCAGGGTTTGCGCGTTCATGGCCACGGGGATGAAGTGGAGGATGAATACCGGGTAGGCGCATTTGGGCAGGACCTTGAGCCAGAAGCGGCGCCGTTCCTCCAGGCTTTGGGCGATGAGGCCGAGGACTTCGTCGAGCCGACCCGTCCCCTCGCCCGCGGCCACGGCCTCCGCCTGCCAGGGGGGGAACTCCCCGGGCCGCCGGCGCATAGCCTCGCTGAAGGTCCCGCCGCCCTCGATCTCCTCAGCCATGCGCAAAAGCGAGGACTGCCCCTCGCGCTGAGCGTACTGGCGCAGGGCCTTGCCCGCGGACTGGCCGGCCCGGCAGGCGTTGGACAGGGAGCGGAAGAGCTGGATCTTCTTGAGCGAGAACATGGGGCCCGGTCCGTATATCCTATATGATATCTTTCCCCCGTGAGAGCTCTCCTCCTCGTCCTCTGCCTATCCTGCGCCGCCGCGGCCCGGGCGGCGGACGTCTTCCCCTCCTTCGCCGCGCTGGGCTCCTCGCACACCTCGGGGAAGGATTACCGCATTGAGGTGGCGGACCGTCGTTCCACGGTCACCGTGTTCGCCATCCACGGCGGGGCCATCGAGCCCGGGACCGAGGCGGTCGCCGCCGCGCTGGCGGGGACGGACTGGAACCTCTACCGTTTCGAGAGCTTGCTCTCCAGCGCGCCCTGGCGTCTGCATCTGACCGCGGCGCATTACGACGAGCCCGGGGCCCTGGCCCTGGCCGCCCGCAGCCGCCTGGGCGTCGCGATCCACGGCCAGCGCGACCCGGGCCAGTCCGTGTGCGTGGGCGGGGGGAACGAATCCCTGCGTCAGGCGGTGGCCGACGCTCTCTCGGCCGCCGGGTTCGAGACCGAGCAGCCCTGCCGGCGGCTCCCGGGAAGGAGTCCCGCCAACCTGGTCAACCGACCGAAGGACGGAGGCGTCCAGCTCGAGTTGTCGGCCGACCTGCTCCGGGAACTGCCCGCTCAGGAGGACCGTCTGGGGCGGTTCTGCGCCGCGTTGCGCGCCGGGGTCAATGCGGCCGGCCGGAATCCAAGTCGTTGATGGTCCGTCATTCCGGCGGAAGCCGGAATCCAGGCCGTTCGTACTCCGTTGACGGCGTGCGGCTGGATCCCGGCTTCCGCCGGGATGACGGCAAAGAACAATGCGGGATGACGGCAAAGAACAATGCGGGATGACGGCAAAGAACAATGCGGGATGACGACTTGACGGTAGGAGGGAATCGGGGTCAGCGCGGCTGGGTGGAAGCCTGGACGAAAGCCGTGAGCTCCGCGGGCTTCTTGCGCTCGATGCGCGAGAGCAGGCTGTAGGCGCAGGGGACGACCAGGAGCGTCAAGAGCGTCGACACCAGGACGCCGCCGATGACGGTCACGGCCATGGGGATGCGGGTCTCGGCCCCGGGACCGAGGGCCAGGGCCGGGGGTAGGGCCGCGGCGATGGTAGCGATGGAGGTCATGAGGATCGGCCGCAGGCGGATGGGGCAGGCCTCCAGCAGGGCGGCGCGGACCTCCAGCCCCTCCGAGCGGCGCTGATTCGTGAAATCCACCAGCAGGATCGAGTTCTTCTTCACGATCCCCATCAGCAGGATCAGCCCGATCATCGAATAGAGGTTGAGGCTGGTCCCCGTCGCCAGCAGGGCCAGGAAGGCTCCGGACACGCTGAAGGGCAGGGCCAGCAGGACGGTGAAGGGGTGCACGAAGCTGTTGAACTGGGAGCCCAGCACCATGTAGGCCACGAGGATGCCCAGGAGCAGGGCGATCTTCAGGCTGTCGAAGGATTCCTTGAAGGTCCGGGCCGAGCCCGAGAACACGATGTGATAGCCGTCGGGCAGGGTCTCTCCGGCGATGCGCCGGACCGCTTCCAGGGCGTCGGCCTGGGATTTCCCCGGGGCGATGTTGGCGAAGATTCCGATGGCGCGCTCACGGTCCTTGCGCATGATGGAGGAGAGCGTGGTGCGCTCCTCGATGCGGACCACCTCGGACAGTCTGATGAGCTCGCCGCGGTTGTTGCGCACGTAGAACTTGCCGATGTCCTCGGCCTTGAGCCGGAAGGGGATCTCGGCCCGCACCCGCACCTCGTAGCGCCGGCCGTTCTCGGTGAAATAGCCCGCGCGCACCCCGCCCACCATGGAGTTGATGACGAGCCCTACGGACTGGATGGAGACGCCCCGCGCGTAGGCCTTGGCCCGGTCCGGGAAGACCCGGACCTCCGGCATCCCGGCGCGGTAGTCCGTGTCCACATCCGCCATGAGCCCGGTGGCCTCCAGTTGGCCCATCAGAGTCCCGGAGAGCTCGATGAGCTTGTCCCAGTCCGGGCCGCGCAGGGAGAACTCCACGGGCATGGAGCGCCCGGACCCGAACCCGGACTGCGAGGGGTCCACGGGCACGGCCTTCACATCGGGGATCTTGTTGAGCTCCTTGCGCGCCAGCTTCATGACGTCTCCCTGCGTGGGGCGCTTGCCGTCAGGGCCCGCGGGGCGGTCCTTGGGCTGCTTCAGGGTGACGAAGAGCATCCCGCCCGACACGTCGCCCCCGCCCATGCCGCCGGCCGCGCCGAAGTAGCGGTTGGTGATGGGCTGGGCCATCAGCCACTTGCCGATCTCCTGGAACTTGGCGTCGGTGAAGTCGATGGAGGAGCCGACCGGGGTCTGGACGCGCAGGAGGAACATGGACTGGTCCTGGGGCGGGGTGAACTCCTTGCGCAGCTTCTTCACCGATAGGGTGGAGGCGCCGAAGAAGAGCAGGGCCAGGCCGATGACCTTCCAGCGGTGGTCCAGGCAGACTCCCAGGACCTTCCGGTAGTTCTCGGCCAGGGCCTTGAAGGTCGCGCCCGCGATCCGGGTCATGAAGTTGGAGCGCTCGCTGGATTCCAGGAACTGGGAGGTGCGCATGGGGGTCAAGGTTAGCGCTTCCAGGAGCGAGAACAGCACCGCCGCCGAGATGGTGACCCCGAACTGGAAGAAGAACTTGCCGATGATCCCCTCCATGAAGACCACGGGCACGAAGATGGCCAGTATGGCCACCGTGGCGGCCATGGCCGCGAAGGTGATCTCGCGGGCGCCCCGGGCGGAGGCGGTCACGCGGTCCTGTCCCAACTCCCGGTGCCGGACGATGTTCTCCAGCACCATGATGGCGTCGTCCACCACGATGCCGATGGCCAGGGTCAGTCCCAGCATGGAGAAGCTGTTGAGGGTGAAGCCCATGAAGTAGGTGACGATGAAGGTCCCCAGCACCGAGGTGGGGATGGCGAGCAGGATGTTGATGGTGGAGGACCAGGTGCCCAGGAAGAGCCAGCAGACCAGCGAGGTGAGCAGGGCCGATAGGACGAGGTTGAAGTTCAACTCGTGCACCGCTTCGGCGATGAAGCGGGTGGAGTCGAAGTTGACGCCCAGTTCCATCCCTTCGGGCAAGGACTCCTGGGCCTCCTGCACGTGCTCCACGACGTGCTTGGCCACCGCCACCGAGTTGGCGCCCCGCTGCTTGCGGATGCCCAGCCCGACCGCGCGCTTGCCGTTGACCCGGGCGATGCGCCGGATGTCGGCCAGGCCGTTCTCGATGCGGGCGATCTCGCGGATCTTGATGGGGACGTGGATGGGCTGGCCGCCGCGCTGGGTGATGAGCAGGTTCTCGAAGTCCTCGGCGGTGAGGAACTCCCCCAAGGTGCGGACGTTGAGCTCCTTGAGCGAAGTCTCGATGCGCCCCGCGGGGACCTCGGCGTGCTCCCGCGCGATCGCGGCGAGGACGTCCTCGGCCGTGACCTGCATCTGTTCCATCTTGCGGGCGTCCAGCCAGACCCGCAGGTTGCGGTCCGCCAGCCCGCCCAGGAAGACCTCGCCCACGCCGGGGATGGTCTGGAACCTCTGCTTGAGCTGGGTCTCGACGAAGGTCATCATCTCGGGGAGGGGCCGCTCGCCCGACAGCGCGAGCCACAGGATGGGCTGGTCCTCGGGGTTGGATTTCCGCACGGTCGGCGGGTCCATGTCGCGGGGCAGGCGGCGCTGGATCGAGGCCAGCTTGGCCTGGACCTCCTGGAGGGCCACGTCGATATCCCGGTTCAGCTCGAACTCGACCGTGACCGAGGCTTGTCCCTGGCGGGAGGTGGAGGCGATCTCCCGCACGCCCTCGACCGTGGTCATGGCGTCCTCGACCGCATCCACGATCTCGGTCTCCATGATCTCCGGGGCCGCCCCCTCCCAGCCCAGGGAGATGGAGAGCACGGGGAAGTCCACGTCCGGCATCAGGCTCACGCCCATGCGGGAGAAGCCGATCCACCCGAAGAACATGAGGCCGAGCATGAGCATCCAGGCGAAGACCGGGTTCCTGATGGAGACGTCGGAGATGCTCACCGGCGCACCGCTCCGGCGGCCGCGTCCAGGCGGATGCGCGACAGGACCAGGTCCACGCGCGCCTGTTCCAGGCGCAGGCGGGTCTGCTGGAGGTTGTTGAGGGCGCCCAGGACGTCGAGGTTGGTCACCAGGGCCAGGCGGTAGTCGTCCGCCTGGGACTTGGCGTTGGCCTCGGCCAGGGCCACGGCCCTCTCGAACGCCGTGACCGCGGACAGGCCGGACTGCACGTCGGAGTACGCGGTCCGCACCTCGGTCTCGGCTCGGCGCAGGACCTGCGCGAGCGCGGCCTCGGCCCGGCGCCGGCGCGCCTCCCCCTGGGAGACCTGGGCCACGGTCCGGCCGCCCTGATAGAGGGGGAGCGCGGCCGAGAAGAGCAGGTCCCAGCGCACGTCCTCCACCGAGCCGACCCGCCGGAGATAGTAGTTGCCGTCCAGCGCGGCCACCGGCCAGCGGGCGCGCCGGGCGATCTCCACCGAGACCTTGGCCGCCTCCGCGTCGCCGCGCCGGGCCTCCACGTCGGGCCGGGTGCGGCAGCGTGCGAGGCAGGTCTCCAGGGCGGCGGCGGGGGTCATGGGCGCCTCGGCCGGCACCAGCCGGTCCGCGAGCCCGGTCAAAAAGCGCAGGGTCTCCTGGGCGTCGAGTTCGCGCCGTTCCGCCTGCTCGAACTCCGCGAAGAGCTGGGCGAGCTGGGATTGGGCGGCCAGGACCTCACTGCGCCGGGTCCGCCCGATCTTCTCGCGTTCCTTGAGCTCGCGGATGCGGTCCAGGGTGATTATGACCAGGGCCTTCCGTATGCCCAACTCGCGGTGCACCCCGAAGAGGTCCAGGTAGGCCGCGGAAACGTCGGAGAAGAGCAGGTCCTTGGCCCGGGCCAGGTCGAGGTCGGCGCTGCGCCCCTGGGACTTGGCGATCCGTACGGCGAGGAACTCCCGCAGGCCCGTGAAGAGCGGCTGATGGGCCGCCACGTGCAGGTCGGGCCGGCTGGTGCGGGATCCCGCGCCGCTCGACTTGTCTTGATAGAGCTGGGATCCCACTAGGGAAAGGGAGGGTTGTACCGCGGACCACAGCTCGTCCACGCGGGCCCAGGCTTCGGCCGCGGTCTCAGCCTGCTGCGCGAGGGTCTCGCTCTGGACCAGGGCCCGGTCGAAGGCCTCGTCCAGGGTGAGGGCGCGGCCCGCGGTGGAGACCTCGATGGGCGGCCACTCCGCGTCGCCCGCGGGAGCGGGAGGGGCTGCGAAGAGCAGGGGAAGCGGGAGCAGAGCGAGGATGTGGAGCATAGCTTCGGTACGCAAGTTTATCAAACTGCGGTATCATATCGCAGGTCGTCCATGGGGAAGCCCAGAAAGGAGCGGGGAACGCTCGACTACGTCGTTTTCGCGCTCGCCGCGGGGATGCTCGTGTCCTTGGCGTACATCCTCTGGCTGCCTGACGTGTCCTGGCTCAAGACCAAGAACCCCAAGACCACGGCCTACATCGAGCGGCGGCGCGCTCGCCTGGCCGGGGAGAAGAAGAAGTTCTCGCCGCGCATGAGCTGGGTGGGCTACGATCGGATCTCGGAGAACCTCAAGCACGCGGTACTGGTGGCCGAGGACGGCGCCTTCTACCAGCACAAGGGCATCGACTGGTTCGAGATCCGCGCCGCCTTCGAGCGGGACCTCAAGGAGAAGCGCTTCGCCTACGGCGGGAGCACCATCACCCAGCAGGTCGCCCGCAACCTGTTCCTGTCCCCCAGCAAGAACCCCCTGCGCAAGGTCAAGGAGATGCTGGTCGCCAAGCAGTTGGAGCGCAGCTTGTCCAAGCGCCGCATCTTCGAGCTCTACCTCAACATCGCCGAGTGGGGGGACGGGATATACGGCGCGGAAGCCGCGGCGCAGGCCTACTTCGGCAAGAGCGCCGCGGAGCTGAGCCCGGACGAGGCGGTCGCCATGGCCGTGGTCCTGCCCAGCCCCCGGCGCCACAGCCCCGCCAAGAAGGGGCGCTACGTGGAGCGGAACATGTCCCGCGTGCTGCGGCGCATGAAGGCCTCCGGCTACATGACGGAGGAGGCGGAGGAGATCGATCCGGAAGAGCCCAGCTGGCTCGACGACAGCCTCCCGACCCCCCCGGCGATCGAAGGGGCCCCGTCAGCGGAATCGGCCGTGGAGTCCTCCACGGCGCTCCCGAAAGGCCTGGATCTCTAATCGGCGGTGATGACGTCGGCTTCGTCGGAGGCCTCGCCGGCCGCGCAGTTGACGAACGAGGCCCAGTTGTCCGCCGCGAGGAAGCCGCTGTCGCTGCAGCTCTCCGAGCAGGAGAAGATCATGCAGTAGCTCTCCCCCTGGCTTTCGCCCACGCCCGACAGGTGCGAGGACTCGTGCACCAGGGTGCGGGCTCTCGATTCGTCCGAGGACTTGAAGAAATCCGGGCAGAGCCAGACCACGGTCTGGCCGATGACGATGAAGGCGGGGCGGGCTTCGCAGTACTTGTACTCGTCGTCCGCGGGCTTGGCGCAGCGCAAAGCGGGGCTGCCCAGGGCCTTGTTCATCGAGCCCAGCGTCTCGGTGATCGTCACTCCGGTGATCTCCAGGCCCGCTCCGAAGATGGCCTTGGAGCCCTGGTTGGCGCGCTGGAGCTCGGGGGTCAGGCTGGTCGCGTCCAGGACCTTCTTGGCCGTCAGGACGCGGGCCTTGGCGCCGTTGAATTTCTTCTTCCCGTCGCCGTTGAGCGCGCGCAGGATATTCTTCTTCTGGGAGTCCGTGCAGCCCTGCAAGGCCGGGGTGGAGCGGGGGGAGGCTTCGGCTGCGGCCGCCGCCTCGGCGCCGTAGTCCCGGGCCTCGCCGACCAGGGGCGCCTCGCACTTCTCCGGGACCTTGCAGGGGTCGGCGGAGGTCTGCGGGGGAGTCCAAGGGTACTCTTGCCCGCACAGGAGCGCGGGCAGGAAGACCATGGCCAGGAGGGTGTAGAGGGCTGGCATAGGCGTCCGTAAGCCTATATAAGGTATAGCCCCGGAAACTTGACTTGTCAATAGGGGGGGGGGCTCAGCCGCCCTTGATCGTCACGAACATCCCCACCTTGGCCAGGAAACGGGGGAGGTCGATGGGTTTGATCACGTAGCCCACCGCGCCGCGCTGGAAGGCTTCGTCCACGTCCTTGCCGGTCTGATGGGCGGTGACCATGAGTACCGGGATCTTGCGGGTCTCTTCGTGGACCCGGAGCTGGGTGAGGGTCTTGAGTCCGTCCCAGTCCGGCATGCTGATGTCGAGGAGGATGAGCCGGGGCAGTTCCGCTTGGGCGAGCTTGATCGCGGTCCGGCCGTCGTGGGCGACGATGGACTCCACGCCCGCGGTCAGAAGCACGTCCTGGATGTAGGCGGCCACATCCGGGTCGTCGTCCACGACCAGGACCCGGTCGACCTTCGGCTTCGCGAACCAAGCCATGATGCCCTCCCCCTCCGGAGATGATAGCTAATGCGGTAAGCTATCCGCGATGAAGAGGTGCCTGCCGGCGGCGTGCGTCGTGGTCCTGGCCCTGTGCCCGCGGGCGCAGGCCGCGGCGCGGGGTCCTGGGCCGCTTCGCGGCGGCCCCGACCGCGCCTCCGGGTGAGGAGGGCTTCCTGCGCGGGCTCGTGGACCGCAGTCTCGTCTCCCGGACCGCCGAGGACCTGGCGGGGCGCCTGCTCAAGACCCCGCTCTCCCTGAAGGTCGTGTTCGCGCCCGCCGTCCATGCCGGCCAGCCCGGCCGCCAGCAGCAGCGCCAGCAGACCCTGGTCCATCCAGTGTCGTGAGTCATAAGTCCAATTGTATTCGTCACCCCGGCGAAAGCCGGGGTCCAGGCGTCAGAACAGGATCGTTGAATCCGTTCCACACGCCGGCTACCGGCTTTCGCCGATATGACGACTTTTCAAATGTAAAGAAGCGTTGGGGACACTACACTCGGCGGCCCGGACCTTGGCGATGGCCCGGTCGGTGTACTCCCGCACCTCGGGGATGATGGTCCAGAGGAACTCGTAGCCGCGCATGTTGTTGTACTCGAAGGCCTGCTCCGAGCTCTGCTCCACGGGACCGATGAGCGACTTGACCGTCGCCAGCTTCTTGAGCGCGGCGGCCTTGGCCGCGGGGGTGGAGAGGTCCGCGCAGGCCTTGGCCGCGTCGTCCATCGCGGTTTGGATCGCCTGCAGCCGCGCGGCGAAGGTCTTGCGCACCTCGCTGTTCGCCGGCGGGAACGCCAGGGGGATGCTGAACACGTCGATGTCCGCCCGCATGAGGATGAGCAGGCTCTTGAGGGGGAGCCGGTCCGCGGACTGGATCAGCGGGGCGCCCTCCACCACGGGGACGTCGTTCGTCCCGACCGCCGCTTCTTGAGCCATGCCCGGGAGCGCCGCCAGCAGCAGGGCCGCGGCCGACAACCATAGCTTCTTCATGGGTGAGCCTCCTATCGCCTTCATGCCTCCATTGTAGCGGCCCCGGCCGGGGCGGGCATGAGGCGACCGGCCTCGGCGCGGGAGGTAAACGGTCTATGCCGGGAGGAAGGGCGGCGGGGGCGATTCGGTTGCAGGGTCTGCAACCATCAGAAGTCCTTGAGCTTGCGCGCCCGGGCCTCGACCAGGAAGAAGCCCGTCCCCGGCCCCGCGCCGTGCGTGGAGTTGGCGATCGCCCCTTCCACGGTCTCGGCGAGGGCGGCGGCGTAGCCGCGCATGGCGCCTTCGTCCGCGCGGACCAGCTCCACCCGGGTCATGAGCTCCTTGCCCGTCCGGGCCGCGGCCCGCTCCCAGAACGACTGCACCCGCTCCAGGGCGGGGAGCATCCCCTGCAGGCGCCCGGGGAAGGTGAAGACCTTCCCCTCGTAGCGGCTGCGCCAGCGGCCGTTGGGGGAGCGGCGGGCCAGCTTGGCGTGCGCCAGGCGCGGCAGGGCCTTGCGCACGGCGGCCAGGGGCAGGGCCAGGTCCGCGGCCAGCTTCTCGGCGGTCCAGCTCCCGCCCTGCGCGCACAGGGCCTCCGAGCACCAGTAGGCGGCCTCGTCGGAGGCCACGGCCTGGAACTGCTCGGGGGTCATGTGGACCATGTGCTGGGCTTTCATCCAGCGCAGGGCCTCCTGTCCGGCGGGCGCCGGACGCGGCGCCGGCGCGGCCAACAGCGGCCCCGCGACCGTCTCGAAGGCCCGTTCGGTCCCCAGGAGGCTCTTCAGGTACGCGGTCAGGAAATCGCGGCAGCGCTTCTCGCCGGGGGAGATGCGCAGGGCCGTCAGGAGCCGGGCGACCCAGTCGGGCCGGGGCAGGATGGTGCCCTTCTCGATGCGCAGGTAGTGCCCGAAGGTGAAGGGGAACTGCCGCCGGCCGCCGTTGCCGTGGTAGAACTGGTAGGCGGAGCGGAACCCCGCCTCCAGGCGGAGCTTGCCCAGGGCCGCGCAGAACAGCGACTTCGTGGATGGTTCAGTCATGGGAGTATTGCAGGAACCTCCGTAGCTTGCTCAGGGGCTGCTGCTGGAAGCGCACGCCCAGAGCTTCCAGCTTGGCGGCCGCGTGACCGCGGGCGCGCTCGGCGGACTCGATTTTCGGGAACTCGATCTCCAGCTCGTACTCCACGCGGCCGCGGGGGAAATCCGTCCGGTCCACCTCCCACACCGTCCGGCGTCCCTCCAGGGCGACTTCGAACACGCAGCGGAAGTTCGTAAACGAACCGATGGGCTTGAGCCGGCGCAAGCCCGGCGCCAGGCCGCGCAGGGCGCGGACGGGTTCGAGGTCGAGCCCGAGCAGGGCGTGCGGGTCCGCGGTGAGCTCGCGTCCGTCCACCGGGTCCAGGGGGCACTCGATCTCGGAGCGGGCGAACACCCCGTCCTTGGCCTGCTCGCCGTGCTTGAGGGTCAGGAAGAGCGCCTCCCGCGGCCAGGCCTTGGCCCGGAACACGCGCTCCCGGCGGACCCGCAGCGACGCGCCGAGGCGGCGCAGCTCCCCGCCCGGGCCTTCGAAGAAGAGGTTCTCCTGGACGCGGGTCTCCGCCGGCGGGGCCAGTCGCCGCAGGAGGAGATGCCAGTCCTCCCGCGTCGGCAGCCCCAGCTTCAGCTCGATCTCGGAGCCGCCGGCGGAGGCCATCGCGCGCGTTCAGTCGATGCGGCGGAACTTGGCGGCGGGAGCCTTGCAGATCGGGCACTTCTCGGGAGCCCGGCCCAGTTCGAGGTGTCCGCACACCGGGCAGAGGTAGACCTCGGCCGCTTCCAGGTCATGGCCGGCCTTGAGCCCGGAGAGGGCCCGGGAGTAGAGCTTGGCGTGGACCTCTTCCGCCTGCACCGCATAGGCGAACATGGTCCGGGCCTTGTGGTTCTCTTTCGTGGCCTGCTCCAGCATGGGCGGGTACATCTTCGTGAATTCGTAGGTCTCGCCCCCGATCGCGTCCTCGAGGTTCTGCAGGGTGCCGCGCACGCCGCCCATGGCGTCCAGGTGGGCGTGGGCGTGGATGGTCTCGGCCTCGGCCGCGGCGCGGAAAAGGCGGGCGATCTTGGGATAGCCCTCGGTATCCGCCTTCTGGGCGTAGGCGAGGTACTTCCGGTTGGCCTGGCTTTCTCCGGCGAAGGCGGTCTTGAGGTCGTCGAGCGTGGCTGCGGCGGTGGTCATGTTTCGGTCCTCCTGGTTGAGCTCCCCCTGCGGGGATAGGCTATGAAATCTCGCGTTGCCGCGCCAGATGACGGCGCGGGGAGCTGGCGCACCCACTTTGTCATTCCGGCGAAAGCCGGAATCCAGAAACAGCTGTTCTGGACCCCGGTCAAGCCCAGGGTGACGTACTGCACTAGCGCAGATAATCGCGCACGATGCGCACCAGGCCCTCGGTGGCCTTCTCGGGGATCTCCTCCCCGGACCAGTCGATGGAGAAGTGCGCGTTCTTCTGCGTGGGCCGGACATGGGTCTCGTACATAGGCAGGACCGAGCTCAGGATCTGGTGCTTGGAGCCCTCCACGTCCCGGCCGCGCTCGGTGATGTCGCGCTGCATGCGCCGCAGGACCGCGGTCGCGATGTCGGTGGCGATGAAGATCTTGTAGTCGTAGAGGCCGAGGAGCTCCCGGGAGCGCAGGGCGTACAGGCCCTCGACGATGATGAGGGGGGTCGCGGCGTGCGGCTCGGTCTCCGGGGCCCGCGTGTAGACCTTGAAGTCGTAGATGGGCTGGGCGATGGTCTCGCCCGCGCACAGGCGCTTGAGGTGGTCGTAGGCCAAGTGCAGGTCAAGCGCGTCGGGATGGTCGAAATTGTAGGCCTTGCGCTTGATGAGCGACAGGTGGTCCAGGGGGCGGTAGTAGTTGTCGAGGGAGAATATCTGTCCGGCGATGCCGCTCATGCGGCATTCCTCGAGGACGCTCCGCGAGAAGGTGGTCTTGCCCGAGCCGGAGCCCCCGGCGATGCCCACCAGGAAACGCTTGCCCTTCTTGTGCGCGGCGTTCATTGGCTCATTGTAGGAAGAATTCGCTAACATACGCCAATGAGGCTCGACCTGGACTGGGGAGTGAGTCCCGCCAAGGCGGAAGAGCTGGTCGCCCGGCTGCGGCGGCTCGGCATCGACCCCGCGCTCATCGCGGAAGGCTTCACGGCCGGCGGCGGCAAGGGGGGGCAGAAGGTCAACAAGAGCGCCAACTGCGTCCAGCTCAGCTACCCGCCGCTCGCGCTCCGGGTCCGCTGCCAGCGCGAGCGCAGCCTGCAGCTCAACCGCTTCCTGGCCCTGCGCGAGCTCGCGGACCGCATCGAGCTGGCCGTCTCGCCCGGGACCTCCCGCCGGCTCCAGGACATGGAGCGCCTGCGCCGCCGTAAGTCCCGCCGCAAGGCGCGCTCCCGCGCCAAGCGGGCGGCCGCCGACCTGACGCTCCCGCTCATCCTCCTGGCCGCGCTGCTGGCGGCCCCCGGGTCCGCCCAGGGCCCCGCGCCGGACGACGACGAGCAGTCCTCCTCCGTTTCGGTCGAGCCGGCCGAGGGGCTGGAGGCGGCGCCTCCGTCCGCCCCGTCCCGGGCCGCCCCCCCGGTCGAGCCGGTGGAAGGGTCGCAAGAGGCGCCCCCGCCCTCCCGGCCCCGGGCGGGCTCGCGCAAGGGGAAGAAGAAACCTTCCGCGGCCCCGGGGCTCGTCTACGGCCGTGAGATGAGCGGCAAGAAGGTCTCGGTACGGCCCGGGCAGGTCTTCGTCGTGCAGCTGGCCGGCGACCCCGCGGGCGGCGCGGCCTGGGTCCTCTCCCGGCTCGACGGCATCGCCCTCGACCCCGTGGGCGAGGTGGAATTCCATCCGGACAGGGTGAAGCCGGGAGTCCCCCGCACCGGCGGCATGTTCACCGCGGGCTTCCGGGCCATGAAGGCCGGGGAGGCCTTGATCGAGATGGAGGCCCGGCGCCCCGGCGAGCGCATCGCGCCGGAGATGCTCTTCAGCCTGAAGGTCTCGGTCATGAAGCCGCCCAAGGCGAAGGGCAAGGGCAAGGCGAAGCCCAAGGCCGAGGCGGGCCCGGACGGCGAGGACGACGGCGCCGCGGGGCTCCGGCCTCTCGGCGACGAGACGCCCGCTGAGGAGCCCCCGGCCGAAGGCGACGGCGAATCCCCACCTTGACCCCCCCAAGAATCGGGGGAGGTCCGGCGAAGCCGGGGAGGGGGATTGAAATCGCGGAGTCTTGGGGCTACCCTTGGGGGTACCCCTATGAAGGCCGTTTCCGGCGGTTTCATCCTGTCCTTCCTTCTCTGCGGCTCCGCGGCGACGCAGGACTTCGGCCTCGACAAGCTCGTCAGGATGCAGCGGCGGGACCAGCCCTCCAACGAGCAGAACGCCGCGGCGGCGCAGCTACTCGAGAAGCAGGGCGAGAAGATCCGGGCCGAGTATCCCGAGGGCAGTCCCGTCCGCGAGCGCCAGCTCGCCGACGTCAACCAGCGCATGGACCATCTCGGCTCCTGCCGCTGGGGTCCTTGGAGCCAGGACTCCAACCCGGACGCGAGCCTGGGCGTCGAGAGCATGATCGGCGTGGGCGCCATGAACGCCATCATGAACTACGGCAGCGGCAAGACCGACCGCACCGCCAATTCCGGCATGATCCGCTACATGGCGGACTCGCTGGCGGCCGACTGCTCGCTCTACCGGGCCGCCTTCCTGTTCTATAAGGACCTCAAGGAAGTGGACCTGCTCCAGCGGGCGGCTCCCGGCTCGGCGGCCGGGGCCGACATCGGCTCGCGGGCGGGCGTGGACCTGCTGGCTTTGTCCAAGCGCGCCGTGGCCCGCGTCCTCTACGGGGGCAACAACTACCTGGCGCTCAAGGTCCTGGCGCTCTACGGCCACGACAACCGGTTCAACTACCTGACCCCGCAGGCCGGAGCCAAGGCGGAGTACTGCCAGATCGCCGCCCTGGACGCGCTCAAGCCCAACGCGAACTCGACGCTCTACCTCAACGGCGCCCTGGGCAAGTCCTACAGCGCCGACACGGTCCGCCGGGCTGCGGAGATGCAGAAGGAATGCGCCGACGCGGCGCAGGGCCGGCCCGTGGAGCGGGAGATGTGCGGGGAGTACACCCGGTACCAGGCCGACTATTACCACGTGGCGGCCTCGGCTTTTCTGCACTGCGCGGCCAAGGCGCACGCGATCCCGGTGGGCCAGGACCTCCAGCGGGCCGCCTACCTGGCCAAGATCCGGGAATACAAGCTGGCCCGCTTCGATGAAGAGGTCGGGATGGGGCTCAAGGAGTCCGGGCACACCCGCGCCGTGGAGCTGACGGCCCGGGGCTGGCTGCGCTTCAAGGCAGGCGCCGACCCGGCCGACGGCGAGTGGGACGCCTGGTGCCGTGAGCTCAAGTGCGGCGCGGGCGACGTCCGGCTGGCCAAGGCCATCCTCGCGCGCTACAAGTTCGACATCGAGTTCCGGCAGATGCAGCACCGCCTGGGCATGGAGATCGCCGACGAGAACTGCGCGGGAGCCTCCCCGGCGCACCCGCTGTCCTGCGCGCAGTGAACCCGCATTCTAAAGTTCGGCTTGCTATTTTTCTTCCCCCATGAGATAATGACCCAAGGCACGACATCCGGCCTTGGAGGTCTCATGGCGAAGGCGAAGGCAAAGAAGAAGGTCAAGAAGGTCATCAAGAAGAAGAAGGGCACCAAGAAGCGCGCGGTGCGGCCTTATTACCTCGAGAATCCCTAGACCGACAGGGTCGACGTCCCCCCCGAAGCGCTCGCCGCAAGGCCGCCGAGGGGGGGTCTTCTTTTAATGGCAAAAACAACCGTCCGCCGCCGCAAGTACCGCCCCCTCTGCGCCGGGCTCGAGATCACCCTGCGCTGCAACATGGCCTGCCTCCATTGCGGGTCGAGCGCCACGGGCCGGGAGCGGCCGGAGCACCTGAGCCACGCGGAGTGGCTCCAGGTCATCGACGAGCTCAAGCGCATCGGCACGCGCTACGTCACCCTCTCGGGCGGCGAGCCCTTCCTCTATCCCCGCTGGCGCGAGCTCGTGGAGCACATCCGCCGGCGCGGCATGCAGGCCAACTTCATCACCAACGGCTCCCGCATCAGCGAGGATGACGTCGTCTGGATGAAGCGGGCCGGGGTCCAGCACGTGGGCGTCAGCCTGGACGGCGACCAGGCGACCCACGACCGCATCCGCCGCCACCCCGGCTCCTTCCGCCGGATCATGGAGCTCTTCGCGCTCGGCCGCAAGCACGATTTCAAGGTCCACGCGGTCACCTCCATCAACAAGGTGAACTTCCCCGTGCGCGAGCGCGTCCTGCGCATCATGCTGGAGCAAGGGGTCAAGCTCTGGCAGGTCCAGGTGGTCAACTCCTTCGGCCGAGCCGGCGTCCTGCGCGATAAGATGCTGCTCGCGCCCAAGCAGTACCTGCGGCTCTGCGACGACATCCGCCTCTGGCAGAAGGCCTGCGGCAAGCGCATCCGCATCGCGGCCGCGGACTCCATCGGCTACTGCCACCCGGTCACCGACGCCATTCTGGGCGACTGCGAGTGGCGCGGCTGCAACGCGGGCATGCACGTGGTCGGCGTCCAGGCCGACGGCTCGGTGCTGGGCTGCCTTTCTTTGCAGGCCCCGGACTTCGTCGCCGGCAACGTGCGCCGGCGGCGCCTCTCCGCCATCTGGAACGACGACTCCCGCTTCGCTTACACCCGGGGCTACGACGTCTCGCGCCTGGAGGGCGACTGCGCCGCCTGCGCCGCGGCGAAGAAGTGCAAGGCGGGCTGCCTGGGCATGGCCTATTCCGTGGACGGCAGCATCTACCGCAACTCGACCTGCTACCGCGGCCTCACGGCCAAAAAAACCGTCAAGGCATGACTTTCGCGGAGGAGCTCCTCATCCAGGTCCTCGCCCTGGACCGGGCCTTCGCGGACCAGGAGCTCTTCCACGCCTACCTCGGTCCCCGGGACCTCAAGCCCGCCGCGGCCCGGATACCGCCGCTCAAGGCCCTGGCCGCCCTCAAGCGCCTGGAGGGGGAGCTCGACGCGCGGGGACCCGCGGACGACGCCCCGGGCTTCCGGCGCACCTACTACCGCGACTTCCTGGCCTGCGTCATCGCGCAGGCCGAGCTCTTCGCCTTCCGGCGCCGCCGTCCCTTCGTCCCCGCCATGACCGCGCTCATGGGGGCGCCCCCGCCGCCGCCCTTCGCGCTCGACGCGGAACTGCGCCGGGTCCGCGCGCACTTGCGGGCGGGGGGATACTCCTCCATCGCCCGGTACAACCGCGAGAAGCGCAGGATCCGTTTCGCGGGCCGCCGCGAGCTGGAGCGGTTCGTGCGGGACATCCTGGACCGCGTGCGCGCGGACCTGCTGACCCGTTGCCGGGGCTTCTTCCCTTTCGACCTGCGCGGCCTGCTCGACCGCTCCCGGCTCTCCTTCATCCAGCCCCGCGCGGGCGAGCCGCCCTGCTTCTACCGCTACGAAGGGAACGGGGCCGGCACCGTGGGCATCGCCCTCCGGCGCGAGTTCTCCGAGAGCTACCTGCGCGGCTTCGTGCTCCACGAGCTCATCCCCGGGCATCACCTTTACTACCTGCTCAAGCAGAGGCAGGTGGAACGGGGCGGCGCCGACCTGCTCCTCGGGGCGGACACCTTCTATTCCCCCGAGAACCCGGTCAACGAGGGCCTGGCCGTGTGCGCGGACCGCGTCTTCGGGCCCGTCCTGGAGGCCCCGGACTTCCTGGCCGTCCAGGTGGAGAAGTTCCTGCACCGGGCGTTCTACAACGCCTGGCACCGGGTGAACGTCCAGCGCCGTCCGGTCGGCCGCGCCATCGGGGAACTCCTGGCCCGCGAGGCCGGCTTCACCGCCGCGACCATTCGCTCCAAGTTCTCCTATCACACCCGCGTCGCCCGGCACTACGCCCCGGTCTACCCCATCGGCATCCGCCTCATCGAAGAGGCGACCCAGGCACTGGACCGCCGCGCGCTTCCTTTGCTCTACTGCCAGCACTCCATGCGCACCCTGGCCAAGTTGACCCGAGCCCATGCGCCTTCCTGAGCGCGGCAGCCCCCAATACAAGTTCGGCGTGGTCGTCACGGCCCGTCTGACCTCCGTGTTCGGGACCTTCCTGAGCATGATGGCGCTCAACATCTTCATCCTCGAGCTGACCGGCTCGGTGGGCTGGGTCGGGATGGCCCTGGCCATCAAGGTCCTGGTCGGGATGCTCGCCACCCCTTTCATCGGCCACGCGGTGGACCGGCGCGACCGCAAGCGCCTCATGATCATCTCCGACTGCATCCTGGCCGCGGCCATGGTCCTGCTCACCGTCGTGCCCGACGCCTGGGCCAAGTACTACATCGTCTTCCTCATGGCCCTCCTGGGCGTCTTCTCCAGCCTCTTCGAGGTGGCCCTGAGCGCGGCCGTCCCCGAGATCCTGGGCACGCAGGACACGCTCAAGGCGAACTCCTGGTTCCTGGGCGGGCGCAACCTCGTGGTGGGCGCCAGCGCCATCTGCGCCGTGGCCGCCAACATCTTCTTCAGGGGCTTCACGGTCATCTTCCTCATCGACGCCGCCACCTACCTGATCTCGGCCGCCGCGCTCTACACCTTGGACATCCGCACGGCCGGCGAGCGGCCCCCCGAGAAGCCGGAGGAGGGTCTGTTCTCCCGCATCCGCCGCGAGTTCGCGGAGGTGCGCGCCCTGGAGAACTCCCGGGTGGTGGCCCTGTTCCTCGCCGTGCTCTTCCTGGACACCTTCGCCAGCGGCTCCCACAACGTGGGCTTCCCGGTCTTCTCCCGTCTGCTCCAGCCGGCCAAACCGATGTACTTCTACGGTTTCATCCTCTTCTTCTGGGCCATGGGCAACATCGTGGGCATCTACCTGCTCAACAAGCAGGCCTGGCTCAGCCGCCTGCGGCCCGAGACGCTGTATCTCTCCTTCACCGCGCTGATGTCGGTGGGGATGATCCTCATCTTCCAGACCAGCTCCCCCGTCTTCATCGCGAGCGCCGCGCTCCTGGCCGGGATGGGGGACGGCACCTACCAGACCTATTTCACCACCTACGTCCAGCAGGTTCCCGACTCGGTGCGCGGGAAGGTGTTCGCCCTGAGCTCCTTCGCCCTGCGCACGGGCTTCGGCCTGGGCTACGCGGTGGTCCCGCTGGTCATGGCGCATCTGTCCGTGGGCCGTACCGTGCTGCTCTTCCACGGGACCACCCTGCTCATCCTCATCGCCCTGGTCCTGACCCCGGGCCTGCTGGTCCCGGCGGAAAGCGGCCGTCACATTTCCCAAACATCGTAAAAATACGTATAATGGATATGCCCCGATTTCAAGCCGACTGCCAAGACAACAGCGCGCCGCGGGGTCAGTGGCCCCCCCATCGGCCCCGCGGCGCCAGTGTCCTTCCCGAAGTCAAAGTCCCCGCCCCAAGGAGCCATCCATGAGAATGATCGCCGTGCTGTCCATCCTGCTCGCCGCGCCGCTGTGGGCTGCCGACGCGCCGTCTCCCGCCGCCGTCGTGGAGCCGGTCCCCGCCGCCTCCGCGTTCCAGACCGATGAGGAGAAGGTCCTCTACGCCCTCGGGGTCTCCATGGGCGGCCGCATCGGCATGCTCTCCTTGACCCCCGCCGACATGAAGACCGTGGAGATCGGCTTCCGCGACGGCGCGCTCGGCAAGGAGCCGCAGGTCGAGATGAACCTGTGGGGCCCCAAGATCAATGAGATGGCGCGCACTCGCGTCGAGGCCAAGGCCGCCAAGGAGAAGGAGGATTCCAAGGCTTCCCTGGAGAAGGCGGGCAAGGAGAAGGGCGCCAAGGTCACCGCCTCGGGGCTCATCTTCAAGGACGTGAAGGCCGGCAAGGGCGCGAGCCCCAAGCCGGAGGACACGGTGAAGGTCCACTACCACGGCACCCTCATCAGCGGCAAGGTATTCGACTCCTCCGTGCTCCGCGGCGAGCCCGCCGAGTTCCCGGTCAACCGGGTCGTGCCCTGCTGGACCGAGGCCCTGCAGCTGATGAAGGTCGGAGGGAAGGCGAAGCTGGTCTGCCCTTCCAAGATCGCCTACGGCGACATGGGCTCGCCGCCGGACATCCCGGGCGGCGCGACCTTGATCTTCGAGGTCGAACTGCTCGAGATCCTCAAGCCCCAGCAGTAGACAGCAGGGCCGCGCTTTCCGCGGCCGTCAGGAAGCGCCAGGCGCCGGAAGGCAGGTCGAGCTCCAGGCTCCCGACCGCCGTCCTCTTGAGCTCCAGGACCTTGAGGGGCGTCCCGAACTTGGGGTCCTGGAGCGCGCCGAACAGGCGGCGGATGTGGCGGTTCTTCCCCTCGTCCAGGACCACGCGCAGGCGCGTCTTGGGGCCGGCTCCGCCCAAGACCGCCGCGGAGCGGACCCGGCACAGGCCCGCGGGCGTCTGCACGCCGGCCCGGGCCCGGGCGAGGTGCTCTTCGGTGACCTTTCCGCGCACCCAGACCTCATAGGTCTTGGGCCTCCCCCCGGGCCGGGTCAGCGCGTCCACGTCCCGCCCGTCCTTGGAAAACAGGAGCAGTCCCTTCGAGTCCAGGTCCAGCCGTCCGACGGGCATCCAGCCCTCGCGCCGCGCCCACTCGGGCAGGAGCGCGTAGACGGTCTTGCGGCCCCTCTCGTCGGAGGTCGTGACCACGCAGCCCTTGGGCTTGTGGAGCATGAGCAAGGACGGCCCGGCGGGAGGCATGGCTATAGCTTCTTGAAGCGGGTGGGCAGTCCCGACAGGAGCAGGATGGCCGTCCCCACCGCCGTCCCGGCCACCGGGTAGGGAACTCCGGCCGCCAGGGCCCCCAAAAAGGCCTTGAAATACGCCGCCCGCCGCTGGTCGCCGTAATAGAGCTGGATGCGCGACACGATCCAGAACACCGCCGCGAATGTGAACAGGCTGACCACCGGCGCGAGGACCATCCCCGTCGGGAGCTCGATGCCGAAGGCCAGCCAATCCGCGCCCAGGATGACGAAGCCGCTGTAGGGGTGGAAGAAGGTCTTGAGGCGGCGCTCGGGCTCGCGGGCCGACTCGGGGATGCGGCCCACGATCTCCGCTTCCACGGGCTCGTCCGGGTCCCTGTTGGGATCGTCCATAGGGATAGTTTACATGATGGGCCGCATGGTATCATGCGCTTACTGCCATGGATACCAGAATAAGCCTGCCGACAGTGGCCTTGGGCCTCTTCCTTGCAGCGACCGCCGCGTCCTCGGCGTTCGCCGCCGCGAACGAAACCGTCTACAAGCCGGATTCGAACGCCCCGCGCGCATCGGTGCCCGAGAAGTACAAGTGGGACGTGAGCGGGTTCTTCAAGGACAGCGCGGCCTGGAGCGCCGCCTTCGTGGAGGCCGAGAAGGATATCCTGGTCCTCAACGCCTTCAAAGGCTCCCTGGGCGAGGCTAAGTATCTCAAACCCTGCCTGGAGGACTACTTCAAGGCCCGTCAGCAGGTGGACCGGCTCTCCGCGTACGCGAACATGAAGGCCTCGGAGGACGACTCCTTGCTCCCCTACCAGGAGATGAGCCAGCGCGCGCTCGGCCTGGGCAACCGCTTCCGCTCCGACGCCTCCTTCATCCGCCAGGAGCTGCTGCGGCTGGATGAGGACGCGGCCGCCAAGCTGCTGGCCGACGAGTCCTTGGCCCCCTATCGCGCCTACATCACGGACCTGCGCCGCCGCCGCTCGCGCCTGCTGGGCACCGAGGCCGAGCGGGTGCTCAGCCTCGCGGGCGAGCATCTCTGGGCCGAGACCGACTTGAACGAGATCCCCTCCGACATCGAGCAGGTCTTCAAGGCCGTGAAGAAGGACATCCAGCTCCCCAAGGTGAAGGACGAGGACGGCAAGGAAGTCCAGCTGACCTTCTCCAACTACGAGAAGTACCGCGCCTCCAAGAAGCGCGAGGTGCGCAAGGGCGCGGTCGAAGCCTTCCTCGGGGCGCTCTCCAAGTACGAGGCCATCCTGGCCGCCACCCTGGGCGGCGAGGTCAAGCGTGACGTGTTCATGGCCCGGGCGCGCGGCTACGACCGCTCTATCGAGGCCTACCTTGACCGCCAGGACGTGCCCCCGTCCGTGGCCGAGAACCTGGTGGCCTCGGTACACCAGAACTTGGGCCCGCTCCACCGCTACGTGGAATTACGGAAGAAGATACTCGGCCTCAAGGACCTGCACCTCTACGACCTCTACACCGCGCTGGTCCCCTCGGCCGACGCGGCCATCCCCTACGAGGCCGGGTTGGAGGACATCAAGGACGCGCTCGAGCCCATGGGCGAGGGCTACGTGTCCGCGCTGTTCGGCAAGGACATGCTCGGCCGGGGCATGGTGGACGTCTACCCCAGCAAGGGCAAGGACTCCGGCGCCTTCGCCCTGTCCGCGTGGGGCTTCCCGCCCATGGTGCTCCTCAACTACCAGGACGACATCAAGGACGTCTCGACCGCGGCGCACGAGCTGGGCCACGCCATGCACGCCAAGCTCAACATCGCGGCCCAGCCCATCCAGGACTCGGGCTACTCCTCGCTCATCGCCGAGACCGCCTCGACGACCAACGAGATGATGCTCGCCCGGCACCTCATCGCCAAGTACCAGGGCAACGACAAGATGCAGCTGTACATCCTGGGGCGGCTGGTCGAGTCCATCCGGACCACCATCTACCGGCAGGCGCTGTTCACCGAGTTCGAGCTCAAGGTCCACGGCTACGCGGAGGAGGGGACGCCGATCACCGCGGAGCTCCTCAACAAGACCTACGCGGACCTGGTGAAGCTCTACTATGGCCCCGGCTTCACGGTGGACAAGGACGACGGCGCGGAGTGGTCCTACATCCCGCACTTCTACTGGAAGCACTACGTGTACAGCTACGCCTGCGGCCTGGCCAGCGGCATCTCCTTCTCGGAGAAGATCGTGGCCGGCGACACCGCGACCCGGGACCGCTATCTGGCCATGCTGGCCAAGCCCCGGGAGGCCCACCCCGTGGACATCATGCGGGAGGCGGGCGTGGACCTGCTCAAGCCCGAGGCCCTGAAGGCGGCGGCCAAGCTCATGGACGAGACCCTCACCGAGATGGAAGGGCTGGTCGCCAAGCAGTCCAAGCCATAGGGTCGGCGGCCGTCCGGGCAAAGAAAAACCCCGCGCCGTGAGGCGCGGGGTTTCTTTGGTTCAGGCTCGGTACGCTTAGCCCAGGGCCTTCACGTTCGCGGCGCGCGGTCCCTTCTGGGACTGCTCGACGTCGAACTCGACCTCTTGGTTCTCGGCCAGGGTCTTGAAACCCGAGGCCTGGATGCTGGTGTGGTGGACGAAGAGGTCCTTCGAGCCGTCTTCGGGGGTGATGAAGCCGAACCCCTTCTGATCATTGAACCACTTGACTTTGCCTTTCATTGTATTCCTATACCCTTATTGTAAGCTTTTGGATTTGAGCTGCGAATTGTCGCTGGTGGGAACGTCTAACCTTGAAGTGCGTCTGCATCGCTGGGCTTAAGCCTACATATAGAGTATAGCACATATCCCGGGGGGTGGATTGTGTAAAATACCCCATGAGCCGCCCCCGTCTCCCCCGGTATTACGCCCTTTTGGCAGTTGTTTCGGCCTTCCTCGCCTGCTCCCTGGCCGGGATCAAGCAGGTCGTTCCGGTGGATGCCGACGCCCTCATCAAGGCCCCCGGAACCATGCTCATCGATGTCCGGACCCCCGAAGAGTACGCCGCGGGCCATCTGGAAGGGGCCCGGCTCATGCCCCTCAACGAGCTCGGGGAGCGGCTGGGCAAGATGAACGAGGGCAAGTCCACCCCGGTCGTGGTCTATTGCCGCTCCGGCCACCGTTCCGGCATCGGCAGCGCCATCATGAAGGACAAGGGCTGGACCGAGGTGCTCAACCTCGAGGGCGGCATCCTGGCCTGGACCGCCGCCGGCCTCCCGGTCATCAAGGAAAAGTAGGCTTTCCCCCAGCGCATGAGAGGCGGCGAACTTCTGGAGAGCGTCCGCATCCCCGGCGAGGGCGCCAAGCTCTGTCTCTACAAGATGGACGGCGAGTTCGCCATCTGGGTCGAGAACACCGAGCTCATGAACTCCTTGGCCCACGAGTCCGAGGACGCGCTCGCGGACCTGGGCTGCGCCGGCCTCAAGGATGCCCCCGCCTCCGCGGTGCTCATCGGCGGCCTGGGGATGGGCTTCACCCTGGCCGCGGCCCTCAAGCGGGTCGGCCCCGGGGCGCGGGTCGTGGTGGGGGAGCTCATGAGCGCGGTGGTGATCTGGAACCGCGGTGTCCTGGGGCATCTGGCCGGCAATCCCCTGGACGACCCGCGGGTGACGGTCCAGGAGGGGGACGTCGCCAGGATACTCCAGACCGAGGAGAACGCCTTCGACGCCATCCTCCTCGACGTGGACAACGGCCCCACCGGGCTGGTGCGCGACACCAACAACTGGCTTTATTCCGAGGAGGGCCTCTACGCCGCCTACACGGCCCTGCGGGTCAACGGGGTCCTCGCTGTGTGGTCCTCGGCGCCGGACCGGGCCTTCATGATGCGCCTGCAGAAGATGGGTTTCGCGGCCGAGGAACACCGCATCCCGGTCCAGCCCGAGTTCAAGGACGGCCACGACACCATCTGGACCGCCCGCCGCCTCTAGTGTAGTCCCGTCACCCCGGGCTTGACCCGGGGTCCAGGCTTGCGGCTTAACGGCGTTTTCTGGGTCCCGGCTTTCGCCGGGACGACGGCAGCCCTACTTGACGATGGAGAGGGCCGACTGCAGATCCTCGGGGTGGTGGCAGCGCTCCAGCGCCGCCTCCCGCGTGACCACCTTCTTCGCGGCCAGGCGCAGGATGGACTTGTCCATGTTGACCATCCCCGACTTCGCCGCCGAGTCGATGGCCCCGTAGATCTGCGGGGTCTTCCCTTCCCGGATGGCGCTCTCGATGGCCGGATTCATGAGCATGATCTCCCGCGCCGCGATGAGCCCGTGCCCGTCCGTCCGGGGGATGAGTATCTGGGCCACCGCGGCCTTGAGGGTCCCGGCCAGGCGCAGCTGGAGCTGGCGGTGCCGCTCCGGGGGGAACATGTTGACGATGCGCTCGACCGTGCGCATGGACTCGGTCGTGGGCACGGTCGCGAAGACCAGCAGGCCCGACTCGGCCAGGTGCAGGGCCGCGTCGGTCAGGTCCCGGTCGCGCAGCTCGCCCACCTGGACCACGTCCGCGCTCTGCTTGAGCACGGACTTGAGCGCCGAGGCCGTGGTCTTGGCGTGCAGACCCATCTCGCGCTGGCAGATGATCGAGCTCCGGGGCGTGAACTGGAACTCGATCAAGTCCTCGATGGTGACGATGTGGGCTTCCCGGGTCTGATTGATCTTCTCGAGCAGGCAGGCCAAGGTGGACGACTTGCCCGAGCCCACCCCGCCCGTCACGAGCACGAGGCCGCGCTTGAGCGCGGCCAGGTTCATGACCACCTCGGGCAGCTCCAGGTCCTCGGGGGTCGGGATCATGGGCGGGATGTGCCGCGCCACCGCGTGCAGGCCTTTGACCTGGGTGGTGATGTTCATGCGGAAGCGCGCGTTCTGGGCCACCGTGACCGTGCAGTCGAGCTCGAGGTTCTCCTGGAGCACGCGGCGCTGTTCCTCATAGAGGCTCGACAGGAGCACGCGGCCCACCTCGGTGGGGGGGAGCGGCTCGAAGCCCTGCAGCGGGATCAGCGCCCCCGCGCGCTTGATGAGCGGCGCCTGGTTGGGCACGATGAATATGTCGGACGCCTTTTGGGCGACCGCGGCGCGCAGGATGTCGGCTAATTCGGCCATGATTCCCCCTGGATGACGGCGTGAAGAGCTAGTTTGCCAACTGCGGGGCCGAGTTTCAAGTCGGTTCCTTCCCCGCGATCACCGCGAGCACGGCCGCGCCGTAGCGCTCGAGCTTGCTCTCGCCGATGCCCTTGATCCCGCGCATGGCGTCCAAGGAGGCGGGTTTGAGCGCCGAGAGCTCGGCCAGCGTGCTGTCGTGGAACACCACGTAGGGCGGCACGCCGCGTTTGGCGGCCAAGGCGCGCCGCAAGGCCCGCAAGCGCTCGAAGAGTTCCTCATCGGGCATGAGCCCCGACCCCGTGTCCCGGGCCAAAGCCTTGGACTTCTTTTTCTTCTTGGCCCGCGGCGCCACGGCCGCGGGCACCCCCAGGCGCACCGCGCCCTGGTCCTTGCAGAGCGCCTTCCCCGCGTCCGTGATGCGCAAGAGCGGGTACTCGCCCTCCGCCACTTCCAGAAAGCCCTGCACGATGAGCTGGTCTATCCAGGAGCGCACCGCGGGCTCCCCCTGTTCCTTGAGCAGGCCGAACACCGCCAGCGCGTCATGACCGTTGCGCGTCATGCGCTCATCCGCCCGTCCCAGCAGCAGATGCGCCACGTAGGTGGTCCCGAATCGCCCGCCCGCGCGCCAAGCCGCGCTCAGGACCTTCTTGGCCGTGAGCCGGGCGTCCTCCGCGGGCAGGCTCTTGGTCTCGCCCAGGCACACGTCGCAGGCCCCGCAGTCCGCCCCGGCGTACGGCGCCCCGAAATGCTCGACCAAGAGGCGATGCCGGCACACCGGCGCCACCGCGTAGCGGCCGATCTCGCGCAATTGCTTCTCGATGGCGCGCTGGCGCTCGGGCGTCAAGCCCTCATCCAGGCGCGAAAGACTGCGGTGCACCGCGAGGTCCGAGGCCGCGAACAAAAGCACGCACTCGGCCGGGTCGCCGTCGCGCCCCGCGCGCCCCGATTCCTGCTGGTAGTGCTCCACCGAACGCGGCGTGTTCGCGTGCACCACGAAGCGCACGTTGGAGCGGTCGATGCCCATGCCGAAGGCGATGGTGGCCACCACCACGTCGAGGCGCTCGTTGACGAAATCGTCCTGGGCGCGCCGCCGCTCCTCGGCCGGCAGGCCCGCGTGATAGGGCGCGCAGGACACCCCCGCCTTCTGCAGCCCGGCCGCTAACCGCTCCACGTCCTTGCGGGTCTGCGCGTACACGATGCCGCCCGAGCCCGGGTGATTGCGCACGACCGCGAGCACCTGCCCCGCCTGGTCCCGGCGCGGCCCGGCCCGGTACACCAGGTTGGGCCGGTCGGGGTGGCCGATGAGCCGCAGGGGGCTCCGAAGGGCGAGCTGGGCGCAGATGTCCTCCTGCACCGCGGGCGTGGCCGTGGCCGTGAGCGCCATGCGCGCGGCCTTGGGGAAGCGCTCCAGGACCTCGGCGATGCGGCGGTATTCCGGCCGGAACTCGTGTCCCCAATGCGATACGCAGTGCGCCTCGTCCACCGCGGCCAGGACCAGCCGCTCGGCCGCGTCCTGCAACAGGTCGCCCGCGAGCAGGCGCTCGGGGCTCACGTAGAGCAGCTCCGTCTTCCCGGAAGCCAGCCTGCGGTACGCCTCCCGCTTGGCCTCCGCGCCCAGGTTCGAGTGCAGGGAATCCGCGGCCAGCCCGGCCTCGCGCGCGGCGGCCACCTGATCGTCCATGAGCGCGATGAGGGGGGAAACGACCAGCACGAGTCCCTTGCCCATGGCCGCCGGGAGCTGGTAGCAGAGGCTCTTGCCCCCGCCCGTGGGGAGCACGACCAGCGAATCCTTCCCCGCCAAAGCCGCCGCCAGCGATTCCCTCTGCAGGGGCTTGAAGGAGTCATAGCCCCAATGGCGCAGCAGAGCCTCTTCCGGGGTCGCGGGGCGCTGGCTCATCCGGTCAGCGGTACGGCGTCAGGGGTTCGTAGGAGTATTCGGCCGGCAGGTTGCGCTTCTCGCCGTGCACGATGCCGGTGCCGTTGATGATGGTCCGCTTGCGCGAGCGCACGTCCTTGACGTACTGTGGCCGCACATGGCGCAGGCGCAGGCGGAGCAGCTCTTCCAGCTTCTGGGCGCTCGTGGCCTTGGGGTTCTTCTTCACGTAGGCGTCGTACTCCTCCAGGTCCTCGGGGTAGATGCCGCCGTTCTGCACCACCACGTCGAAGAGCATCAGATAGGCGCGCAGTTCGAAGACCGCGATGCGCACCTGATAGTCCACCGCCGAGTCGTGCAGGTGCAGGGCGGCCCCGATCTGCAAAGAGACGTACTCGGGCGACTGGGCCAGGGCCACCAGTTCGGCCTTCCACACCGGCTCGAAATGCGCCCCGGCGTACAGGTTCGTCCGGGCCCAGAGCACGCTCGCGTCATTGGCCGACATGATCCCCGCGTCGGCCGTCCCCATGCTGTAGTCGAGCAAGGACAGTCTGCCCGAGAAGGATGCCGTGCCGAAATCCTTCTCCCACTGCGCCAGCATCCCCATCAGGCTCTTCAAGTGCTCGGGGGTGAAGAGGGCTCCCAGCACCGCGGGATGGCGTTCGCGCATCCGGATGAGCATCGGCTGCAGCGAGCCCTGTCCCAGGTTCTGGTTGAGCAGGCCGAGGCTGACCCCCTGGCCGTCGAAATTGCCCGAGATGTTGCCCCAGCCCGACATCCCCTCGAAGCTCCCCGAGATGTTGAGCGCGATGGCGATGGCGGCCTGGTCCTTCTCGGTCAGGTTCACGGGCCAGGTGACGCTGCTGAAATCGAGGGCTGCGTGCACGAAGGGCTCGGTGGAGGCGGACCCGGCTTCCGCCACCAGGGGGACCGCCTGGAATTCTCCCAACGAACCGAAACCCATTCCCGCGGCCGCGCGCTCCGCTTCCGGTCCCAGGGCATGCGCCGAGACCCCGGCCGACAGCAATAGCGCTAGAACACAGGTTGTCCGCATGTGCAGAGTATAGGATAGACCGTCCCCCGCGCCTAGCCAGGGCCGGGGGGTAATCCCGAAATCAGGCCCGAGGGCCCATGTTGTTGATCCCCCACCCGGCCCTCCCCCACGAAGCGGGGGAGGGCCGGGTGGGGGGGATCAGTCGGGGTCGAATTTCAGGATGTCTCCCGGTTGACAGCCGAGAGCCTGACAGATGCGCTCCAAGGTGGAGAAACGCATGGCCCGGGCCTTTCCCGTCTTGAGGATCGAAAGATTGGCCAGAGTGATGTCGACTTTCTCTGCGAGGTCGGTGAGCTTTATCTTCCTTTGGACGAGCAGCAGGTCCAACTCGACGCGTATGGGCATGGCTACACCGTCAACGACGTCTCGTCTCTCAGGAAGAGACATTCCGCGATCAAATCCTGCAGGAGCAGGCAGCCCACGACCAGCGGAAGGATCCCCACGCTGCCGGCCATCAGTCCCAGCAGGGCGACAAAACTCTGCCCGCCATTAAGGAACAGCGTGATTTGCGCGGCACCCATGGCAATCACTTCGGCGATCAAAAGCGCGCACCAGGCCCAGACCGCCTTTCGGAATCGTTCCTTGTATACCGGCAAGGCGGGCAGGCCTTCATAGTAGGCCTTGGCCGTGTTGCCCAAGGAGAAGCAGAGGTATGCGGAGGCAAGAAGGCCGGCCTCTCGCAGCCAGAAGCGGATTCCTTCAAAGGCGAGCGGAGCGCCAGAATCCGTGTGTACGAACCAAAGCCACAGACTGAGCGCTGCTTCCGTGACGGTGTAGGCCGCGCAGAAGAGCAGGAGCGTCGGCATATATTTCTGGATGTGATTAATTGCTTTCATTTTGATTCCCTCCATGCATATCATTATACGATAAAGGCATATCGAAGGTCAACATCTACTTATTGATAAACGACTACGCTATTTCCCCCTGTGGGGGACTTCTCGCGGTGAGCTGGCCCTGAGCGAAGTCGAAGGGCGCAGTCGACCCGGGCGGGGTGGGGGGATTATCTCGGCAGTATTTCGACGTCGGCCCAGTCGCCCTTGGGGGACAGAGCCTTCAGGCGGACCTGGGCGTGGGACAGGCGCAGGGTTCGGCCGAGGCCCAGAAATCCCCGAGCCTTCCAGTCGATGTCGCCCTCCGGCTCCCGATACGCGTAGTCGGCGCCGTCGGCGTGCAGGCGCAGTTTGGTCGCGCCGATGGACGCGTCCGCCAGGGCCAGCGGCACCAGGGAATAGTCCCCGGATCCTTTGAAGTCGTAGCGCACCAGGAACGCCTTCTCTCCGGAGGGGAACTCCACCGCGGCGCGCCAGTGCGACATCGCATAGTAGTTCAGCTGCTCTCCCTCCGGGCCGACGAAGACCCACAGGATCAGGGGATGCGTCCCGGCTCCCGGGTAGGCGGGATGCACGATCACGAGCGTGGCGAAGCCCCCCGAGCTTTTCGAGCCGACGTTCTCCAGGGGCACGGCGCCGCTGAAGTCGCCGTCGCCCCGGCGCGCCACCCACATCCGCGCATCCTTCCAGGCGCCGTCCCACTCCAGGATGAACGCGAATTCGCTCGCCGGTCCCATGCGCAGCACTCCGTAGCGCCGCTCGCCGCGCACGGAGCGGGGGAGATTGCGGAACCTGCCCACCGGCATGCGCCGGAGTTCCACGGGACCAGCACCGTTGGTGGCCGGGAACCCCAGCGGCCAGCCCGTTTCGACGTAGCGGAACGGGATCCTCTGCCGGCCCATGGTGAGCGGACGCAGCGGCAGGACGAGCGAATCGTTCATCTTGGCCGCCAACCCCGTGAAGTCGCAGCCCACGAGTTCCCCGTAGCGCTTGGCGAACCCCGCCTCGTCCATCACCGGCTCCTCGGCCAGGACGAACGAGGTTCGCACCTCGGCTCGCGATGCCGGAACCGCGCAGAGGAGCAGCAGGAGGACGGTCTTAATTCGCATCGATGTACCAGGCCCCGCACTTCTTCGCGACGCAGAGCGGTTTGTCGAGCTGGGTCACGCCCGAATCCGTGCAGTTCATGGTGCGCGGGTCGCCGCCCAACTCCCAGGCCTGGGCGCGGGCCGCCGGCTCATGCGCCGCGGCCGCGGCCGTCACCGAACACCCATAGCCCACGAGCCGGCATTGTTCGTCCTTCTTGCAGGCCTGCCATTCGGCCGGGAACTTCAGCCGCGTGTCGTCATGGCGGAGGACCAGGCCCATCGTCGTCTCGGTCATCTCCGTGGCCGGTCCCAGGGGGATGGAAGGGTCCATCATCATGTCGCCCGCGAAGAGCCAGCGCGCACCGACCTCGAACTGGATGACGCAGGTGCTGGGCGGGCTGTTGCGCACCGTCGTCTTCGTCCCCGTCACGCCGTGGAGCGCATGCTCGATCTTGAAGCGCGTTTCCTTGACGTTCACCGCCGTCACCACGCCGATGAAGGCTATGGGCGCCGCGGCCAGCCGCTCCGAGAAGGGTCGTGGGTCCGGCTTGATGGAGCACGCCCCAGCCGGCGCGCCGTAGGCAAACAGCGCCGAGGTGAGGACCGTGCCAAGGAGCGGGGGGATGCGCATCTAATGGATCAAACCTTTGGTGAATGCCAGGAGGGATTCTATATCATCCTGGTCCGCGGCCCGAAGCGCGGCTAAGTAGCGTTTCCGGACTTCGCCCTCGGCAAGCAGATCGCCCGAGGGCCACTCGGGCAGAGGATGTCTCTGGGAATACAGGTAGATGTCGGCCGCCATGCGCGCATGACGGCCATTTCCGTTGCGGAAGGGATGGATCCAGGAAAGTCGATGATGCAGGCGGACCGCGCGTTCGAGGATGGACATCCGCTCCGGCTGCATGGAGCTCCAATAACGGAAATCCCCCACCAAGCGTCCGATCTCCTCCGCGACCTTGTGCGGAGCGACTCCGATGTTGAGCTCCGTCTGACGGTACTTCCCCGCCCAGCGCCAGACTTGGCCGAACATGTCGGCGTGGACCTTTCGGATGAACGGTTCATCCAGCCAGGCGCCGTCACTGTTCTTGCGCCGGGAGAGATGCTTGTCCATGGCCGCCAGGATGTTCTCCGCCTCGATCGTGCAGAGATCCTGGTACGTGATGATCTCTTCGGGGATCAGGCCCTCCGTGTCCTCGATCGGCGTCGCGCCCTCGGGGACCTCGAACCTCATTCGTCCTCCCAAATCTCGGAGGAACGTTTCTTAAGGAGCCTCTCCGTCTCCGCTTGGACGAGGGCTTCGAGGGCGGTTTCTTCGGGACGCTGCTTTTCCATGGCCATGGTTCCGGCCACGGCCCCGACGCGCTTGAGCGCGAGTTTGCGTGCCTGTTCCGTAATGATCTGTTCCAACTGCTTCTCGGGCTGAGGCGCGATGACCAGCCGGCAGCGCAGAGCATTGAAGATGCGCCGCAGCGTAGTGAGCTGGACGTCCACCTTGCCCTTCTCGATCTTGGCGATGTGGGATTGCGGTAAGCCGCAGCGCCTGGCCAACTGGGCCTGGGTCATGCCGAGTCGGATCCTCGTCAAGTGGATAAGGCTGTGGACAGCATATTGCCCCGCCCCTTCCGGAGCATTGGCGGCCCAGCGGACGAACCGGTCAAGTATGCGGCTCATCCCGACGGATCGAGGGATAATCCTATGTGCCATGATGGGTTCTCTATCTAGTATAATATGCCAAAGCAGATAAATCAATATTAATTTGATATGCTTAAGCAGATTATATAGTCCGGGCTCGCCAGCGGCCGAAGAAGAGGGGGGGCCCCCAGGTCTGTTCCATCTTCTCGCCGGTATTGGTCCCCACATGCATCTTCCGACCGCTCGCCTCGATGACCTCGTACCGGCCGTCCGGGAAGACCGTGCTCACCAGGGCGATGTGATACGGCCCGAAGAAGGCCCAATCCCCGGGCTGGGGCCGGCCGGACGTTTCCAGCGCGGGATGGTTCTTGAACAGACCGACATAGTTGCGCACCCGGCGGTAGAAGAACCTGTTGCCGGGCTGATTGCCCTTGTCGATGGAAAACCACGACGGATGTTCTTGGGCCGCCTGCCTGAGCATGCCCGCCGGGTCGAATCCGGCATGCATGTAGGCGCGCAGGGGCACATCGATGCAGACCACGAACCCGATCTTGCCGAACGGGTCGCCCTGCTCCCCTTTGAGCGGGTCATAGGGGAGCCCCCGCATGGAGCGCGCATAGGTCACGGCCGAGTTCCGGACCTCGGACAGCCCGGTCGAAGTCCCGGCTGCGGCCAGGGCCGACAACTCGGCCATGTGTCCGGCATGCCTGCGGAGGCTGACGAACACCCCCAAAAACAGGCACATCGCCAGAGCGAGCAGCGCCTTCGCGGGCTTCAATAGAACCGCGCCCTGCGGACCGCCCACCAGGCCCCGCTCAGGAGCGCGGTCGCGCTCAGCACCAGCCATACCATGGGTATCATCCCGTGGAAATCGAGCCCGTGATTGCAGTCCGCTCCCGCCACATAGGGATCCAGCCACTGCAGGCAGGCCATGACCGCCGACAGGATCAAGAATCCCGCGGCGCCCTGGCCCAAGGACCGCGCCAGGTCGACGTCTTCCGGACCGGACTTTTTCCAGAGCATGGTCGCCGTTCCCATCAGGGCCACGGCGAACAACGGGTTCACGATGAGATTGGTCCGGTCGATGAGGCTGGGTTCCCCGAGCGAATGGATGATGTTGGCCAGCACCAGCGCCAGGACCAGCCCCAGGCCCCGAAGTACCATCCCCTGCGCTCGATCGCTCATATCACCCTCCTGCCGGAAGGCAATCAATTAACATGCCAATCCCCCACCCTGCCCTCCCCCTCCCGCGGGGGAAGAGATTAGCGGTCACCCTCCCCCCTTGCGGGGGAGGGCTGGGTGGGGGGATTCCGACAATACCTGACCACGCAGGAGCGCGAGTTAGTTCCAAAAGTTAGTTGAGTGACAGGCCCCGTTGGAGCAGTTCGCCGCGCAGGATGGTGACGGCTTTCCCGGATACCAGCACGCGGGAACCGCGTGCCGACACGCGCAGCACCCCGCCCCGGACCGAGGATTGATAGGCCAGGAAATCCGTCTTCCCAAGCTTCTTGGCCCAGTACGGTCCCAAAGCGCAATGGGCTGAGCCCGTGACCGGGTCCTCGTTGACCCCCTCCGCGGGAGCGAAACAGCGGGACACGAAATCGAAAGGCCGTCTGCGGCTGCGCGCCGTGATGACGAAACCGAAGGCGTCCACCGCGGCCAGGGCCGCGAAATCCGGCGCGCATTTCCGGACCTCGGCCTCGCTGCGCAGCTCGACCAGGTAGTTCCCGGCCGAGAACCCCGTATGCACTGGCCGCACTCTCAGCGCCTTGCGCGCCGCTTCCGGCAGACGAGCCGGTTTCGGCGGCGTCGAGGGCAGATCCAGCACGATCCAGGTGCCGTCCTGCTTCGCGGTCAGCAGTCCGCTCCGCGTATAAAAGCGCGCGGTCGCGCCGCGGCCCAGCTTGCCCGATTCCCAGAGCACGTGCGCGCTGGCCAAGGTCGCGTGTCCGCAGAGCGGAACCTCGACGGCGGGGGTGAACCAGCGGAGCTTGTACCCGTCCCGGAACCGGCACAAAAACGCCGTCTCGGAGAGGTTCATCTCCCGGGCCACCGCCTGCATCCAGGCCGCGGGCCGCGGTCGCGGCAGTATCAGGACCGCCGCCGGATTCCCGGTGTACGGCTTTGCCGCGAACGCATCCACCTGCGCGAAAGGATATCCCGCACGCTTCAGCATACGCTCGATTCTATCACAACCGCGTCAGTTCCATAAGTTAGTTGAGTGACAGGCACCGGAGAGGGGGGGTCTATAGGGCCTAATTGGCGATGGGCCGCATGCTTTCGCGTCCTTGCCTGATTGGAACTGTGCAGGTTCCGGGTTGGCGGGTACACTCCTAGCAGATGATGCTTTTAAGGAAGGCAACGAGCATTGTGCTCGCGGCCGCGATCTTATTGTCCGTCCCGGGGCCGTCCTGCTATCAGGCCGCGGCGGCGGGAATGGTCACGGTCCCCACGGCGCAGGCGCCGGTCACGGGAGGGGCCGCGTCCGCGGCAGGAGCGGGGCTCTTATCAGCGCCGGGCTCGGCGGCAGGGCCGGGGACTCTTTCGCCGTTGAGCTCGCAGGGGCTCGGGCTCCCCGAGGTGAATGCGCCCGCACCCGTTCTGCCGGCGGTGAGCTCGCCGCAGACCAAGGCCAAGGCCTCGGCGAAGGCGACCGTTCGCGCGGAGGCAGCATCGCGCCGCTACTTCGAGGGCGTCGCGGAGGGGACGTGGCGGGGATTTTTCGAAAAGCACGTCAGCGATCACGGCCTGCCATTCGACAATGCCCAGTGGCTCGAGACGCAGGACCCCGGGGAACGGGACAATCTGGGTTTGGAGACCCTGCCGGACGGCACCATCCGCTACGCGCCGACCTCGCCCACCAACATCGGCTATTACCTCCTCGCGGTCGCCGCGGCGAAGTCGTTCGGGTGGATCTCGGAAGCGGAAGCCCTGACGCGCGCGCGCCGGACGCTCAAGACTCTCGGGCAGATGGAGAAATGGCACGGGCACCTCTACAATTTCTACGACGCGCGCTCTTTGACGGCCACCAGCCGGTTCGTGTCGACAGTCGACTCGGGCAACCTGGCCGCCGCGCTGATCGCGGTCGGCAACCTCCTGCCCGAGACCCGCGCCGAGGCCCGGGCGCTGTCGGACGCGATGGACTTTGGCCCGCTCTACGACAAAGAGAAGGGGCTCCTGCGCGTCGGCTACGATCCGCAGGAAAAAGTCCCGGACGCGAACCATTACGGCGATTACCTCTCAGAGGCGCGCATCGCCTATCTCGTCGCCATCTCGCAGGGGAAGGTCCCCGCCGAGGTGTGGACGCGCCTGGACCGGTCGGGCAGCCTGGACGGCGGCGCCATGGACCACCTGGCCCCGCTCGCCTTCGTGGAAGAGCCCGGCCTCGCTGCCGCCGTCCTCGCGCAGGCGAAAGACGCCGAGACGTTCGGCGGCCTGCCGGTGTGGGGGAAGTCCGAATCGGCCTATCTCGAGAAGGACGCGGCCGGCCGCTGGCAGCACCGCTACGGGCGCTTCGGCGCGGCCAGACTCGCCGCCAAGAAATACAGCCCCCGCTCCGTCGCGCACTTCCTGGCGCAATACCGGGAGCGGCTCAAGGCGGGGCTGGACTACGCGGCCGGGAAGAAGCTCCGCTTCACGGGCATCGGGGGCCGGGACGTCTATAACCCTACCGCGCCCTTCACGGCCATGTTCCGCGGGAAGAAAGTCACTGTGCTGGCGGCCCGGGTCGAGCCGAGGAAGAGCGAGGTCTCCGAGGTGGTCTTCTTCGAAAGGAGCGGCCGCTCCTGGCGTCCGCTGGCGGGCGCCCCGGTGCTCAAGCTCCAGGACCCCTTCGTCACCCGGGTGGACGGCGAGCTGGTGCTCGGCGGCGTGGAGATCTTCCCCAGGGCCGAAGGCGGCCTGGGGTACCGGACGGTCTTCTATCGCGGCAAGTCCCTGTCGGACCTCAAGCCTTTCGCCCGGGGCCCGGACGGCATGAAGGACATCCGGCTGGCCTCTTTGCCCAACGGGAAGCTTCTGGTCGTGACCCGTCCCCAGGGCGAGATCGGCGGACCGGGTAAGATCGCCATGACGGTCATCGACGGGCTGGCGGTCTTGGGCCCGGAGGCGATCTCACGGGCCAAGGTCTACGAGGACCTCTTCGAGCCCGACGAGTGGGGCGGGGCCAACGAACTGCACAGGCTCCGCAACGGGCTGATCGGCGTCCTGGGCCATGTCGCCCGGTCCGATGCGCAGGGCGATCGCCACTATCATCCCATGGCCTTCGCGCTCGACCCGGCCACGGGCCGGCGGACCGCCATGAAGATCATCCTGGAGCGCGCCCAGCTGCCCCCGGGGCTCTCCAAGAGGCCCGACCTGGTGGACGTCCTCTTCAGCGGGGGCCTCGTGCGCGGCGCCGGCGGGAAGGCGGCCATCTACGTGGGCGCGGGGGACGCGGAAGTCTATCGGGTCGAGATCCCCGACCCGTTCGCCGAATTCGAGGCGGCGGGGCCCCTGGGCGCGCGGCGCGAGACCGTCGTCAGCCCCTATGCCAGCCTCCTGGCGCTCGCGGTCCCCGGCGTCGACGCCGACGGGGTGCGGCACAACCTCCGGAACCTGGAAGCGCTCGGTCTGCGCGGCCGCGACGGGGCTTTCCTTGACGGGGCGCAGAAGGACGAGGAGACCGGCAAGGCCCTGCCCATCGCGCAGGTCTTCGCCAACCATCAGGGGATGTCCTTGGCGGCGTTGGCCAACTACCTCCAGGACGGTCTGATACGGAAGGCGTTCTCGGTCGATGAACGGATACGGCGCGTGCTGCCGCTCCTCGCCGGCAAGCCTCTCGAGGGGCCCATCCCGGGAGCGGAGGTCGCCGGCCGGGGGGAGAAGGTCGTGGGGCTGACCGGCGGGCCGCAGGCGCATTTCTTCGGGGCGGGGAGCCTGTCCGCCGCGGTGACCAACTTCGGGTCGGGGTTCCTCAAGGTCTCGGGGGAGCTGGTGCGCTACGTCGGCGATTTCTTCGTCAACGCGTTCCGGGCCGATCCGGTCGAGCAGGAGGCCTGGGGTCAGTTCGTCTACGTTTCCGAAGGCGACGCCGTCTGGTCCACCACCTACCAGCCCACCCGCAGCGCCGACCCGGCGAAGGTCTCGGCGGAGTTCTGGCCCGGCGGCGCGACCCTGAGCAACCCGCAGCGCGGCGTGCTGTCGCAGACGCGGATCTGGGCGGACGCGAGCGTCCAGGTGCAGGAAGTGACGCTCGCCAACCAGTCCCAGGAGGAGCGGACCCTGGCCTTGACCAGCTTCCAGGACATGGCCCTGCAGAACAACGGGGCGTACTGGGCGCATCCCGCCTACCAGAAGATCTTCATCCAGACCAAGTACGACGCGGCTGCGCAAGCCATCTACGGCATCCGCCGGGGCCACGCTCCGGGCGAGACCTGGCCGGTGGCCTTCTATTTCTCCGATGCGCCGGCCGGGCCGGGCGCGTCCTTCGATACCTCGCGCGAGGCCTTCCTGGGCAAGGGCGGGTCTCGCGCTCCCGACGCGCTCTCCGGCGGCCGGCTGACCGGTATGACGGGCGCGGTGCTCGAGCCGGCGGCCATACTCCAGCGGCAGGTGACGCTCAAGCCCGGCGAGAGCAAGACCGTGCGCTTCTTCACCGGCCTGGCCCAAGACGAAGCGGCGGCGCAAGGGGTAATCGCGAAATACCGGGCCCTCGCCGCGCAGGGCCTGGAGGGCTCGCGCCAGGAAGCGGTCCGCGCCGCGGAGCAGGACATCCTCGCGGCGGGCATCGCTCCCAAGAACCGCGCCAAGTGGGCCGCGGTCCTCTCGCAGCTCCTGTACCCCCGGCCCCGGGCCGTGGCCGAGGAAAGTTCCCCGCGCGGCGGTCGGCCCGGAATAGCGTGGCGCGTCACTTCGGAGCGCGAGGTCCCCGACGCGCTCGAGTTGATCCAGCTCCAGCCGCTGTGGCGGGAGAAGGGCCCGGGCGCCGACGTGGCATTCGTGCTGGACATCGCGGACACGCTCGAGAAGCAGAGGGTCAAGACGGCCCTGGAAGCCGCCCGGACGCGGATACTGCCCGGCTGGCGGAAGGTGCAGGTCGACGGCATCCGCGTCCTCGACGCCGCCCAGGTCCCGGCCGCGGAACTGGCCGGTCTGGAAAGCCGGGCAACGGTCGTGCTGGGCCTGTCCGAGAGCCGGACTCCCGTCGCGGCCCCCATCCCCCTCGGCGCCAAGAGCGCCCAGCCCGGCCCCGGCGCGGATGCTTCGCCCCTCTTCGAGTTCGATGCCCAGAACAACGAGGTCGTCATCTTCCGGCCCAAGGACGTCCCCGGGGTCTGGTCGCACGTGCTGGCCAACGGCTACGGCCCGCTGAAAGACGGCGTCGTCCCGGCGGACGGCGGTCCGCAATACGCCCTGCTCCTGACCCAGAACGGCGGCGGGTTCGCGGCGCGCTGGGACGCGCAGGGCAACCGGACCACGGGCTTCACCGCCGACCCGAGCGTGGACGCGCCGGCGATGGCGTTCCACCTGCGCGACCTGGACACGGGCCAGCGCTTTTCGCTGACCCCGGGCGCCGATGCCGAGGGCGCGGCGCAGTACCAGGTCCGCTTCGGGCAGGAAGGCTACGCCGTCTACGAGGCGGCGCTGAAGGACGCGGGGCTCAAGGCGTCCCTCACCGCCTTCGTGCCGCCCGACTCCCCGGTCGCCTATCTGGTCGTCGATGTCGAGAATCTGGGCGATGGACCGCGGCGGGTGGACTTGACCGGCATGGTGGACCTGGCGCTCGGCGAGGGGCCGCGGCAGGCGAACCGCGCCGTGGTGGTCTCGCGCGACGCGGATACGGGCGCCCTGCTCGCCCGCAACCCGGACGGCAAATTTCCCAACGCCGAGGCCTTCTTCGCGGCCGTTCAGGGCCGGCCCTCCTCTTTTGGGACCGACCGGACCGCGCTGTTGGGCGTCGGCGGCGATTTGGCCGATCCCGCGGCGCTGTCCACGCCCGAGCTGAACGGCGATACGTCCAGCCAGGGCTCGCCCATGGCGGCGTTGCGGCTTCCGGTGCGGAACCTGGCCAAGAAGGGCGACACCACCCGCGTGGTCCTCGTCCTGGGGCAGGGCAAGGACCGGGCGGAAGCGCTGAAGCTCGTCGCCGGGATGCAGGTGGCGGGCGCTGAAGGCGTCGTCCGTTCCTTGGAGGAGACCCGCGACGCGTGGAAGAAGACCCGCTCCTCTCTGCAGGTCTCGAGCCCCGACGGCGCGATGGACCCCATGATCAACGGCTGGCTGCCGCGGCAGGCGCTCAAGTCGCGCATGGAGGCCCGCTCGGGCTACCATCAGGCCAGCGGCGCCTTCGGCGGGCGCGACCAGGTGCAGGACAGTCTCATCGGCCTGCACCTCGATCCGCTCATCACCCGCAACCAGATCCGCCTCGTCGCCCGCCGCCAGTTCCGGGAAGGCGACATCCAGCATTGGTGGTTCCAGTTCCGCGGCAACGAGACCGGCCTGGGCGTGCGGACCCGCTTTTCCGACGACATGCTCTGGATGCCTTACGCCATCACCCAGTACCTGGACGCGACCGGCGACGAGTCGCTTCTCGCGGAACAGGAGCCCTACCTGCGCAGCCGCGAGCTCCGCGACGGCGAGCGCGACCGCGGCTTCGTCCCTAAAATCACCGCCGAGACCGGCTCCATCTACGAGCATGCCGCGCGGGCCATCGACCGGGCGCTCGGCAGAATGGGGGAGCACGGCCTGCCGCTCATGGGTACCGGCGACTGGAACGACGGCATGGGCGACGTCGGCGCCGGCGGCAAGGGCGAGAGCGTGTGGATGGCGTTCTTCCTCTACGACGTCCTCCAGCGCTTCGCGCCGGTCGCCGAGAAGCAGGGCGATCCGGAACGCGCCCACCTGTACCGCAAGCGCGCCGCCGCGCTCAAGACCGCCATCGGGAAGACCGCCTGGGACGGCCGCTGGTGGCTGCGCGCCTTCTACGACGACGGCGAGCCGCTGGGCAGCGTGGCCAACGAGGCTTGGATGATCGACAGCCTCCCGCAGGCCTGGGCCGTCATGTCCGGCGCCGGGGACCCCAAGAGGAACAAGGAAGGTCTCGAGGCCGCGTGGCGCTATCTGGTCGATCAGAAGAACGGCATCATCCGCCTCGGCACCCCCTTCTACGCCGAGCCGCCCAAGGCGGGGGAGAACCACCCGGGCTCACTGGCCGGCTATCCCGCGGGGCGCCGCGAGCACGGCTCCTACAGCCACGCCGCCGTGTGGCTCGCCATCGGCTTCGCCATGCAGGGCGACGGCGACCGCGCCTTCGAGCTGTTGGGCATGCTCAACCCCATGGTCCGCACCCTGACGCCCGAGCGCCTGGCCCAGTACCGCCAGGAGCCCTACGCGGTGGCCGCCGACCGCAACGCCGACGAGCCCTTCCTCGGCCGCGCCGGCTGGACCCAGTACACCGGCTCGGCGGGCTGGCTGTACCGCGCCTACGTCGAGTACATCTTGGGCCTGCGCTTCCAGGACGGCGGCCTGCTCATCGACCCGGCCCTGCCCAGCGCGTGGGACGGCTACACCGCGCAAAAGACCCTCCGGCGGCCCGTGCCCGATGGCTCGGGCATGGCCGTGCGCGAGGCGCGCTACGACATCACGGTCCGCAACCCCGGCCATGTCTCCAAGGGGGTCGAGTCTATCTGGGTGGACGGCCAGGCCCTGCCCGCCGGCGTGCGGGTCGTGCCCTTCCTGGACGACGGCAAGACACACCGCGTGGAAGTGCTCATGGCCGCATCCGGCCCGGCCGCGGCACCGCGCTCCGCCTCGGCCGACGTCGTCCAGGACAACCGGGTCCGGGCGTTCCTGCGCGGGACCCTGCCGCGGGCGGCCCGCGCTGCCGGAGTCTCGCTCAAGCAAGCCGTCGTGTCGTTGCGCGCCCGCATCGTCTCGGGCTATGACCGCGGCTACGCGGCGCTGCGCGAGTCCTTCGCCCTTCCCTATTGGCTGGAGCTCTATCCCGCCTGGGTCCGGCTCGCCTACATCGGCGCGCCGTCCTTGACCGAGAATGCCCTGCGCTGGGTGATGGGGCGCCTCCAGCGCCGCGTTGCCGCCGATATCTCCGAGGCGGACAAGAGCTACCTCCTGGGCGTCCTGAAGAAGACCTGGCGCTACTACGACGACTATGCCGGGGAGAAATACGGCTTCCTGGCCCCGGACCACATCGACGCGGCCGGCACCAACACCACCGACGCGCGCGAAGGCCGGGAGCCGGGGCTCAACGGCGACGTGGTGTACGCGCCCACCTCGCCGACCGACATCGGCTACGGCCTGCTCGCGACGGTCATCGCCCAGCGCTTCGGCCTCATCACCCGGGAGGAGGCGGTCCAGCGTCTGACCCGGGCGCTCGCGACCCTCGACTCCCTGCCGAAATGGAACGGGCTCCTCTACAACTTCTACCACACGCGCACCTCGGTCGCCACCTCCCGGTTCGTCTCCACGGTCGACAACGGCAACCTGGCCGCGGCCCTGACCACGGTGGGCAACCTGTTCGAAGAGGCGCGCGGCCCGGCGCACCGCATGCGCGACGCGATGAACTTCCGCCTGCTTTACGATCCCGGGAAGAAACTGCTCCACAACGGGTATTCTCCCGACACGGGGGAGCTGGCACCCTCGTATTACGACCTGCGCGTCAGCGAGGCGCGCACGGCCTACCAGGAAGCCATCGCCAAGGGCGACATCCCGGCCGAGGCCTGGTCCGCGCTGGGCCATCAAGTCATGAAATCACCCGCCGGGGCCACGTTCGCCAACTACGCCGGCACCGCCATGGAATTCAGCACGCCGCTGGGCCACTTGAACGAAGCCGAGCTCGCTCCGCATACCTGGGGCCTCGTCCTGCGCCGGTTCTTCAAGAGCCAGATGCGCCTGGCCCGGCGCTGGGGGCTTCCGTTCTGGGGATTCTCCGAGTCGGGCCGGCTGGAAGCCTCCGACGACGGCGATCCGGGCTTCGGCTACCGGACCCACGGCGACGCCGAGGTCGCGCAGGGGCATTACCGCTACAACCCTCCGGACAAGAACGTGGTCACGCCCTACGCCTCGGTGATGGGGCTCTCCAGCGGCGCCGAGCCCTCCGCCGTGGTCGCCAACCTCCGCCGGTTGGAGGCGCGCGGCGCGCTGGGGCCCTACGGCTTCTGGGAAGCGATGCAGCTCCAGCCCGACGGCTCCGCCGCGCCGGTCAAGCAGGCCATGGCGCATCATCAAGGCATGATCATGCTCGCCATCGCCAACACCCTCTCGGGCGGCGAGCTGAGCAAGGCCTACACCAACGACGAGCGGATCAAGCGCATGGTGTGGCCGCTGATCCAGGAGCGGATGCCGGAAACTCAGGCCGAGCGCCCGGCGCCCAAGATCGCCGCGCCCAAGGCGCGGTATCTGGGCCTGGGCAACAAGACCTACGGCGTGGCGGTCGACGCGGACGGCTCCATGGTCTCGCGGGGACGCGGCCCGCTGGATGGGGGGGTCGTCCTGGCTCGGCGCGAGCTTGTGCGCGTGACGGATGCGGCCAACGGCAAGTCCTGGTCCGCCGGGCCCGACGCTCAGGCGTCCTATCAGCCCGGCGTGGTCGGACTCCGGACGCTCCAGGACGGCATCCTGGTGACGGGCAGTTTGTCGGTGGACCCCGAGTACCCGGTCGAGGTGTTGGAGCTGATGGTCCAGAACCTGAGCTCGCGGCGGCGGACCCTGCGCCTGGCGAACCCCTTCGCGATGCGCGGGCAGGACGCCGCCGTTGCCAAGTCCAGCCGGCGTCCGTTCGCGTTCCAGTCCGGCGACGCTCCGGAAGTGGCGCTGGAGCCCGGCGAAACGCGGACGCTGCGCTTCCTCACGGGCCTGGCTTCCGACCCCGCGGTGGCGCAAAGACTCAAGCTCCGGTTCCAGACCCCGCAGGCGCTGGAGGCCTCGCGCCGCGCGGCGGCGCAAAGCGCCGTGGACAAGATCAACTACGCCGGCGAGATGTCCGCCGCGAGCTATGCGCGTTGGGAGCCGATTTTGTCGCGGCTCTTCACGTTGCCGGCCGCCCGGCGCAGCGTCCTTTACACGCTGTCCTCCGCAAGCGACATCGCCGCGGCGCTCGAGCTCATCCAGCTGTCGGCTCTGTGGCGCGAGCAGGGCGTCCTTTCCCGCCTATCCTTCGTGGTAGACATCAAGGATGAAAAAGACCGCCAGCGCGCCGAGACCCTTCTGCGCGGCGCCGCCACGCGGGTCCTGCCCGGCTGGAACGCGGTCGCGGTCTCGGGCATCGACGTGCTCAGTGCCGCCGGCCTGTCCAGGCAGTCCCGGTCCTCTTTGTCCCGCGCAGCCGGCGTGTCGCTGCCCTAGCCCATCGCAGCGGATCGGTGAATCCATGACCGGGTCCCCAATACGCCCCTTGTGGGTGGTACTTCAGCGGCTGCCGGGTCATTGCGCGAGCCCCAACGACACGAGGGACTCCTTCACCTCGGTGTCGGCTATGTCGGTGACCCAGTCCTTGAACCTGCGCAGCCCGCTGTAGCCGCTGTCGTCGAGGGCCATGCAGGCCGCCATGTGGATGTGCGCCAGCAGGTCGCCCTCATCCAGGACCCCCGCCTCCAGCAAGCCGGGATCGCGCACCTGGTTCAGCCTGGTCCGCAGCACGGGGCGCACCAGCCGCCCCATTACCGTGTACAGCTCGGCCCGGACGTCCTCCTGCTCCTTCTGCAGGGCCATGTAGCGCAGCGCCAGCTCCTGTCCGCGCGTCTCGACTTCCTCGGCTGTTTTCATGTCCGCACCTCCCCCATCCCTCATGTACGATCGACCTGTCGTTTTAGTTCCACTACCTCCCGGGGTCGAGCTGTGCCCGGGCACAGCTCAAGACGCCGGACTCTGTCCGGACACCGGCGGATCCAGTTCCCTTTGGATCGAGACTGGCGCAAACGGCTTCGCGGGGTTATCATTCCTGCGGGGGCGGGTTCATCATGGGCGCGGACAGCGCGGAACGGATCTCGGGACTCAAGCGGGCGGCCGACCAGGCCTCCCGCCGTGCCTATCAGGACCCTAAGGCCCAGGAAGAGGCCCGCGCCGCCCTGGACGAAGCCAATAGGCTGGCTCCGGACGACCCCGAGATCCTGCTGGCCATGGGGCAGCTGCTCTACCGGGACGCCTGCCGCCAGCGCTCGCGCCAGCTGGAGCTCCCGCCCGGCGACGAAGCCCATAAAGCCAAGTTCGAGTTCGTCCGTCTCCACCGCGAGTGCCTGATCCGCCTCAAGCGCGCCTTTGAGCTCGGCCTCGACGGCTACAGCGACATCCCCCGCATCGTCACCTCCAACCACTTCCACTTGGACGATGTGGACCGGGCCATCGGGCAGATGATGATCGAGCAGGTCCTGGCCGACGAGCCAGGCGGCCGCGCCTGCCGGCACTACCAAAGGGCGGTCTTCATGCTGAATTTCGACCGGGACCGCACCGGCGCGGCCGAGGAGCTGGAAAAGGCCCTGGCCATCGAGCGCCACCCGAGGCCTTTGGTCATGCGCGGCAACCTTTCGTCGCGGGTCGGCGATTTCGAGGAGGCTCTGCGCGATTTCGACGAGGCCGTCACCCTGGCTCCCGCTGACCCGGTGGCGCTGAGCGCCCGGGCCCGGGGCCGGATGCGCATGGATGACGCGGCCGGCGCGGCCGAGGATTTCGCCAAGGCCTTCGCCATAGAACCTCCCGAGACCTATGAGCCCTGGGTCGAGCTGGCCGAGGCCAGCTCGCGCGCAGGCGCACTGGAGCAGGCCATCGCCGCCTACGGCCGAGCCCTGGAATTCGGCGGCAACTGCGTCGTGTCCCTGCGCCGGGCGCTCGCCCGGGAGAAGGCCGGCGACATCACGGGCGCCCTGCAGGACCTCGACCTCGCCGCCGCGGCCCCCGGCCTCAAGGACCAGGTCGCCAAGGCCCGCCAGCGCCTCGCCGCCGGTTAGTTGAGTGACAGGCACTAATGTTCATATCTTGGTCCTGTGGCAGTGCTCCTCAAATCCGTGCATTTCGAGTGGCCGGGCGGCGGACCGGTATTCCAGGGGCTCAGCCTCTCGCTCGAGTCCGGCCGCAAGTACGGCCTCATCGGGCCCAACGGCATCGGCAAGTCCACTCTGGCCCGCCTGGGCCATGACCTCGAACAGGCTTCCCGCGAACGGGACAAAGCCGCAAGCGCGCGCAGCGACAAGCTCCGCGCCCAGGAGAAACGCATGCGTCACGCAGCCAAGGCCGCTCCCAAGACCGGGCTCCCCAAGATACTCATCGGCAAGCGCAAGCGCAGAGCGCAAAAAACCCTCGGCAAGATCCGCAAGGCCGCGGACGCGGAGCTCGTGGACAAGGCCGATTCCGCCCTTCCCGGCACCAAGCAGGTCTTCGAGGCCCGGGACCTGAACTTCCGCTACCAGGGCGCGAAGCAGGACCTCTGGAAGAACAGCGTCAATTTCGACATGAACGGGCCGGGCCGCATCAGCATCTCGGGAGCCAACGGCTCGGGCAAGACCACGCTCCTCAATCTCCTGACCGGGTTCAAAAAGCCCGATGGCACGATATCCGGAACCTTGAAAGTCGGCGATGTGGCCTACGGGTTCGTGGACCAGCAATCCAGCCTGCTGGATGAAGCGCGCAGCGTGCTCGACAACGTCCGCGCCGGCACCAAGAAGAGCGAGGCCGAGGTCCGCAACCTGCTCGCCCAGTTCCTGTTCCCGGGCACAGTTCACGATGGCATACTCGGTCCGGACACCGTCGGCGGCTCAGGGGGATTCAGGTGTTCCCGAGCCGTCCGGATGGCGTCATGCAGACGCTTCTCCAACGCCTTGCAGAGCATGCCGCCGATCTTCTTGCCGAGCATGCGGACACTCCATCCTTCAAGGCGGCACAATTCCGCGTAGAAATCCCGCTTCAAACGATCATCGATGTAGATGAGAGTCCTGAAATGGGACCAACTCAATTGTCTCCACAGTGTGGAGACGATCTTCTCATCAGGGAATACCTCGGCGAATCGCATCATGTGGCGCAGCCCCTTCTCTGAGAAGCCCTGGCCGTAGTCTCGGACCAATTTTGCAGACAGTGTCTGCAAAATCCTCCCGCCATATTCCCCCCGCTTTCCCGCAAGGATATCCTGGCTGATGCGCTTCCCGATGTTCCAATAGAGCAGAGCAAGCCCCGCATTGACGGTTTGGGCCACCTGTGAGCGGGCGGTCTCGATCAGGTTTCGGATATCCTTCTGCAGGCTCGCCATCGCCGGCCCGGGCAATGATAGATCCCCTCGTTCCATACCCCCATGTACGATCGACCCTTCGGTTTAGTTCCCAAAAAAGGCCAAAGGATGCCGTGGAATCAGGGCTGTGCCCGGGCACAGCTCAGCCTTCTTCGCCGCGCTTGAGGCGCTGGATCAGGGGTAGGTCCTTCATGATGCTCTTCCAGCGCCGCTTGTTCTTGGCGTCTTCGACCGGGTCCTCGCGGCGGCGCTGATACTCCTGCTCTTTAAGTAGTTTTACGTAATTGTCGTAATGCGGCTGGGAGAGCCGCCCGTCCGTCAACGCCGCCAGCACCGCGCAGCCCAGCTCATCCAGATGCCGGCAATCGCGGAACCGGCATTCCCCCGCCAGGGTCGAGATGTCCACGAACGCCCGCTCGATCCCGGAGCCGGCGTCTGACAGCTTCAGCTCACGCAGTCCGGGCGTGTCGATGAGCAGTCCGCCCCCCGGGAGCATGAACATCTGCCGGGACGTCGTCGTGTGCCGTCCCCGCTTGTCCGATTCCCGCACCGCGCCCAGCTTCTGGACCCCGTTCCCCATCAGCCGGTTGAGCAGGGTGGACTTGCCCACCCCCGATGAGCCGAGCATGACCGCGGTCTGTCCCGGCACAAGAAAGCCTCCCAGCGAGTCGACTCCCTGTCCCGACAGCGCGCTCAGCCCAAGCACCTCCACCCCGGGAAACGCCGACTCCACCGACGCCAGCAGGCCTACTCTGTCCGGACAGAGTTCTATCTTGTTGATCAGGATGACCGGCCGGGCTCCCCCGGCCCATATCATCGCGAGGTAACGCTCCAAGCGGCGAGGGTTGAAGTCGCGGTCCACCGTGGTCACCACGAACGCCGTGTCCACGTTGGCGGCCAGCACCTGCTCGGAAGAAGTCTTGCCGGCACGACCGCGCGCGATGACGCTCTTGCGCTCAAGCACCGCGACCACGATACCCAGCCCGCCGTCCGGGGACAGCCGGACAGCCAGCCAATCCCCGACTGCCGGCAATTCCCCCGGCCCCAGAGCCGAGAAGCGGAGCTTGCCCGACAGCTCTACGGGGAGCTCCCCGGCTTCCGTTACCGCAAGACAGCGGCCCCGCTGCTGCGAGACTACGCGGGCAGGGACTTCCTCGGACGCACCCAACTGATTTGCGAAATACGAGTTCCAGCCGTAAGCGGCCAGCGATTCCATTTGAGTCTCCTAAAGGTGATGGTCACAAGGCAGGCCAAAGCATGGCCTGCGGCCCCAGGTCACCCGGAGACGGTAGTGCGGCGAGGAAGACTAAACGGGCGACCTAAAGCCGAGGACCACGACCGAGACGGCAATCTCCGACATCCACCCTCCAGTGCTGCTTCCCGAAGTATAACAGCCGCCCCCCGGTATTTCAACGGCCTGACCCAGGATCCCCTCTCCCCGGAATCATTCCGGTTTGAAGCCGATCTCCCGCGGCGGTTGCCCAGTGGGTGGTTCGGTGAACTCCCGAATGGCATCGAACACGACTTTGAACTGGGCGTCGTACTTCTGCTCCAGTTCGTCGAGCTTGTGTGCCAGGTCTTGGTGGGATGATAGGATGTTCCTGAGTTGTACGAATGTCCGCATGATCCCGACGTTGACGATGATTGCTTGCTCGCTGTTCAGGACGCTGGATAGCATCGCTATACCCTGTTCCGTGAAAGCGTAAGCCGGCCTCCGGATACCCATTGTGCCCTTGGAATTGGATGTCGCAATTTGCGACCTCCATTTCGCCGATCGACTCCCCGAATCAGTTCCCTTTGCAGTGCGGGCAGAGGACGGTCCCAAACTTGATGACCCAAATTGGGTCGTCGAGTTGTGACGATAATATCGGCGCTTCTCGTAAATCAGCCTCGGCACAGACCGGGCGCATGGGTGACGGGGCTAGGGGAAGGCGGTCTGACCCTCGGGGGCGGACTTCGAAGGGCGGGGTCGAATCGGACCGGCACCACGCCGGTACAGGCGCTTGACACCGATTGACCGCTTGCGCCGACTTCGCTATAACTGATTCAGCCCAGAAATGACAGCGACAGCTGCCGCCGAACATGCCCTCGAGATGATCCTCACTCCCGCGGGCCGCCTCCGAGTCGAATCCCTGGAGTCGGCGGGCCCCGGTCTCTGCCTGCTGTCGGAGGCGACGGCCCACGGGATCATGGCCGCCTTCGAGAAGGGCTCCGCCGAGGGCCTGCTCCGCCTGGCGACGGGCGATCCCCAGACCGCCCTCCCGGCCGGGTTCGCGTTCTGGAAGGAATTCGGCGGCCGCTTCCTCACGGCGCTGTGCCATGTCCCCGAGACGGTCGGCGCGGAGATCGGGCCCGTGCCCCCGGCCGAGGCCGCCGAGATGGAGCGGCTCTGGCAGTCCGCGCCGCCTATGCGCGGGGCCGAATACCTGAACGCCGGAGTCATGACGGCCCTATGGGCGGAGTTGGATCGGCACGTGCGCGGCGAGGCGGCCGCGGGCAAGGGCGGGCTCTCCGCTTGGATCCGGGACCACGCCCCCCTCTGGCATCGCGTCGGCCGAGTCTGTTTCCATCTGGCGGAGAATAAACGAGATCCCGAGCGGCCTTTCGCCTTCCTGGCCACCTACGCGCCGCGCATATCCAGCCAAGGCCGGGTGCAGTATCAGCCCCTCTCGCGAGCGCTCGAGGAATACGCCGGCGCGAAGAACGAGGCGGGGCTGGAAAAGCTCCTGACGCCGGTACAGCGCGCGGCCGAGAAAAGCGCGTTCGCCCGCGAGCTGGTGGACTCGGGAGAGGTATTCCATCCGCTCGCCTGGACGGCGGCCGACGCCTATCGCTTCCTCCAGGATGCGCCCGTCCTCGAAGAGGCGGGGCTGCTGCTGCGCGTCCCCGATTGGTGGAAGAAGCGGCCGCGACCGACCGTGCGGGTGACCGTGGGGGACCGGGTCGCGGGACGATTCGACGCCGGAGCCATGCTCGACTTCAAGGTCGAGGCCGCGCTGGACGGGGAAGCCCTCTCCGCCGCGGAGTGGCGGCGATTGCTGAAGGCCGAGTCGGGCCTCGTCATCCTGAAGGGCCGCTGGGTCGAGGTGGACCGCGAGAAGCTGGCTCAGGCCATGGCGCACTGGGAGAAGGTCCGCAAGGCCGCGGGGGAGGACGGCATCTCTTTTCTGCAGGCCATGCGGCTGCTCTCCGGCGCGCCCATGGACATGGCCGGCGCCGGCGAGAATGACGCCGCGCGCCGCTGGGCCTTCGTCGAGGCCGGCGAGACCCTGGCCGGCATATTGCGGGAGCTGCGCGAGCCGCGGGCCCTGGATGACCGGGCGCTCGGCAGCGACCTCAAGGCGGAACTGCGGCCTTATCAGCGCGCCGGCGTGGGGTGGCTGCGCTTTCTGGCGCGCCTGGGCCTGGGCGCCTGCCTCGCCGACGACATGGGCTTGGGGAAGACCGTGCAGGTCCTGGCGCTCCTGCTCATCCTCAAGCGCGAGGCCAAGGATGAACCCGTGCCGGCGCGTCCTTCGATCATCGTGCTGCCGGCCTCGCTCCTGGCGAATTGGCGGGCCGAGATCGCGCGTTTCGCGCCGACGCTGACCGTGAAGTTCGTCCATCCCGCGGAGATGGAGGCGCGGGAGATCGCCGCCATCTCCCGGGCGCCGGCCAAGGCACTGGCGGGAGTGGACGCCGTGTTCACCTCCTACGGGATGCTCCTGCGCCAGCCCTGGCTCAAGGAAGTGTCCTGGCGGCTGGCGGTCATCGATGAGGCCCAGGCGATCAAGAATCCCCATTCCCGGCAGACCCGCGCGGTCAAGGAACTCCGCGCCGGCTCGCGCGTGGCCCTGACCGGAACGCCCATCGAGAACCGGCTCTCCGATCTATGGTCGCTGTTCGATTTCCTCTGCCCGGGACTCCTGGGCTCCCTCAAGGAGTTCGACGCGTTCGCCCGGGACCTGGGGGATCGGGAGGCGGATGCCTACGCTCCTCTGCGGGCCCTGGTGCGGCCGTACATCCTGCGCCGCCTCAAGACGGACAAGACCGTGATCTCAGACCTCCCGGACAAGACCGAGGTCGTGGCTTTCTGCGCGCTCACCCGCAAGCAAGCCGCGCTCTATCAGGAATCGGTGGAGGAGCTGCGGCGGCGGCTCGAAATCGTCGATGGGATCGAGCGGCGCGGCACGATCCTCGCGTTCCTCATGCGCTTCAAGCAGATATGCAACCATCCGGCCCAGTGGCTGGGGACGGGGGACTACGTTCCCGACGAGAGCGGCAAGTTGCAGCGCCTGCGGGAGATCGCGGAGGAGATCGCTTCGCGGCAGGACAAGGCGCTGATCTTCACGCAATTCCGCGAAATGACCGGGCCGTTGGCTGAAGTCCTGGCGGGCGTCTTCGGCCGGCCGGGCGCGATCCTGCACGGCGGGGTGCCGGTGAAGAAACGCCAAGCCCAGGTCGATGCTTTTCAGGCCGAGGACGGGCCGCCGTTCTTCGTCCTGTCCCTCAAGGCCGGCGGCACCGGCCTCAACCTCACCGCGGCCTCGCACGTCGTGCACTTCGACCGCTGGTGGAACCCGGCCGTGGAGAACCAGGCCACGGACCGGGCCTTCCGCATCGGTCAGAAGCGGAACGTCATGGTCCACAAGTTCGTCTGCCGGGGGACGATCGAGGAGAAGATCGACGCGCTGATCCGCGATAAGACGGATCTCGCGAAGGACCTCCTGGAGTCCGGGGCGCAGGCGATGATGACGGAGATGAAAGACGACGAACTGCTGAAGTTCGTCGCGCTCGACATGCATCGAGTCTCCGTGGGCGGCGATTAAAGGAGGATTTCAATGGGATGGGGATGGGGATGGCGTCCGTACGTGCCGGTCGCGCAGAGGCGGCGCAAGGCGATCCTTCAGATGGAGAAGCTGCGTAAGAAGGGCGCGGCCATCGCGCCGGTCCGCATCGAGGGGCGGCAGATCGCGCGCACCTTCTGGGGCAAGGCTTGGTGCGAGCATCTCGAAAAGTTCAGCGACTACGAGAACCGCCTGCCTCGCGGCCGGACTTACGTCCGCAACGGCGCGGTCTGCCACCTGGAGATCAGGAAGGGCGAGGTTTGGGCCAAGGTGATGGGGTCCCATCTGTATGAGGTGCAGGTAAAGGTGAAGACCCTCCCGGAGGACCGTTGGAAGACGGTGAAGGAGCGCTGCGGCGGGAAAGTCGCCTCCCTTCTGGACCTCCTGCGCGGAAGGCTCTCCGAGCGCGTCATGGAGGTCGTCACCGATCGCGACAGCGGGCTCTTCCCCCGGCCGAAGGAGATATCGTTGGCCTGCTCCTGCCCGGACTGGGCCGAGATGTGCAAGCACGTGGCCGGGGTCCTCTACGGGGTGGGCGCGCGCCTGGACGAAAGGCCGGAGCTGCTCTTCCTGCTGCGCGGGGTGGACCACAAGGAACTCGTCGGCTCGGCGCAGGCCGGCAGCGTCATCGCCAGGGGAAAGAAAGGCGGCAAGCATAAGAAGCTCGCGGATGGGGATCTGGGTGAGGTGTTCGGGATAGAGCTGGCGGCTCCGCCGCGAAAGGCGCATTCGGCCCGGGGTGGTCGCCGGACCGCGAGGCGTTTGGGAAGACGCGGGAGATAGGACTTGTCTCCGGATCTAGTTCGGACTTCCGTGGTGTGTTGCGGATATGCAGGCTCCGGTGATTCCCGCAGGATGCGCCCGGCTCGCGGCTTCGCGGAATGTGGACCCCGAGCGGGCGCAATTCAACAGAACAGCTCGTTCACTCCGTCTTTCCAAGGGAAAAGCGAGATGTCGCCGAGGTCTTTGCGGACCTCTCCCAGGTAGAACACCGCCTGACGGTGCTTTTTGCCGTGGAATTCCCGGAAGCTGCGCAGCCCTCTGAGGTCCTCCGTCCGGACGTGCGACGAGGCCTTGAGCTCGATGGCCCAGGTCTGCGGGCCGCGTTCGAAGATGAGGTCTGCCTCGGCGCCGTTCTCGGTGCGATAGCTGCTGAGCCGGACGTCCTGGTCCCGGGCCGCGGCTTCGTCGAATATCTGGTTGAAGACCAGGTGCTCGAAGAGGGCTCCGATCCGTCGAGGCCTGGAAGTTCGCCAGGAGCCCGTTAAGGACGCCCGTATCGAAGAAGAAGAACTTCGGATGCTGCACCAGGCGTCTGCGCGCGCTCGAGCCGAACGGGTCAGCCCGCCTTACCAAGAGGCAGTCCTCGAGTATCTCAAAGAAGCGGACCGCCGACTGCCGGGGGATCTGGGAGGTCGACGCGAGTTTGGACAGATCAAGGAACTTCCCGGACCACGCAGCCGCGGCATAGAGGTCGCTTCGCGGGAAAGGTCGACCGTGAGGTCGGGACGGAGGCTCGCGATGAGGGTGGATTTCCCGGTTTGCCGCGGGCCCAGCAGGAGCAGGCTCCTTTGCGAAGCGGCCAGGACCGGACCCAAGCTTCTTGCAATCCTGTGGTTAGTTTACGTGCATATTTACCCGCAGGCAATACATTTCACGTGGTACTGTAAACCCGTCCCGTTGGGGCTGGCGGCCATGCCATATATACAATCGTGGCGGGCGTTTGGTTCCCCAATCTTAGGGATGCCGGACTCTGCCCAGACACCGTTGGCCAACGCACCCGCCCGAAAGTTTTCTCGCCGCGCAGGCAATGAAGCGTTATGGCAGTAAAGTTTAATTAATATATTGACAATTAAACTTTGGCGGTCAATAATTACATTATGACCGAGAATATCCCAGGGAAAAGTCCCCGAGCAGGCCGCTGGGAGCGACAGCCCGGGCCGGAGCCATACTACTGCTTTCTCCCGGCCCCTTTGCCGCCGAACCCGCCGATCCAATATAGCGCCGAACTGCAGGCCTTGACCGAAAAAGCCGGCAGGGCTCTCGGGCGGCTCGATTCCATCACAGCCCATCTGCCGAACCCGGAACTCCTGCTCTATACCTACATCAGAAAGGAAGCCGTGCTTTCCTCGCAGATCGAGGGCACGCAGTCCTCCCTCTCGGACCTGCTGTTGTTCGAGAGCACGGAGGCTCCCGGCGTGCCGAAGGGGGATGTGGGCGAGGTCTTGAACTACGTGGCCGCTCTCGAGCACGGGGTCAAAAGGCTCAAGGAACTGCCCATCAGCCTGCGGCTCATCAGGGAGATCCACGCGATCCTCCTCCAGGGCGGCCGCGGCAACTGTAAGGAGCCGGGGGAATTGCGGCGCTCGCAGAATTGGATCGGCGGCAGCCGGCCGGGCAATGCCCGGTTCGTGCCGCCGCCGCCGCAGGAAGTGCTCCCCGCCCTGGGGGCGCTCGAGAAGTTCATCCATGGCGAGCCGGCGCAGACCCCGACCTTGATCAAGGCCGGCTTGGCGCATGCGCAGTTCGAGAGCATCCATCCGTTCCTGGACGGCAACGGCCGTCTGGGGCGGCTGCTCATCCCGTTCATCATGATCGCGGAGGGGGCGCTCTCTTCTCCGCTCCTGTATCTGAGCCTGTACTTCAAGGTGCGGCGGGCGGAGTATTACGAGGCCCTCCAGCGTGTGCGCACGGACGGGGACTGGGAGGGGTGGCTGGCGTTCTATCTGGACGGGATCGCCGAGGTGGCCAACCAGGCGAGCGATACGGCCGCCAAGCTGACCGGCATCTTCCGGGAGCATGCCGCCGCCATCGAGGGGCTGGGCCGGTCGAAGGCCACGGCCTTGAGGGTGCATGATCTGTTCAAGAAACGCTGCGTCCTT
>MGTY01000118.1:0-13039 GCA_001799695.1 Elusimicrobia bacterium GWA2_69_24
GGACTGGCGTTTCCCCTCCTGTTGCTCTCCACCGCGCATTACTGCGCCGCGGTTACGCTCGGATACGAGAGGGGAACGCTCCCTCTCGGAGCGGACTTCCACCGCCCTGACTTCGCACACTCACAGGCGCACTCACCCCGGCGAAAGCCGGGGTCCAGTGGTTTGTTGTCTGGATACCGGCTTTCACCGGTATGACGGTTTTTCAAATGTAAAGAAGCGTTGGACGCACTACACCAGGGGTGCGGGATCCGCCAGAGGAAAACGGAAATGATGTAGAATCCCAAAGGATGAACGCAGCCCCCGCCGATATCGTCAAAGGCATCCGGGAAGCGGGCGTGGTCGGCGCCGGGGGCGCGGGCTTTCCCACCCACGTCAAGGCCGCGGCCAAGGCCGAGGTCGTCATCGCCAACGGGGCCGAGTGCGAGCCCCTGCTCCAGAAGGACCGCGAGATCTTGAAGACCCAGCCGGACCAGGTCGTGCGCGGCGTCGAGCTCATGATGGCCGCGACCGGTGCCCGGCAGGGCGTCGTCGCGGTCAAGGCGAAGCATAAGGAGGTCGTCGCCTCCCTATCGGCGCGGCTCAAGGGGCGCTCGGACGTGCGCCTGCAGGCCCTGGGCGATTTCTACCCCGCGGGGGACGAGTTCTGCCTGGTATACGAGGTGACCGGGAAGGCCATCCCCCCGGGCGGCATCCCCATCCAGATCGGCGCCGTGGTCTCCAACGTCGAGACCCTGCGCAACGTGGCGGCCTCCGCGGAGCGCCCCGTCACCGATACTTTCCTGACCGTAGCGGGCGCGGTAAAGAAGCCCTGCACCCTGCGCCTGCCGGTCGGAGCCGCGATCGCCGACGCCATCGCGCTGGCGGGCGGCGCTTCCGTCCCCGAGTTCGCGGTCCTGGACGGCGGCGCCATGATGGGCCGCGTGGTCACCGACCTCAGCGAGCCCCTGACCAAGACTTCGGGCGGCTTCATCGTCCTGCCCAAGGACCATGTCCTGATCCGGCGCAAGTCCGCGCCGCGGCCCGTCTACTCCCGCATCGGCCGCTCCGCCTGCGACCAATGCTGTTTCTGCACCGAATTCTGCCCGCGCTACCTCCTGGGCTACGCTATCGAGCCCCACAAGGTCATGCGCAGCCTCTCCTTCCGGGGCTCCGGCAAGGAGCTGTGGAGCGAATGGTCCCTGCTCTGCTGCGAGTGCTCCCTGTGCAGCCTCTACGCCTGCCCGGAGAACCTCGACCCCAAGAACGTCTGCGTGTCGGCCAAGGCCGACCTCCGCGCCGCCGGCCGGGGCTGGAAGGAGTCCACCCTGGCCAAGGGCGCGCCGCGCCCCGTGCATCCCGTGCGCGAGTTCCGGAAGGTCCCCATCCCCCAGCTCATCCGGCGCCTGGGGCTGGAGCAGTACCGCGCGGACGCCCCGCTCATCGCGACGGACTGGGCCCCCCGCCGCGTGCGCATCCCGCTCAAGCAGGGGCTCGGTGTCCCGGCCGCGCCCGTCGTTTCCTTGGGCCAGAAGGTGGCCGAGGGTCAGCTCCTGGCCGATATCCCGGCCGACCAGCTGGGGGCCCGGGTCCACGCCAGCATAGCCGGGACGGTGCGTTCCGTAGATTCCGCGATCACCATCGAGGCATAGCGTATGGACAACTCCATCGGCGGCGTCGAAACCAGCTCCATGGCCCGGGGCTTCGACGTTTCGGACGCCATGCTCAAGGCGGCCAAGGTGCGCATACTCCTGGCCCGCACGGTCTGCCCCGGCAAATACGTGGTCCTGATCTCGGGCGAGGTGGGGGACGTGGCCGCGGCGGTCAAAGCCGGGGCCGCGCGCGCCGAGGAATCCCTCGTGGACCACTTCACCATCCCCAACATCCACCCCGATGTGTTCCCGGCCATCGAAGGCACGTCCCAGGTGGCCGAGCTCGAGTCCCTGGGCGTCCTCGAGACCTTCTCCGTGGCCTCCATCATCGAGGCCGCCGACGCAGCGGTGAAGTCCGCGCACGTCCGCTTGATCGAGATCCGCCTGGCCATGGCCATGGGCGGCAAGGGCCTGGCCTGGTTCACGGGCAGCGTGGCGGCCGTCGAGACGGCCGCGGCCGCGGGAGCGGCCAGCGCCGGCGAGAAGGGCCTCCTGGTGCAGAAGATCGTCATCCCCCAGCCCCGCCCCGAGCTCCTCCGCGAACTCATCTAGCCGTCCAGGAGACATCATGCGCCCGGAATCCTTCGCGTTCCTCAAGACCCTGCTGACCACCCCCTCCCCCAGCGGCCACGAGGCCCGCATCCAGAAGGTCTGGTGCGACTACGCCCGGGGCTTCGCCGACGAGATCCGCACCGACAGCTACGGCAACGCCTTGGCCGTGCTCAACCCCGGCGGCAGCCCGCGCATCATGCTCGACGGCCACGCCGACGAGATCGGCCTCATGGTCAAGCACATCGACGACAAGGGCTTCCTCTACTTCCAGCAGATCGGCGGCGTGGACCCGGCCCTCATCCGAGGCAAGCGGGTAAGCATCCACGCCGAGAACGGCGTGGTGCGGGGCGTCATCGGCGCCACGGCCATCCACCTGCTTGACAAGGACGCCGCGCCCAAGCCGCCCAAGATGTCCGAGTGCTGGATCGACATCGGCGCCAAGAACGGCAAGGACGCCAAGAAGCGCGTGTCCGTGGGCGACCCCATGACCTTCGTGGAAGAGTTCGAGATGCTGGACAAGAACGTGGGCGTGGCCCGCGCCTTCGACAACCGGGTGGGCATCTGGGCCGTGATCGAAGCCCTGCGGCTGGCCAAGGCCGCCCGTCCCAAGTGCGCCATCTTCGCGGCCTCCTCCAACCAGGAGGAGATCGGCGGCCACGGCGCCGCCATGAGCGTGGTGAACGTGAAGCCCGACGCCGCGGTGGCCGTGGACGTGACCCACGCGACCGACACCCCCGGCATCGACGTGAAGCGCCACGGCGAGGTGTCCCTGGGCGGCGGCCCGAGCATCACCCTGGGCCGCGAGAACCACCCCGTGCTGGTCCAACGCATCCGGAACATCGCGAAAGCGAAGAAGATCCCCCTCCAGATCGAGATATTCAGCCCCACGAGCGGGACGGACGCCCTGTCCATCTGGAACAAGCTGGGCGGGGTCCCCTCCGCGGTCCTGAGCATCCCCAACCGCTACATGCACAGCACGGTCGAGATGATCGACCTCCGAGACATGGAGAAGACCGCCGAGCTCCTCTCCGCCCTCTGCCTGTCCCTCAAAGCCGGGGAAAAGTTCAAAGTCCCCGTCTGACCCAGCCCCAATCCTCGACTATGCAACTGTGCCCGGGCACATGTTGAACGAGTGAGCGAAGCCTTCGACGCCCGCTTGCGCGAATATCCCCAGCCGGCGGCACTGGCCCAGAAGGCTCCGCAGATGCAGCTGCGGCGGACTATTCCCGGGATAATGTCTTCACCTCGCGGGTAAGAAGTTCGAGCTTTTCACCGGTCCCCCAACGGGCGATTTCTCTGACGGAGACGCGAGGTGCTCTATTTCCTATCCGCCCGCCGGGCCAAGCCCTGTCCGAGGATAGGGACCCAGTCGGCGCCTTGACCTTATCACCATCTGGGTATATACTGGTATATACCCATGTTCCTATTCGACGTGGCCGCCGCGCTGAAAGCCTCCCGGGTCCCCTTTGCGATCGCGGGAGGCCATGCGGTCGCCCTCCACGGGGCGGTGCGCGGGACCGTGGATCTGGACCTGGTCCTGCGCCTGGAGCGGCGCCACTTCCTGGGGGCGGAGGCCGCCCTGCGCGGGCTGGGCCTGGTCCCGAAACTCCCGGTCTCCGCGGCGGAGGTCTTCGATTTCCGCGAAGAGTACATCCGGAACAGGAACCTGATCGCCTGGAGCTTCGCCAACCCGAGCGACCCCTCTCAGGTCATCGACATCATCATCACCCATGACTTGGCGAAGCTCCGGGTGAGCCGCATCCGCGTCGGCGACCGGACCCTCCCGGTCCTATCCCTCCCGGACCTCATCGCCATGAAGCGGGCCAGCGGAAGGCCGCAGGACCTCGAGGACATCCGGGCCTTGGAGGGACTGAATCCATGAAGCCCACGCAATATTTCTCCAAAGAATACCTGGAACATTGCCGGACCCTGAGCCCCGAACAGATCGTCCGATTCCTGGAGGATTTCCGCTTGCTGCATGGACGGGAATCCCCCCCCGCCCGGAGCCGGCTCATCAGCCTGAAGGTCCCGGAGCCGCTTCTGGCAGCCTTCAAAACCAAGGCCCAATCGATCGGGATCCCCTACCAGACCCAGATAAAACGGTTGATGACCCGCTGGCTGTTCGACCCCGACTGAACGACCCTCCTGCAAGCGCAATACATCGGCTGCGGCGGACGCGGGCAGCGGAAATCTGCAACTGTGCCCGGGCACAGCGACCTCGGCGACTTTAGGGGAGAGCGAGGAGGAGGCGGACGGCGTTGCCCTGGTCTTTGCGGAAGTAGAACTTCTCCGTGCACCAGAAGCCGCAGTCGATGGTCAGCTTGTCGCGCAGGAAACCGCGCTTGAGGGTGATGGAACGGATCGAGGAGGTGAAGAGCCGCTTCTGAGCCGAGCGCCGGTCGATCTGGATGGCGCTGAGGTCGCTGAGCTTCACCCGGACCGTCTCGCGGAAGAGCCAGGCCCCGCCCAGCGGCCAGGCCGCCTCGGTGCAGGAGAGGATGCCGGCCTCCTCCGCGCAGACGTCGCGGGAAAGGTTCCCCCAGATATAGAAGGCGGCGAACGCCGCGCTCACGATGATGACGAGAACCGCGAACTCGACGACCCAGCCCAGGGCCTTGAAGAACATCGACATGCCAAAGAAAGTACCACATCCTCGGCCGCGGTGCAATCCGGTATGCTAGAGTCTGATCTATGATCCGATGCCAACGGTGCTCGAGCGACAACGACGACGAAGCCCGCTACTGCGACCAGTGCGGAGCGGCCCTTGCGGGCGCCGCGCCGGGGAAATTCCTGCCGGACCCCTGCCCCGCCTGCGGCGGCAAATTGGCCGAGGTCCCCAGCACCGCGGCGGCCTGCCGGGAATGCGGACTGCGCCTGGCCGACGGCGCCGCGCTCCCCGCCGAGGGCTCCGCCCACGCGGAGGAACCGGCCCCCTCCGACCGGGAAGTCGCCCCGTCCCCCGCCGACGGCCCGAAGCTCCCCTGCCCCGTCTGCGCCCTGGAGAACCCCCAGGACGCGGCCCGCTGTGGGGACTGCGGGATCGTCTTCAAGAAGCGGCCGGGGCTGCTGGTCTGCCCCCGCTGCTCGGCGGAATGCTCGGACGATAAATGCGGCTGCGGGGCCATCCTGACCCTGGCGCGGCTGGTCGAGTACGTGGACGAGTCGGTGCAGTCCGTGTGCCCGGTCTGCAAGTCGCTCTTCTCGGTCAGAAGGGACGCCTGTTCCGACTGCGGCAGCGAGCTGGAGCCCGCCGCCGACCTGAAGGCCTACGCCGACGGCGTGCGCGGCCACTGACCTTCAGCGCAGTTCGGCGAGGACCTTCTCCAGCCCGACCGCGTCCTTGGGAAAGCGTCCCCGGCTGGCCTTGAGCTCCGCGCGCACGGCCTGCTCGGCCTCGTCGCGCTGTCCCATGGCGGTCAGGATGCGGGCCTTGAGCCCCGTCACGGTGAGCCGGTTGGCGCCGTAGCTCAGCTCCCAGGCCTTCTGGGCGAGCTCCAGAGCCCGGGCGTGCTCCTTTCGTCCGTAGAGCCACTTCGCCCAGCGATAGGAGTACACGTAGTCCGCGGGATAGGCCGCCGCCAGCTTGGGGTAGAGCTCGCCCAGCTCGGCGTCCTTCCCGCCGGCGGTCTCCAGGAAGAAGCGCAGGTTGTCGTCGAGGTTCCGGTCGTCGCCCACGCCCTTCTTCGCCGCCATCTTCTGCAGGAGGGACACGGTCCGGCGCAGGAGCGCCGCCTTCTTCGCGTCGGAAGAGGCGTCCGCCAGGACCAGCACCGTGCTGCGCAGGTCTGCGCAGCGCTGGTTCGCCTTGCCGAATACGCGCTTCTCGGCCAGGCTCTGGAAACGGACGGCCACCGCGGACTTGAGCGCCGGGACCAGTTCGAGCGCGTCCATGGCCTGGGGCACCAGGGCGCAGTCCTCCTCGATGGGCAAGAGCGCCTTCAGGGCCGTCCCCGCCCGGCCGGCATCCTTCTTCTCCAGGGCCTCGGCCAGGTCCAGGCGCAGGGAGAGCCGGCGGAACTCGGCGTCCTGGGGGAGCTTTCCCTTCTCAGCGCGCAGGCGCTCGCGCTCGGCGGCCGCGGCCGCGAGCTCCTTGCGGTCGATGAGGCCGCGCAAAGCGCGCAGGGGGTCGGGCTTCGCGGCCCCGGTGATGGCGCGCAGCTGCTCCAGAAATTCCTTCTCCGTCTGCTCGCCGATGATGCGCCCCAGTTCCTTGCCGGCGGCGTCCACGACCACGAAGGAGGGCAGGACCCGGGCGGCGAGTTTCTCCTTCCACTCGCGGCCCTCGGGGGTGTCCACGTCGAGCCTGAGCAGCACCGCGCTCTTGGGACCCTCTGCGAGGAAGGCGGGCTTGGAGAGGACGTTGTTCTCCATGTAATAGCAGGAGTAGCACCAGACCGCGTGGAACTCGATGAGGACGGGTTTGCCGCCCGTCTCGGCCGCCTGCCGCGCGAAGCCCCAGTCCGTCAGCCAGGGTCCTTCAGCGGCGGCGCCGGCCGCCAGCGCGCAGGGCACGATCGCGGACAACAGGAAAGAGCTCCAGAGCTTGTTCATGCGACTATCATAGCCAACTCACAGGGGAGATGGGGAGCGTCAGACCCTGGGAAAGCCCGAGAACAGCCACTTCGTCAGCGCCTCGGTCCACGAGGCCCTGTCGGCCTCCGTGAACGGAAGGGTCTCGGCCTGGGAGACGATGGCGTTGAGCTTCTCGTTGGGTCCGCGCCGGCCGAACAGGTTGTCGCCGCCGCCGGAGCGGAGCGTCTCGGTCAAAAACACCGCGAGCTCCTGCGCGGCGACCGCGCTCAGCTTGGCCAGAGAAAAAGCGACGGAGATGTCGGCGGCGGCGGCGCCGCCCGAGCCGGGCGTCCGGGCATCGCTGACCCGCTTATCCTCCAGGAGCGACCGCTCAAAGACGCGGCGCCGGCCGCCGGGGCCGGCCTTCGCGACCGCCGCCGCCGCGGCCTGGGACTCCGCCGCGTCGAGCTCTTCACCCGCGGCGGCCTTCTTCACCGCTTCGAGACCTGCCCGGAACGGCGCCTGCGCGTCATTGCCGAGGTAAGCCGAGACCAGTTCCGGCTCTTCGACGGCCAACTGGTAGGCGGGGTCGGAACGGAGGACCTTGACCATCCGGTGGGAGGAGAGCGAGGCCAGGAGCTTCGCGACCCCGGCGAGGCCGTCCCGCGCGAAGGCCTTCCGCCAGGACACGATCCCCTCGCTGTAATGCGAGTCCACCGCCGCGAGGAAGTCGCGCCGGCCGCGGGACACGGCCAGGAAGTCGGAGACGTCGCGCGGGGAGAGGCCGAGCAGCGCCGGCTCGTTCACCGCGCGGTCGATGAGGGCCTGTTCCAAAGTCACGGCGAAGCCCTCGGTCATGGCCGAGTAGGCTGAGATGGGAGGGTGGTTCTCGGCCTTCTTCACCTCGGCGTCGAAGATCACGTGCGCGTACTCGTGCGCGAATTCCAGGACCTGCTCGACCTTCTGCTGCACCCAGACCAGGCCCGGGATGCCGAATGCGCTGGAGACCTCGCCCCGCGTATTCGCCCGGATGGGGGCGATCTCGATGATATGCCCGATCTCGGGGGACCAGAGATGCCCCGTGGAGCCGTTCGGGGCCAGGTCGTAGCGCGCGGTCATGGGCACCCGGCGGTAAAAGGAGGGCAGGAGGCCCCGGAACATGTGCAGGGCCGCCGAGCGCACCTGGTCGAGGTCCGGGGCGTGGGGGCGGTCCCGGTAGAAATAGGCCCGCACGGCCTCCGCGTCCTCCACCGACATGGGAGCGGACCCGTCGAAGGCCGCACCCGCGGAGCGGCCCTTGGTCCCGGCGCCGGCGGCGGCGTTCGGAGCGGAGTCGTCGTCCTCGGAGGTCAGGGACTTGGCGAGCCGTTCCAGTTCCTCCCGCGAGGGCAGCTTCTCGACCGCCTTCTCCTCCTCGGTCAGTTCCCGGTCGGGGGTGATGATCTTGTTCTCCGGCTCGGTGATGATCTTCTTCTGTTCCGGGGCGATGATCTTCTTCGGCTCGGGGACGATGATCTTCTTGGGCTCCGGAGTGATGATCGTCTTCGGCTCTTCCGAGGTGATGATCCCCAGCCGCGCCTCGGGGGCGAGGTTCGGGGCGACGGCCGGGGTAAGCGAGAGCGAGGGGTTTGACAGGAGGGAAGGTGCTGCCGCACCGAGCGCGGGACCGAGAGACCCGACCGCGCCGAACTGGGCGAACACGGGGGCGACCACCGGCATGCCCCCGCCCCTGACGGGCGCGACCTGGACGACGCCGGCCCCGAAAGCGGTCCCGGGCACGAGGAACAGGGCGAGCAGGAGTCTCATGGGGATATGATGCCTCCTTTCCGTGTCTTCCGTCAGAGGCGATGGACCCGGAAGCCCCTGGGTCTGTCGTCCCGGTGTCAGACGTGAACTTATGGAACATATCCATGAAGTCGGAACCCGGTCGATGGAAACAAGTTCCGTAAGTTCACGTCTGACACCGTCCCAAAGGACCCTTGAAAAAGCCCTCCTCTGCATCCATCCTTAAGGGATATGAAACCGGATACCCCGCCCCCCGAACGGACCTGGACGTTCTCCTTCTCGGTCACCCGCAAGGACCCGGAGGGCGGGGACGAGAACGTGCGGTCGATGGTCAAGCGCATGACCGTGCTCGACTTCGCCCTCATCGGCGGCCTGGTGACGATATTCCTGCTGGAACCCCTCGCGATCTATATGTTCCTCACGCGCCATGGCGCCAGCCCGCTCCTGGCCGAGCGCTGCGGCGGGTCGACCCGCATGGTGGTGGTCCAGGGTCAGGGCGGCCCCGACGGCGCCGCCCTGGGGGCCCAGGCCCCCGGCAGCGCGGTCGAGGACCGCTACGGGGGAGACGTCATCACGCCGCTCAACGTGCGCGATCCCTCGGCCCTGGTCATGGGCCCTTCGCGCCAATAGCCCCCGCGCTCAGGAGTGGATGTCCAGGCCACCGCAGAGGTTGTAGGCCTGCCCCGTGATCCCTTCCGCCTTGTCCGAGCACAGATAGAGCGCCAGTTCCGCGACTTCCGAAGGCTGGATCAGCCGTCCCAGGGGGACGGCGGCCAGCGTCCCCTTCACGAGGGCCGCCGGATCCGCCTTGAATTTCGCCGCGACCGCGCCGATGGTCCCCTCGTGGAACAGCACGGTGTCCACGGCCCCGGGGCAGATGCAGTTCACGGTGATGCCCTGCGCTGAAGTCTCCTTGGCCAAGGCGCGCGAGAAGCCGAGCAGGGCGGCCTTGGCCGCCGAGTAAGCCGTGGCCATGGCCGAGCCGGTGTTCCCGAGCACCGAGGCGACGTTCACGATCCGGCCGCGGGTCTTCCCCCCGACCATGAGCTTCACGGCCTCGCGGCACATGAGGAACGGCCCCGTGGCGTGCACGGAGAGCACCGAGTTCCACTGCTCTAGGGTCGTCTCCCCCAGACGGGCCACGAAGGCGGAGCCGGCGTTGTTGACCAGGATGTCGAGCCGCCCGTGGAGCTCCCGGACCTTCGCGAACGCCGCCAGGGCCGCGCCCTCATCGCCCACGTCCCCGGCCACGCCGACCGCGTCCGCCCCCCCCGCGCGCAGGGCGGCGCAGGCCCGCTCGAGCCGGTCCGCGCCGCGCGCCACGAGGACGAGCTTCGCCCCCTCCCGCGCGAAGGCCTCGGCGATGGCCAAGCCGATGCCCTGGGAGCCTCCGGTGATGACGGCGACCTTGTCCTTGAGGATCATGGCTTCTTGCCCCCGCCGTATTGGATGATCTCGACGAACTCCCCCGCCGGGCCTTTGACGAAGAAGAAGGCGCAGTCCCCGTGCCGCTGCACCTCGGCGTGGACCAAAGCCGCGCCCTGGCCGCGGAACGCGGCGAAGTCCGCGTCGATGTCGTCGGAGAGGAAGGCCAGGTGCTTGATCCCGCCCGCCGCGGCTCCGGGGGCGGTCGGCTCGATCAACTCCACGAAATCCCCGCCGCGCTTGAGGTCATAGATGTTCATGCCCGCATCCGGGAACTCGCGCTTGCGGGACAGTTCGAAGCCCAGGAGGTCCCGGTAGAAATCCAGGACGGGACCCGGCTGGGGAGCCAGCAGGCTGACGTGATCGAGCTTCGTTATGGCCATGCTTCACTCTCCCTGGACGCGGACGGCGCCGGGGAAAAGCCGGGCGGCGGCCTCCGAGCCGGTCAGGATCACGGTCTTGCGGGTCTCCGGGGTCCAGTGCTTCGCGGCGAGAGCGCAGGCATGGGCGACATCCACCCCTTCCAAGCCCTCGAAATACTCCTCGAACGAGAAGGGCCGCCCTTCGCGCACGAGGCTGTGGCCGAGGAGCTTGGCGGTCTCCAGGGAATCCTCCATGCGGAACACGAGGTTGGAGGAATGCCGCGTGACGGCGTCGGCGAAGGGTTCCGGCGGGATCCGCCCGGCCCCCACATCGGCCAGAAGGGCGTCGATCACGGCCAGCGCGCGCTCCAGGTTCCGGTCCGCCAGGGCCAACCCGATCTTGAAGACGCCGGCGTCCCCGTAGAGGTTGAGGCGGGTCGTGCAGAGGTAGGTGATGTTCTCACGCTCCCGCAGGGAAGCGTTTAGCAGGCTGGTGTAGCCGGCCCCCAGCAGGGTGTTGAGGACCTGGAAGGCGAAGTAGTCCTCCCGCCCCCCGACCGGGAACTTCCAGCCCAAGGACAGGAACACCTGGGACTTGTGATGGGAAGCGACGAGCGCGGCCCGGGCGTCCTTCCAGCGGTCCGGCAGCGCGAAGCCCGCCTTTTCCCGCTTGGGCCCTGCGGGGAAACGGGACGCGGCCTCTACCAGTGCCTCGGATATCCCCGGGGAGAGGTTGCCCGCGGCCGCGGCCGCGAGATTGCCCCGGTGGTACACCCCGCCGATGTAGTCCCGGAGCACGGAAGCCTTCACCCCGCCGAGGAACGCGGGGCTCCCTACCGGATGCCGGGAGCTTGGAGCCGGCGAGAGCAGGAGTTCCTCCAGCAGCAAGGAAGACCACAAGGCCGGGTTGCCGAGTTCGCGCTGACGCTCCTGCTCGATGATGGCGCTCTCGGCCGCGATGGAGGCCTCGGCCAGCGCGGGACGGGTGAGGAGCCCGGTCAGCACTTCCAACGCGGCGATGTCCTGGCCCGGCGGCGTCTTGACCCAGAACCCGGTCATGTCCCGAGTGGAATAGGCGGAGATCCGCCCCCCCAGCCCCTCGACCGCACGGGAGATCTCGTAGAGGGACGGCAAGGACTCCGAGCCGCGGAAGAGGATGTGCTCCACGAAGTGGGATATCCCCCAGAGCTCCTGCGGCTCATAGGCCACGCCGTCGCGGAAACCCAGAAGGATGGCGGCCGTGGGCGCCGTGGGGACCGGGAGGAGGGATGCCGAGGCGCCCCCGGGCAGAGCCGAGCTCGATGCCGGAGACTTCCGGACGAAGCGTTTGAGCTCCTCCAGGGAGCTCACGCGGCATCCTCGCGCAGCCAGCGGAAACAACAGTAGGGGTTGTCGAAGCGGTTCCCGGTCGCGGAATACGCGGTCACCGTGCAGCCCGCCCGGCAGGGGTCTCCGTGCGGACAACCCTTGCAGGAGCCCTCCAGCATGTCGGCCGAGAAGTAGCGGTTGTACTTGAAGCGCTGGGGGTCCTCCCAGATGCGGCGCAGCGGCTCCTTGCGGATGTTGCCCTCGATGAACTCCCGCGGCAGGGAAAGACAGCCCTTCACCGAACCGTCGGCGTCGATGCCCACGAGATGGCGCCCCGCGAAGCAGCCCTTCCAGGGCTTCTCCCGGATGTCGGGCACGCAGTAGTAGCCGAGGTTGTCTCCCGGGACCACGGGCAGGCCCTTGAGCGCCTGCTTGCGCCGCACGAAGGCCGCGACCTCGGGGAGCTGCTTCGGGTCCAAAGACATGTCTTCGTGCTCCGTCATTCGCCCCTGCCGGAACGTGATCTGCACCTGCCAGTAGTCTAAGGGGATCTCCGAGAAGAGCTTGTACATGCCCTCGAGTTCGCCGAAGTTGGCTCGGGACACGTGGGTGACGGCGCCGATGTCGAGACCGGCCTTCTTAGCCGCCCGCACGGCCCGGATGGCCTTGGCGAAGGAATCGGGCATGCTCCGTATGCGGTCATGCACCGCCTCCAGGCCGTCCAGGCTCACCCCGATCCGGCGCAGGCCGAGGTCCTTGATGCGCCCGATGTTCTCTTCCAGGAGCAGGCCGTTGGTGATGAGGAAGGTGTTCACCTTGGAATCCACGAAGCGCTTGGCGTACACCGGCCAGGAGGGGTGCATCAGGGGCTCCCCCCCGGAGAGGGTCACGACCTGGGTCCCCAGGTCCACGAGCTGGGCGATGAGGTCGAGCCCCTCCGCTTCGCTGAGCTCGTCGGGACGGGGCGCGCCCGCGCGGGAGCCGCAATGGATGCAGCGCATATTGCAGCGCAGGGTCAGCTCCCAGCCGACGACGCGCGGTTTGAAGGGGAACTCAGCCATGAGGAGACGCCTCGAGGATAGCAAAAAGCCGAGCCGACCCCCGTGGGGGTCGGCCCGAAGCTTCGATCACCGGCCGAAAAGGAAAGCCGGGCGCCGGATTACTGGGGTCCGCCGCCATCCGGCGGCAGGACGTACATCCCGTGGATCTCTTCGCAAGTGATCTCTTCGCGGTCGAGGAACATTACGGGCCTCCTTACGTCAGGTTCTGCTCGATTATAGCATTCCCCCCCCCACTCGACAACCTCCCAGCGGCCCAGGAGCCCCTGAGGCCAGTGTAGTGAGTCATAAGTCCAATCACATTCGCACTCACCCCGGCGAAAGCCGGGGTCCAGTGGTTTGTCGTCTGGATACCGGCTGGCGCCGGTATGACGGCTAGCCCGAACCTTCTGGGCGACTGTGCCCGGGC
>MGTY01000118.1:13060-20477 GCA_001799695.1 Elusimicrobia bacterium GWA2_69_24
GGTATGACGGATTTTTAAATGCAAAAAAGCGTTGAACTCACTACACTAGGTCCCGGGTTCTTGGCCGGGTCGGCTGATCACCGCCCGCAGGCGCGAGAGAACTCGGAGTCGGCCAGGAAGCGGTCCAATATCCCGTCCCAGGTCGGCCAATCGTGGGCGCCGGGCACCTTGATGACGTTTCCGGACGGCAGCGCTTCGCCCAGCAGCCCGTTGCGCGCGGCGAAGGGGTCCTCCGTCCCGAAGCCCAGGAGCAGCTTCGGGCCGGGCTCCCGGCCCGCGGTCACGGCCTGGAGCCACCGCCATATCTGGAGTTCGTAGTTCGTCCGGCTGAGGGGCGCCGCCGCCGGGGCCTGCCATTTCAGGAGCCCCCCCGCCGCGCGCAGCTCTTCGGAGGGAGGATCATCGCCGAGGAACGGCGCCAGGAGCAGGACGCCCGTCGCTTGTCCCGGCCGCTCCTTGGCGTACAGGAGCGAGCCGAACCCGCCCATGGAGACGCCCAATAGCCAGAGCTGCTCGTACCCACTGGCCCGCGCCGGGGCCAAGACGTCCGCTTCCAGGCGGTCCAGCAGGGTCTGGCGTACGTAGTAGCCCATGGTGGCGTCGGCGGCGACGACGTCGACCGCGAGTCCGCGCTCGCGGAACTTCCGGACGAAGCCGTGCTCCAGGAACGATTCCGCCCGGCTGCGGCGGCCGGGCATGAGCACCACCAGGCACTTGGCCTTGCCGCCGGGGAGATCGTCGCGCAGGGCCCGCATCGGGGCCGGCGCCGACAGGGTTTCCCCGCAGCCGCCGAGCAGCGCCGCGGCCAGCGAGCCCGCGGCGATGCGGAACGGGAACGGGCTCATGGGACCGGCGGGACCTCGGCCGCCGGCGCCGGGACCGGGGCGGGGACCGCAGCGGAGACCGGCACCGGGGCCGGAGCCGCGGCCGGGGGCGGCTCCTGCATGCGCTTGGCCCGGATCCGGGCGACGATGTGCGCGGGGATCACCAGCCCCCCCGACACCGCATAGCCCAGCCAGGAAGGCAGGACCAGGAACATGGACGGCCATTTCAGTCCCTCGCCCGCGACGTAGGTGCAGTAGGCCGGATAGAGCACCTTGATGCCGTTCTTCTCATCCGCGATCAGCGCCTTGTCCCGGTAGTACCCCAGGACGTCGTTGGTAGCTCGCCCCTCGTGGTAGAGGGGCACCAGGGGGATCGCGCCCAAGAAGGAATAGGTCCCCTTGAAGCGGCGCGGGGCGAAATCCTTGGCATGCCCCCCCTCATGCAGAGCGGTGGCCTGGTGGTCGGAATACAGATGGATGGTGTTGGTATAGGGGTTGTAATGGTCGCCCGCGCTCCAGGGCAGGAGACTGCCGAAGAACCGGCCCGGGAAGCTGGTGTACATGGCGACGCTTATGACGCCCAAGGTGTAGCGCCAACCCGCGCCCACCGCCTTGTTGCGGAACAGCCGCCGCCACTCCGAACCCGGCGAGTACTGGTTCAGGCGGACCTTCACGTTCTTGAGGTCGTTCTCCTCGAGATACCGCTTCAGCTTCTCCTCGGTTTCGGGGGAGATGTTGTGGTTCTCGATCTTCCAGTTCCAGAGCATCAGTTTGGACGGGAGAGCGGCGACATAGTGCCCGAAGCCGTCGATGAACTTCCGGGGCCGGCCGCGCTCGATCTGCGGCTCTCCCGGCGCCAGGGGCGTGGTCTTGGCGGATTCGATGCCGCTGCCGTACTTATAAGGGACCGCCGCGCAACCGGACGCCAGGAGCACGGCGAGACACAACAGCGCGGGGGCTCTCATGGCACTAATATAACCCCTCCCCGCTCCAATATCAACCTGTTTTCCGGCTCCGCGGTGATATATAATCAGGATTGCCATATGAGAGCGCTCTGTCTGGCCCTGGCCCTTTGCCTTCCCCTCGCGGGAGGCTGTTCCGGGCTCAAGACCAAGAAGCCTTCCGGCAAGCCCGCGGCGCGCTCCGGAGCTAAGGGCAAGAACGCCGCCCCGGCTCCGAAAGCGGATCCCCAGGCCCAGGAGAAGGCGTATCAACTGGGGCTGCGCCTGTTCCAGGAAGAGCGCTACGACGGAGCCAAGAAAGCCTGGCAGGACGCGGTGCGTCTGGGACCCGACACCGCGCTCGGCAAGCAGGCCCAGGCGAACCTCAAGAAGGTCGAGCGCATGCTCGACAGCCTCAAGGAGATCGGCAAGCAATGATCGCCCTGGACCGCTTCCGCGGACTGCTTCCGCCCAAGATGGCCGACATGGGACAGCGGATGGAATCCACCGCCTTCCGCGTCTACGTGTTCGTGTCCTCCATGAGCTTCCGCTACAAGATCGCGGCGGCGCTCCTCGCCGTCTTGTGTCTGGCCATCATGTCCTTGGGCATCGTCTCTTTCGGTCAGCAGAAGCGGGTGCTGCAGGAGCAGATGCAGAAGCGGGCCGAGGTGCTCGTGCGCCAGGTCGCCGGCGCCGGCAAGACCGGACTCCTGATGAAGGACGAGCTCGGCGTCTTCGCGACGATCCGCGAGGTCCAGAAGACCGCGGAGGTCTCCTACGCCATCGTGCTCGACAGCCGCGGCAAGGTCTTCGCCCACAGCGACGCGACCGAGCAGGGCGAGTCCCCCGCGGGGCCGCTGGACCAGGCCGCCCTCGCGGCCCAGGACCTGCTCTTCCAGCGGACCGAACTGCTCGACGAACCGATACTCGACGCCGCCCTGCCCATCGTCTCCCGCCTCGAGGGGCGCGACCTGCGCGTGGGAACGGCCCGGATCGGCCTGTCCCAGAAGGACCTCATCGCGGCTATCCGGCGGCAGAGGCTGAGCTATTTCGTCATCACCGCGGTATTCTGCCTGCTCGGACTCGCCATCTCCCTGGCGCTGGGCAACGTCCTGAGCCGGCAGATCGTCATCCTGGCCACGGCCATGAAGGTGGTGTCCGACGGAGACCTGAACCACACCGTGCAGGTGAACTCCAACGACGACATCGGCCGCCTCACCCAGAGCTTCAACGACATGGTGCTCAAGCTGAGGGAGAAGCTCCACATGGAGAAGTACCTCTCGCAATCCACCCTCCAGCTCATCAAGCGGTTCCGGGACACCGACCATCTCTCCCTGGGCGGGGAGCGCCGCCACGTGGCGGCCCTCTTCTCCGACATCCGCGGCTTCACGGCCATGACCGAATCCCTGGAGCCCGAGGAAGTCGTGGGCCTCATCAACCTGTACCTCAACCTGCAGGCCGAGGTCGTCTATCAGCGCGAAGGGACGGTGGACAAATTCGTCGGCGACGAGGTCATGGCCATCTTCACCGGCGACCACGCCGAAGACAACTCCGCCCGGGCCGCCCTGGACATCCAGAGCTACGTCTTCTCGCTCAACGCGGCGCGCCAGCGCACGGGTAAGCGCGAGATCCGCCTGGGGATCGGCCTGAACGCCGGAGACGTCATCATGGGGAACATGGGCTCGGAGCGCCAGATGGACTACACCGTCATCGGCGACCCGGTCAACGTCGCGGCCCGGCTCTGCTCCGCGGCCGCTCCGGGACAGGTCATCATGAGCCATGCCGTCCGCACCGCCCTCGGCTCCCGCTGCCGCTGTCAGGACCTGCCCGAACTCCCCGTCAAAGGGAAGAAGGATCCTCTGAAGGTGTACACCCTCTCCGAGATGGCGGGCTCCGTCCGGCGTCACCTGCGCAAGAAGGCCGCCCTGCCCGCCTCCTTCACCCTCGCCGGCCTCGGGGACGAGAAGCATCCCGCCACGATACGCGACATCAGCGAGGGCGGCTGCGTGGCCGACATCACCCACCCCGTCGGCATCGGCTCCATGGTGGACGTCGCCATGGACTCCCCCGTCCTCGGCCTCATCGGCGGGATCCGCTGCATCGTGCGGCATCTCCGCAAGGTGGAGGGCCGCTACTGGGTCGGCCTCGTCTTCGAGGCGCTCCCCGACGAAGCCCGCAACCAGGTCTCGGAGTTCGTCCACCGGGTGGATAACGAGATCGCCGCCGCCCCGGTCCTCAAGAACGCCCAGAACGTGCTTTGATGCGCCGCCCCCGGACCGCGGGCGGCGGGCCGCGCTACCCGAGGTAGCGGAACCCCTTCCCCGGGATGGATTGTATCCGGTCCGAGAGCTCCGGGGGGACTTTCTTGCGCAAGTTGCTGATGTGGGTGTCCACGACGTGGTCCACGGTGATGGTGTGCCAGAGGTTCGACAGGATGTACTTGCGGCTCAGGATCTTAGGTCGGCTCCGCGCCAGGAAGTAGAGCAAGTCGAATTCCTTCCCGGTCAGGCCGGATATCTCGACGCCCTTGAAACGGACGAGCTGGGCGTCCAGCTCGATGAGCAGATCCTCCGCCGCCAGGGTCCGGCGCGGCTCCTGGTCGAGCTCCAGCCGCTTGAGCAGGGCCGACACCCACATCAATAGTTCCTTCGGATGCACGGGCTTCACCAGATAGTGATCGGCCCCGGCGGAGAAGCCCCGCTCCTTTTCCTCCAGCTTGGACGCGGCCGTGAGCATGATGACCGGAGTGGCGGGCGCGCATCGGCTCTTGCGGATCGCCTCGCACACGGAGAAGCCGGTGCCGTCCGGAAGATGCACGTCCAGGATCACGAGGTCCGGCGCCTGGGTCCGGAACAGATGCAGCCCGAGCTGCACGGTCTCGGCCTCCAGCACGCGCAGCCCCCCGGCCGCCAGCACCTCCTTCACGGGGCCGCGGACCTGGGGATCGTCTTCAACGAGCAGTATCTTCGCCGCCATAGTCCCTCGCCAAGGCTTTCGCCTTCGATATCAGTTCCGCGAGCCGGAAAGGCTTCTCCAAGAAGTCGATGGCCCCATCCGACAAGCCCCGCAGGCGGTCTTCGTCCCTTCGGTAGGTGCCGCTGATCAGGATGACCGGCAGCTGCTCGGCCCCCGGCAGCGCGCGCAATCCGCGGCACAACGCGAAACCGTCCATGTCAGGCAAGCCGATGTCCAGGATCGCCAGTTGCGGCCGGACCCGCCGCGCGGTCTCGATGGCCGAGGCTCCGTCGGCGCAGACCTGGGCTTCCCACCCCAGGCTGCCTGCCATCCCCGCGAGGATGTCCCGGTACTCCGCGCTGTCATCCGCGATGAGGACGCGCACGCTCATGGCCGCGCGCCGCCGCGGCCCAAGGGCTGGTCCGGCGGGAGGAGCGGGGTCGCGGCTTCTTTCGGGGCCGTCGCGATCGTGAACTGGAAAGCCGTGCCCCGGCCGGGCTCGCTCTCCGCCCAGATGCGCCCGCCATGCCCCTCCACGATCTCCTTGCAGATGGCCAGGCCCAGCCCCGTCCCCCGCACCTGCCGGGGCAGGTCCCGGCGATCATGCACCTGCGCGAACTTCGAGAATAGGAGCGGGAGCTTCTCGCGGGGGATCCCGATCCCGCTGTCGTGCACCGTCATGCGCAAACCGCCGCCGGATTCGACCGAGGCCGAGACGCGGACTTGCCCGCCTTGGGGGGTGAACTTCAGCGCGTTGGAGACCAGGTTCATCAGCACGCGCCGCAAGGCCTGGGGATCGGCCTCCGCCTGCGGGAAATCCGCCGGCACATCGTGGACCAGTGCGACCCCGTATTCATCGGCCTTCACCTTCATCAGCTCCACCACCGGCTCCACCACCCCGGACAGGTCGCAGTTCGTCCGGGCGTACTCCATCCGTCCGGCCTCGAGCTTCGTCACGTCCAGGATGTTGTTGATGAGCTCGCTCAAATAGTCGGCGTTCGAGATCATCAGCTTGAGGCATTTCTGCTGTTCCGAGCTCACGGGGCCCCGGATGCCGAGGAGCATCACCTCGGCGTAGCCCATGACGGCCCCGAGCGGGTTGCGCAGGTCATGCGTGATCTTGGCGAGGAAGTCGGTCTTCAGGTCGTCGAGCTCCTTGAGCCGCGACGCCATGGAATTGAACTCTCCCTGGAGCGAACCGAGTTCGTCGGAAGTCCCCACGGCGAGCCGGATATCGAGCCGGCCCTCCCGGATATCGCGCGCGGCCGCGGCCAACTGGCGCACGGGCCGTATGATCCCCCGGGACACCCCGAGCGAAGCCAACAGGACCAGCACGATGATCGTGAAATTGACATAGAGGAGGGGAGGCAGGATGTTGCGGACCTGGACTCGATGCATCTGCTCCGCGGCGACGGAACGGAACCCGATCACCGCCTCTCCCACCATGCCGCCGTAGAGCTGCACCGGCTCGCGCATGTCCCGGACCCCGGCCTGCTCCCGGGACGGCTCCCACTCCTCCAGGGCCTTCCACGCGAATGCCGGGTCGGAGTGCACGACGAAGCTCCCATCGGGGCTCAGGATGTAGACGTACGCCGCTCCACCCGACCCCTGGGTCAAGAACTGGGCCTCCCGGCTCAAGGAATCCAGGTCGCGCCCGGCCACCGCCGGCCCGATCTTCCGCACCCAGCTCTGCATCACGGCGCGGTCGAGCCGCTGCGCGACTTGGGTGAAATGCCGCCTCTGCGCGAGCAGGAACACCGCATCCGTCGCGACGACGGCCAGCGTTCCGACGACGGCGGCCAGCAGCGTGGCCTTGGTCTGGAGCCTCATCAGTCCCGTCCAATTCTACATTACTTGCACCGGCCCCGTTTCCAGCCGGCCTCCAGGGGCCCGGCGGCCTGCGGGAAAGCCGTTGCCCTGGATGCGCAATTTTCTTGAATCCGTCTTTACGCGCCTCGGGCCGCCGTTGCGCGTACCCTGTCCGGAGGGAAGCCGCAAGACGCCGGGATCGCCGATACCGGACTGCGCGGAGGAGAGGAGACCATGACCAAGAGAACCATCATCATCGCGGGAGTACTGGCGCTGCCGACCGGACTCGGGGCGCTGCTGTGGGCCGCTCAGGAGGCGCCCAGGAAAGAGGAGACTGGGCGGCGCGGGCAGCCGCCGGCCGTCGAAGATCGAGTGAAGCTGATGTCGAGCTTGCTGTCCGAGCGTTTGGAGCTCACCCCGGATCAGCAGGAGGCCATCGCGAAGCTGCTTCTGGATAAAGAAAAGCAAGTGGAGAAGCTCGACAAGGAGGTCCGGCGCATCGAGGGCGAGGCCAATGAGAAGATCCGCGCCCTCCTCAAGATCGAACAGCGCGACGCCTACGAGGAGATGCGCGTCATGCTGCGCCGAGGACCCGGCGGGAGGCAGGGCCCTGGCGGAGGCGGCCCCGCCCAATTCGGGCGCGGCATGGCCATGGGGCCGCGTTCGTCGCGGTCGGGGGGTCCCCAGGAATTCGGGCGCGGCCAAGAAGGCTTCGGCCCGGGGTCCGGCTTCAGGCCGCCGCAAGGAATGGACCCGAGGGGCCCCTCCGGACAACAGGGACCCTTCGGGCAGCAGGGGCCTTACGGGCGCGGCGGGTTCGACTCGGAACAGTCCGGGCAATAGCCGTCGCCCGCTGGGAGGGCTCCCCGCCTTCGGGCGGGGAGCCCT
>MGTY01000119.1 GCA_001799695.1 Elusimicrobia bacterium GWA2_69_24
CTACGAGGCCGTTTCTGTTCCATGAATTCCAACGCCATGTCTGGAGCCCTGGATTGTGATGCCGGCAAAAAGGAGGACTGGCGGTCGCGGCCTTCTTGAGACCCGCCAGAGGAAAAAGCCCGTCACCGTTATGGCTAACAGCATCAAGTTTACATCCGCACTTGGTGGCGGCAGATCATCTAGTAGATAGGTGAGGAGAAAGAGCAGAATACCCACCACCCACACTGGCAGGAATAGGTAGTTGCCGACCTTCCTTGTCAGAAGAATACTCTCCCGAATCGCAGACACATCTTCTGAATCGGCCATGCGGGGATCTTCCTGGGAATTCGGATTATCGAAATCCATCATTTCCTCTCATCGTCCTCTCCGGTCCCCGCAACCACGGCCAGGGCACGGGGGCGGAGGTTCGTGAATCGCTGTATCCTTCGTGCCGCGGCCAGGTACCCGATGTTGGATGGTCCTCCTTTCCGCTTTTTCGTTATTGTTCAGTAGCCCCCACCCGATGCTTCTTGCGAACCTAGCCGAGAAACGGCGTTTTCGTCTGCCCTGCTCGGTAGGACGTTCTTGAAGAAGCGGCGAAGGGCCCTTCCCGCGCGCAGCCTCTCGGCGGCTTTTCGCCTTACGGGGCGCGCGGGGTCGTCCTCCAGTCTCGCCAGGACCTCCATGGTCGCATTCCCATGGCCGGCAATCTTGCCTCGGACGTCATCTCCCCCGATGTCGGCCAGGACCGACAGACCATCGGCTCCCAAGGACGGATGCTCGGCCAGCCTCGGGTCGATGCGGCCCAGCCGGACCGCCTGAGAAAGGAATATGTCCCAGACGAGTTCTCCCGGAATAGGACCGTCCGGATGGCCGTGACGGTCGATCCATCCGGGTTCGACCGCGACCGCATACCACAGCAGCTCCGGCGGCGTTCCGCGATGATGCGCGAAAGCGTCCCGCCACAGTGGCGGAAGATCGTCCCATATCCGTTTCAAGTCCTCTTGGCCCACCTGGAGAAGGTCATCGACGCTCAGTAACGTATGCCGCGCCATGCCCTCTCCCGGCGTTTCTCTTGCTCGCGCCTGCGCTCCAGCCAGGCCAGGGCTTGCTCCACGGTCTTGATCGACGCGTCCAACTCCTCAAGCGCCCATGGGTCGCTGGAATGCCCGTTCCGAAGATACGGCCTTCTTCTCCCCTCATCATCGAACGCGATGAGCTGGCAGCCCGCAGACCGGTCAATGACCTTTCCGCCGAGGCTCGACATGACGCGCTTGACCCCCAGCCGGTTCACGAATCGGCTGCGCACTTCCGGCCTCTTTAGGCGAAACAATTCCCGCGCGTCTATTTCCTCAGCAGACTTCTGGACGAGCCAATCCGGGACCCTGACCCCGGCCAGGAAGGCGCACGTTTCCGTGCCGCGTTCCAAGACGATCCCGCGCGCAAAGATGTGGATGCGCGCCTTGTCCCCTTCTCGGGTGACGATCTCAATGGTCTTTTGAGGAGTCATGAGTGATTGCTCGATCATTTTCCTGCCGCATGGGCCGGATGGGCGGCTCAGTCCATGATGTTTTCGCCCTTGGGCCGGACGGATATCCGCCCTTCCTTGTCGAGCCCCTTGATGGACTCGATGATTTTGTCCCGAGCCGCCACCGTCCCCAGGCCACCGGAGCGGCATCCCATGCACTCGCGCAGCAGCGATCCCGCCCCTGCCGACATGTTCGCGAAGAACTTATTGGCGAGTTCTGGAGAAGCATTCTGGAGGGCACGCGCCATGAGTTCGGTTCTGAGCTCACGCACGGCGATTCGCATGTCCACGTCCGAGAAGCCGACGATGTCGTCGAAGACCAACATGTGTTTGCGTACCTTGGCGTAGAGGGATGGCCTCTCCCTTTTGAGGTACTCGATGATGTCGTTCCGTATCGTGCTGTCGGCCTGCTCCAGCATCGCTGCCAACCGCTCTATTCCCGCCGCGACGAAATCCAGGTTCTCCTTCACGGTGGCGGCCATGGCTTGGACCTGCTCCACGGAGACTCGCGGCACCGAAGGAGCCTCCGTGGCGATCTTGGCCTGAAGCTCGTCAGGGAGCTCGGTCAGGAGGGCTTTCGCGAGTTCGGGCCGCAAGTGGCCGGCCACCACCGCGATGATCCGGGGCTCCTCCTTGCGCAGGAGGAAGGTGTAGGCGAGTCTGTTGATGTTGTCTCCGTTGACGTAGGAGAACAACTCGAATGTCATTATGAACTCATCCTGTTCCTATCCCGCCCTCATCCTACAAGTTTTCCTGCAATCCGATGGGTCTAGGAGGAGATAGGTCGTCCCGACCTCGGCCTCCCGCTCTGGCCGCCCCCCAGTCAGTCCGGAAGTCGCTGATCCTCCCCTGGTGCATTCGGGGCCCCGAACCACTACTGGCCAAGGGCCGTCGTCTCGATTCTGAAGCCTGCTGGTGGGGGGCGGTCGGCCGCATCTGGATGTGTGCTCATCCCCCTGCCGAGTTCAGAGAGGCCGACAGCTACCAATGCCTGTCCGGTTTTTGTCCGGATTTGGTCAATGCCGGTCAGGGCCGGTCAACCCGGGTCAAAGTTGGGGAGGTGATTCTTCGACGGGAGGTGCGGGGTTGTTCTTGCTTTTCGAGACTGTTCGTTTCAACCGCTCACGCACCCTTCCCAAACGGCGTCGGGGCTCGAATTCCGACGATACTGTATACCATTTTAGCACAACGACACCGGGGGGCTTCCTCCAGCGGAGACAACTGTGCCCGGGCACAGTTGTCCCCCCGGGGTCGTCTACTCTTCCATGAACGGCGTCGGAGGGGCGGGCGGCTGATCGTCCGACGGCTCGTGGACGGGGAGCGCCTCGTTGCCGATGTCCACCTTCGTTTCCGGGTCGTCCATGGGTTCGTTGGACTGCGGGTTCCCGTCGCCGGGTCCGGCGGCGGTCTGCGGGGCGCCCGAAGCGTCTGGAGAGCCCCGGCGTCCACGGCCCCTGCGCCCGCGTCCCCGCCGGCGTCCGCCTGGACGAGGTCCCGGGACGCCAGGGGTGAGCGAAGTGGAATCCCCCGGGGCTGCGGCGACGGGGGCCCCGTCCTGGGGCTGCGCCGCAGCTTCCGGGGCTCCCGGGGGGGCGACTTCGCCGAAGTGGGCCTTCAGCTGGTCGCGGAGCCTGAGGTTGTCGGCTCCGACGGTGAAGAAATAACGCTGTACCGTCTCAGGGCCTTCCAGGGTGAGCCCGCCTTCGGGGAGGTCCTTGGCTTCCAGGGCGAGGGCGCTCAGCATCTTCTTCAAAGCGCGCCGCAGCTCTTCCGGAAGGCGCTCGATGACCAGGGTCGGGGTCCGTTCGAACCGTGCCGAGGCGTCCACAAGGCCGCGCACGAACGCCGTGCGCCACTGCGCGTTCGACCAGACCCAGCGCGGCGCGCCGCCCGGGGGCAGCGCGCCCGGTTTGAGTCCCGCCCGTTCCAGGAACTTCTGGATGTCCTGGGTCGGGAGACGGGCCTCCCGGGCGACGCCGTCCGTGCCCATGGCGAGTTCCGCCTTGAATCCGAACAGGTCCCGGCCCATGTTGGCCCAGGTCTCCAGGTAGCTCTGGCCCAGGCAGTCGTTGGCGGTCAGGATGATGGCGTCCGGCTCCACCCGGCCCGCGGCCAGGTTCACGGCCGTCCAGTAGGCGGCCAATTCCGAGAACTTGGGGTCAACGGAACCCGGCTGGGCGGGCCGGTTCTCCCGGGTCGGTTCCTGCCGCGCGGCGCGCTGGGGCCTGCGCTCGCGGCCCCGGCGGGGCTTGCGGCCGGAGTCCTGGCGTTCCGTGCGTTCCCCGCGGGGCGGACGCTGTTCGCGGCGGGCTTCCGGCTGGGCGGCCGGCGCCTGGGCGGCCGGGGCCGGAGCCGCGGGTTCCGGGCGCGGCGCGAGAGGCGGCGGCGCCAGGTGCTTGGCCAGGGGCGGGACCGGGCGGGAGGGCAGGTCCGTGGCTGCTTGGAGTTCGCGGCGGAGCTCCCCGACCGGGGGCACGGGCACCTTGAATTGCTCGCAGAGGCGCTGGAGGAAGTGGTACGGCACGTTGGAGCGGCCCGAGGCCCAATCGGAGACCAGCGAGACCGGGACGCCGCAGAAAGCGGCGACGCGGTCGAGCTTGTTGCCGGAATGCTTGCGGAGGGCGTTGAAGAGGCTGGTGCGGTCAGCCTCGGACAGGACGGCACAGGTGACGGGGAGCAGTTCTTCGCGTTTGCGCAGAATGGCCATTGCAGTGACTCCGTTGTTGTCGGGAAGGCCCTGGGTTGTCGTCCAGAGGAGGGGCTAGCCGGGAGACTTCCCGGCGGCATCAGGTGGATCCGAAACCGTCTGGAAAGGGTTTTCCTTACGGTCGGCGTAGCCTAGTTGCTCTACCAGCCCATCAAAATCATTCCGTTCCCCGTGATATTGGATCTTCGCCAGGTGCTGCAGATATTCGCACACCAGGCCCGGGGCCTTGGCCCGGGCGTTGGGGACGCCTATCCCGCAGTACGTCGTCCGGGCCCACGCGAGCTTTTCGCCGCGGGGGTCCAGGGTCTTGAGCCACTCGAACTCGGTGCGGAAGGCCTGCACTTCGCCCTTCCGGACTTCGACCGGGTTGAGGGATCCGTTGGCATGGTCGCGCGCATGAGCGCCCTCGTGGATCAAGGTCGCCGACGCGAGTTCGTCGCCCAGCCACGCCTGGAGGACCCGAAAGGCATCGTTGAAAAGTATCCCCACCGCGGACGTCGCGGTATAGAGATAGGCCCCCAGCTGGTTCTTCGTGAGCTTGCCCTTCGTGTCATAGGACATCAAGCCGGCGGCATGGAGGCCTCCGCCGTACTGGTACGCCTCGAGTATCTCCGGCTTCGGCGGGACCTTGTGTTCGGACCAGGACCGGAGCATGTGCTCCTTGGTCCGGGTCATCATCCCCTGCACGTCCATGTTCGTCGCCGGGTCCGGCTTCTCCCAGCCGTGCAGGTTCACCGAGCCCATCCGGGAGGAGTCCCGGCGGGGGATGGCTCCGAACAGCGCGCTCGCCTGCTCGTAGAGCTGGGTGTTGGAGGTGTTCGGGTCCAGCACCGCGTCCCGGAGTTCGTCGGTCTCGTTCTTGATCCCCGTGACGCTCGTGGGCTGCTCGGGAGCCGCCGACATGGCGACGACCTGCTGCCCGTAGCGCCCATCGTCCCCCATGACGGAAACGACCGGCGCTCCTTCCAATTCCGCGGCAGCCGGCAGGGCGGGGCAAAACACCCCGACCAAGAGCGCCCAAAATATGAGTCTTGCCGTTGGCATCTTGGTAATCCTACTCAATTTTAGTGGTTTCCCTTACCCTATAACAGCCCCCTAGGGCCTGAGGGGAAGTGGGACCAAAGACCTATATCGGGCTAATGCCTGAAATGGCGCATGCCTGTGAAGACCATGGCCAGGTCCCGCTCATCGGCCGCGGCGATGACTTCCTCGTCCCGCACCGAGCCCCCGGGCTGTATGATGGCGCTGACGCCCAGGGAGGCCGCGCTCTCCAGTCCGTCCCGGAAGGGGAAGAAGGCGTCCGAGGCCAGGACCAGGGGGGACGGGGCGGGGTTATCCTCGCAAAACAGCGCGAACTTCACGCCCGCGATGTGCACCGAATCCACGCGCGACATCTGCCCCGCGCCGATGCCGACCGTGGCGTAGGCCTTGTCCCCGGCCGGGCCGGCCAGGACGATGGCGTTGGACCGGACGGGTTTGGCGGCGCGCCACGCGAAGCGCAGCGCCGCCTCCTCGTCGGGGGTGGGCTGGCGCTTGGTCACGCAGCGGATCGCGTCGCCGAAGACCAGGCGGTCCGGCTCGGTGACCAGGACCTCGTCCGCCAAAGAGCGCAGGAGCAGGGTCGGAGGCGGCGGGGCCGACATGACGATGAGCCGCAACTTGGCCTTCTTGCGCAGGAGCGCCAGGGCGTCGGGTTCGAAGGCAGGCGCCGCGATCACTTCCAGGAAGCGCTTGGCGAGGCGCTCGGCCAGGGCCGCGGTGAAGGGGCGGTTGACGGCGATGATCCCCCCGAAGGCGCTCAAGGGGTCGCAGGCCCAGGCCAGGTCGAGCGCCCTCCCCAGGTCGGGAGCCGCGCCGACGCCCGAGGGGGTGACGTGCTTGAAGATGACGGCGGCCGGGGTCTCGAACTCGCTGACCGCCTGCCAGGCGCCGAAGGCGTCCAGGAGGTTGTTGTAGGAGAGGTCCTTGCCGCCCACCTGCTCGAAGGAGGGTTGGCCGCGTTCCGAACGCATGTAGAGCGCCGCCTGCTGATGCGGGTTCTCTCCGTAGCGCAGGGTCTGGACGCGGTCGAGATGGATGTCCATCCGGGCGGGGAAGCGTTCAGCCGCGGGCGCCGCGGCGGCCGCGGGGACGGCCGCGTCCCCCCAGGCCTTGGAGATCATGGCGTCGTAGCGGGCCGTGTGCCGGATGGCGGTCAGGGCCAGCCGGCGCCGGGTCTCGAGGTTGACCCGGCCGGCGGAGGTGTTCAGCTCCCCAAGGAGTCCCCCGTAATCCGCGGGGGAGACGACCACGGCCACGTCCTCGAAGTTCTTGGCCGCGGCCCGGATGAGGGCGACGCCGCCGATGTCGATGTTCTCCAGCGCGTCCCGGCTGTAGGGGGAGGAGGCTTTCGCCGCGACCGCCTCGAAGGGATACAGGTTGACGACCACCAGGTCGATGGGTTCCAGCCCGAGGCTCCGGGCCTCCTGGGCCTGTCCCGGGTCGTTGCGGCGCAGCAGGATGCCGCCGTGGATGCGGGGGTGGAGGGTCTTGACCCGGCCGTCGAGGATCTCGGGAAATCCCGTCATCGAGTCGAGCGACCGGACCTGGATCCCCGCTTCCTGGAGCACCCGGGCGGTGCCGGAGGTGGAGACGATCTCGATGCCCAGTTCCTCGAGCCCCTTGGCGAACTCGACGAGACCGGTCTTGTCGGACACCGACAGGACGGCGCGCCGCACGCGCGGGGAGCCCTCGTCGGCCGCCGGCAGGACGCGGACGCGCCCATCGTCGACGCGCAGGCGGTCCTCCCCGAACAGCTTCACCGCCTCCGGATAGATCCAATGCTCCTGCGCGCGCACCCGCGCCGCCAGGGACGCGGGGGTGTCGTCGGGCAGGACGGGCACGGCCGCCTGCAGGACGATGGGGCCGTGGTCGTAGGCGGCGTCCGCCAGATGGACCGTGCAGCCGGAGAACTTGGCGCCGCTGGCCAGGACCGCCGAGTGCACCTTCATGCCGTACATGCCCTTGCCGCCGAAGGCCGGCAGGAGGGCGGGATGGATATTGAGGATGCGCCCGGGGAAGGCCGAGAGCATGGGGGCCTGAAGCTTGAGGAGATAGCCCGCCAGGCAGACCAGGTCCACACGGGCCTTCCGGCACTCCGCGGCCAGGAAGGCGTCGTGGGCTTCCGGGGAGGAGAAATCGGAAGGGCGGGACGCCAGGGCCGCGATGCCGGCCTTCTGCGCTCGGGCCAGGGCCCCGGCGCCCTCCCGGTTGGAGAGGACGAGCACGACCTCGCCGGGGATGCGCCGGCCGCGGCAGGCGTCGAGCAGCGCCTGCAGGTTGGTCCCTTCGCCGGACGCCAGGACCGCGATGCGGATCACGGAGCCTCCAGGACGACCTGGGGCTCCCCTTCCCCGGCTTCGATGCGGCCGATGGGGATGAGCTCGGGGTTCAGGCGGCGCGCCAGGTCCAGGGAGTTGGGCCGGATGACCAGCACCATCCCGATGCCCATGTTGAAGGTGCGCCACATCTCGGCCTCGGGGACCTTGCCGCGCTTCTGGATCTCGCCGAACACGGCGGGGATGCGCCAGCTGCCCGGGCGGATGACCGCCTTGGTCCGGGGCGGCAGGACCCGGGGGAGGTTCTCCGGGATGCCGCCGCCCGTGATGTGGGCCATCCCGAGGATGAGCTGGCGGCGTTTGCGGAAGCCGTCCATCAGGCGCCGGATGGCGCTGGTGTATATCCTGGTGGGGGTCAGGAGCTTGGCCGCGCGGCGCCGCAGGTGCCGGCCGTCGAAGACCTTGCGGACCAGCGAGAAGCCGTTGGAGTGGACTCCCGAGGAAGGGAGCCCCACGACCAGGTCGCCGGGGAAGATCTTCGACCCGTCGATGACGTCACCCTTGGAGACGATTCCCACCGCGAAGCCGGCGAGGTCGTATTCCCCCCCCGCATAGAAACCCGGCATCTCGGCGGTCTCCCCGCCGAGCAGGGCCAGCCCCCCCTGCCGGCAGCCTTCCAGGATGCCGGAGAGGATGCGTTTGGACTTGGCCAGGTCGAGCTTGCCCATGGCGTAGTAGTCCAGGAAGAACAGGGGCCGGGCGCCGACGGTCAGGAGGTCGTTGACGCACATGGCCACCAGATCGATGCCGATGGTCTCGTGGCGGTCGAGCGCGAAGGCCAGTTTGAGCTTGGTCCCGACCCCGTCGGTGGTGGCGGCCAGGAAGGTCTCCCCGCCGTCGATCGGGTACAGCCCGGAGAATCCGCCGATCGCCGGGGCCTTCTTCTGGATGAATTCGACGAGCTTGTCCGCGGCGTCGATGTCGACGCCCGCTTTCTTATAGGTCAGCATGGCTTCTCCTGTCGGCTGCCCGGCTTTTCGATGGGTCGGCCCGCGCGGCAGAGCGGGCAGGCGGCGGCCTCGTGCGCGGCCGCGGGAAAGAAGGCGAGGGCCGTGAAGGGCGCCCCGAGGGCGGGGGGGGCCTTGGCGCGGCAGACGATGGACATCGCGGCGACGACCCGGGCGCCCTGGGAGGCGAGGAGCTCCACGACCTCCTTGGTCGAGCCTCCGGTCGTGACCACGTCCTCGATGACGACGACGCGCTCGCCGGGCCGGACCGAGAAACCGCGCCGCAGGGCCATGCGGCCGTTCACCCGCTCGGCGAAGAGCGAGCGCGCGCCCAGGGCGCGGGCCGCCTCGTGGCCGATGATGAGGCCGCCGATGGCGGGCGAGACCACCGTCTCGGGCCTGCCGGCGGAGGCGGGCAAGGCCGCCGCGAGCGCGCGACCCATGCGCTCGGCGAGGACGGGATCGCTCAAGAGCAGGGCGCATTGGAAGTACTGGTCGCTGTGCAGGCCCGAGGTGAGCCGGAAGTGGCCCTCGCGCAGGGCTCCGGTCCGGAGGAAGGTCTGGCGCAGTTCTTCAGGGGTCATGCGGCGTTCCTCATCTCGGAGAGTATCGTGCGAGCCGCGGCTTGGGGGTCGGGGGCCTTGGTGATCGGCCGCCCGACCACGGCGTAGCGGATGCCCAGGCGCGCCGCGTCGGCCGGGGTGATGTGCCGCTTCTGGTCGTGCAGGGGCTCCCCCGACTGCCGGATGCCGGGGGCGATGAAGAGGGTCTCCGCGCCCAGGGCCTTGCGCAGCACGGGGACGTCCTCCCCGGAGCAGATGATGCCGTCCACTTTGTTGTCGAGGCCCATCCGGGCCAGCCGGCGGGCCATGAGGAGCACCGAGGCGTTGGGGTGGAGGGCATGGAGGTCGGCCGAGGTGAGACTGGTGAGGACCGACACTCCCCAGAGCTTCGGGCGGGGGTGGACCTCGGCGGCGGCGCGCAGCATGGCCGCCCCTCCGGAGAGGTGCAGGCTGACGGAGAATACTCCCATCTTCTGGGCCTCGTGGACCGCGTGGTTGACGGTCTGCGGGATGTCGTGGAACTTGAGGTCCAGGAAGACCTTACCGCCCAGGCGCTGGACGAGCTCGACCGAGCGCTTCCCGTGGGCCGTGAAGAGGCGCAGCCCGATCTTGAAGAAGGAGACGGTCCCGTGCAGGGTCTTGAGGAGATGCTCCTCCTCGGCGATGGAGTCCACGTCGAGAGCGACGATGAGTTCGGTCATGCGGGCCTCGCTTCCGCGGGTGCCGGCCGCGGGGGCTGGGAGCGGCCGACGGCTTCGGCGACGGACTTGAGTCCGTGCTCCCGGAGGATGCGGGACAGGCCCCGGACGACGCCGCCAGGGAGCCCCGGCCCCCGGTAGATCAGGCCCGTGTAGACCTGGACCAGGCTGGCCCCGGCGCGGATCTTCTGATAGGCGTCCTCGGCGCTGAAGATGCCGCCCGCCCCGATGATGGGGAGGCGCCCGCCGGAGAGGCGATGGACGTCCCGGATGAGGCCGGTGGCCAGGTCCCGGAGCGGGGCGCCGCTCAAGCCGCCTTCCGGGAAGGCCGCCTGCCGGTTCTCGAGCTCCAGGCAGCGCAGGCGGAGCTCGGAGCGGACCGTGGTGTTGGTGCAGACCACCCCCGAGGCGCAGCGCTCCAGCAAAGGGACGATCTCCTCCAGCGTGCCGGGCTCCTGGTCGGGGGCGAGCTTGACGAATATGGGTTTGCGCTCCGCGTTCTTCTCCTGGAGGGAGAGCAGGATGCGCTCGAGCTTGAGCTTCTCCTGGAGCCGACGCAGCCCGACGGTGTTGGGCGAGCTCACGTTGACGACGAAATAGTCCCCCCAGGCGCGGAGCCGGTCGAAGGTCTGCGCGTAGCGCGCGGGGGACTCCTCCGCGGAGGTCTCCTTGTTGAGCCCGATGTTGATCCCTATGGGGACCGGGCGCCGGGACAGGCGCGCGAGGCGGCGGGCGGCCTCCTCCGCGCCGCAGTTGTTGAAGCCCATGCGGTTGAGGATCGCCTCGGACGCGGGCAGGCGCATGAGGCGCGGGCGGGGGTTCCCCGGCTGGGGACGCAGCGTGATGGTGCCGACCTCGACGAAGCCGAAGCCCAGGGCGGGCAGTAAGCCCGCCATGCGGCAGTCCTTGTCGAAGCCCGCCGCCAGGCCCACGGGATTAGGGAAGCGCAGCCCCGCCACCGTCGTTTCCAGAGCGGGGTCGGACGAGGCGAAAAGGGCCGCGAGGGCGCGTCCGGCGCCGGGGACCCGGCCGCTGGCGCGCAGGGCCAGCTCCGCGGCGCTGTGGGCGGTCTCGGGGTCCAGGGAGAACATGATCGGGCGGATGAGGTTCTCGTAGAGGCTCACCGGGGTCGGCCCCCATCCTTGCGGAAATAGACCAGGCGGCCCGCGACGACCGTGGCCCGGACCGCGCCCCGGAGCACGCGGCCGATGAACGGTGAGTTGCGGCTGGCGGAGGCGAAGTCCCCGTCTACGGAGAAGGATGCCGCGGGATCGATGACCGTGACGTCCCCATCGGCGCCGCGGCGCAGACTGCCTTTGGCGCGGAGTCCCAATACGCGGGCCGGCCCCGCGGAGAGGAGTTCGATCAGCCGCCGCCGTCCCAAGACCTTGCGCCGCACCAGCTCCAAGGACAGCGGGACGAGGGTCTCCAGGCCGATGACCCCGAAGGGAGCGCGCAGGACGCCGCACGCCTTGGCTTCCGGGGCATGGGGGGCGTGGTCCGTGGCGATGGCGTCGAGCGTGCCGTCGGCCAGCGCGGCCTGGAGCGCGTCCCGGTCCGCGGGCGTGCCCAGGGGCGGCTTCATCTTGAAGTCCGCGGCGCGCCGGGAGGACCCGTAGGGGATGTCGTCGAGGGAGAGCGTGAAGTGGTGGGGAGCGGCTTCGGCGGTGACCGGGAGACCTTCGCATTTGGCCCAGCGCAGGACCGCGAGGGTCTGGGCGCAGCTTACGTGGCAGACGTGGAGCCTCCCGCCGGAACGGCGCGCGAGGGCGATGTCGCGCAGCGCCATGGCAGATTCCGACTCCGCGGGGATGCCCGGCCAGCGGGCGCGCCGGGACGCCGGGCTCTCCCGCACGACGCCGACTCCGGTGAGGACGGGGTCCTCGGCGTGGTCCAGCACCGGCAATCCGAGCCGGCCGGCCCGGAAGAGGGCCTCTTCCATGAGGCGCGGGTCCGACACGGGGCGGCCGTCATCGGAGAAGGCGGCGGCCCCGGCGCGGGCCAGTCCCTCCAGGTCCGCGAGCCGGGAACCCGCCTGGCCGTCGGTGACCGCGGCGCAGGGGAGCACGTTGACCACGGCGTCGCGGCGGATGCGCTCCCGCAGGCGGCGCAGCCGCGCGGGCGTATCCGGGACCGGCCGGGTGTTGGGCATGGCCACGAGGGTGGTGACGCCGCCGCGCGCGGCCGCCCGGGTCCCCGAGGCGATGGTCTCGGACTGCTCGCCGCCGGGCTCGCGCAGGTGCACATGGAGGTCGATGAGGCCGGGCACCACCCAACAGCCGCGGGCCTCCAGTGTGACCGTGCCGGGGGGGAGACGGGAGCTCCGGGAGAAGTCCCGCGCTACCGCGGCAACCTTCCCGCCGCGGACCAGGACGTCGCGGAGCCCCTCCATGCCGGAGTCGGGGTCGATGACGAGACCGTTCCGGATGAGGAGGGCGTCCGCCTTCATTTCACAAGCTTGGCGGCCTTGGCGAGTACGGTCTCGCGCATGCGCCCCTTGTGCTCCGCCAGGCGCTGGGAGAGGCGGGGGTCGCCCACGGCCAGGATCTGCACGGCGAGCAGGGCCGCGTTGGCGGCGCCGTCCACGGCGACCGTGGCCACGGGGACGCCGTTGGGCATCTGCGCGGTGGAGAGCAGGGAGTCGATCCCGCCCATCTTGGAGGAGAGGGGGACGCCGATGACGGGCCTATAGGTGAGCGCCGCCACGGCCCCGGCCAGATGCGCGGCCATGCCTGCGGCCGCGATGAAGACTCCCGCGCCCGCGGCTTCGGCTTCCTGGACGAGTTCCCGGACCCGCTCGGGCGTGCGGTGCGCGGAGGCGACGGTGGCCCGATGGGGGACCCCGAACTCTTCGAGGAGGTCGCAGGCGGCTTTCACCACCGGCCAGTCCGAGTCGCTGCCCATCAGGATGAGGACGCGGGGGGATCCTTTGTCGTTCATGGTACCCTCACGGCGGTGGCGCCGATGTCCTTGCGGTAGTGCATGCCGTCGAAGCGGATGCTGCGGGCCGCGGCGTAGGCCTTATCCCGGGCTTCCGCGACCGAGCCGCCCGCGGCGGTGACGCCCAGGACCCGGCCGCCCGCGGTCTTCCAAACCCCCTGTTCGGACTTGATCCCGGCGTGGAACAGGAAGACGTCCGGGGGAGTCTCCGTTTCCAGGCCCGAGATGGTTCGGCCGCTGCGGGGGGCGCCGGGATAGCCCTCGGACGCCAGCACCACGGTGACGCTGGCCCCGCTCCAGCGCAGGCGCCGGCGCGAGAGGTTCCCCCGGACCGTGGCGTCCATCAGATCGAGGAGGTCGGAGCCGAGCAGGGGCAAAACGGCCTGCGTCTCGGGGTCTCCGAACCGGACGTTGAATTCCAGGACCTTGGGGCCGGCGGCGGTGAGGATGATGCCGCAATAAAGGATCCCGCGATAATCGATCTTATCGGCCTGGAGCCCCAAAAGGACCTTGTCGGTGACCTCCCGGCGGATGCG
>MGTY01000120.1 GCA_001799695.1 Elusimicrobia bacterium GWA2_69_24
ACGGAACTTGTAGCCGTAGACCCGGAAGCCGTGCTCTCCCAGGGAGCGGATGTGGCGGGTCACCATCTGCACCCGCATGCCGATGCGCAGCTCCTCCGGCTCGGCGTCGGTTATCTGGGCCAGCAGGAGCGGACCCTCGTCGAGCTTGATCAGGCCGAGCAGGTGCGGGACGTCCTTGGGGAAGCCCCTCTGGAGCTGATAGAGCTCGCTGTAGCTCCACAGTTCGCCGGCGTCCCGGAAGCGATGCGGGATGTGCTCGCGGCCGCCGCAGGCCGGGCACGCCGTCCGGGCCGGGAAGTGGAGGGCGCCGCAGTCCCGGCAGCGGCTGCCTTGGAGCCGGTAGAGCTGCCCCCGGAGTCTGTGATAGCGCGGGAGTTCCATGTCAGCCCTCCGCCTCGAGGATGTGGGTGTAGATGCTGGCGCCGCTGCCGCCGATGTTCTGGGTCATGGCGACGCGGGCCTCCGGCACCTGGGAGGCGCCGGCCTCGCCGCGGAGCTGGGCCACGGCGTCGATGACCTGCAGGACGCCCGTCGCGCCGACGGGATGGCCGCGGGCCTTGAGCCCGCCGCGCGTGGCGATGGGGACGCGGCCCCGCGGGCCGATCTCTCCTTCCAGGGCCAGGCGCAGTCCCCGACCCCGGGGCGCGAAGCCGCAGGCCTCCAGGGAGAGGACCGCCATGATGGAGAAGGCGTCGTGGAGTTCGAAGAGGTCGATATCCTCCGCCTTGCGTCCCGCGCCGGCGAGGGCCCGCCGGGACGAGAGTTCCGCCGCCAGGAGCTGCAGGGGATCCTGGCGCGAGGCCACCGCGATGGTGTCGCAGGCCGCGCCGCTGCCGGTCACGCGGATGCGGCGCGCGTTTCCCAGCGCCTGGGGATCCGCGCACAGGAGCACGGCTCCGGCTCCGTCGCAGATGGCGGAGCTGTCGAGGAGGTTGATGGGACTGGCGACCATGCAGGCGCGGGCGTAGTCTTCGCCCGTCACCTCCCGCCGGAACATGGCGCGGGCGTTGGCCGCGGCGTTGCGGTGGGCGTTGACCGCGAAGCCGGAGAAATCCTCGTGGCGGCAGCCGTTCTCGTGCATGTAGCGTCTCATGATGAGGGCGTTGAGGGCGACGAAGGTGGCGCCGTGGAGGTTCTCGGTGTCCCCGTCCGCGGCCAAGGCCAGGCCCGCGGACACCCCGTCCGGCAGGAGGTCCGTCATCTTCTCGACCCCCAGCACGAGCGCGCAGTCCGACGCCCCGGAGGCCACGCGGAGATAACCCTCCCGGAAGGCGGCCCCGCCCGAGGCGCAGGCGGACTCGATCTTCACGGCCTCCACGGGGCCCAATCCCGCCCAGTCCGCCGCGCAGGCGCCCAGGTTCTCCTGGGAGGCCAGTTCGCCGGACAGCATGTTGCCCACGAGCAAGCAGTCCACCTCCCCGCGCCGTTCGGCCGGGAGCGCCGCGCAGACCGCCTCCACGGCCAGGTCCTTGAGCGAGCGGTCCCAATGCTCGCCGATGTCGGTCTGTCCGGTCCCGGCTATGAATACGTCGCGCATGGTCGTACCCCTCACTGGGCCCGGATCTTTCCCGCGTTGTGCAGGTACCGCGCGTACTCGGTGACGGGTTGGCGCCGGTCGAGCAGGCAGTCCACGGAAGGAGCGGCGTCCCGGCGCTGGGCCACGCGCTCGGTGGTCTCGAAGACGAAGCCGTCGCTTCCCGCCCCCGAGCCGTAGCTCACCATGAGGATGCGCTCGCCGGGAGCGGCCACGTCGAGCACGGAGGCCAGGCCCAAGAGCGAGCTCCCGGCGTAGGTGTTGCCGATGCGCGCGCAGACCAGGGAGCGCTCGAACTGGGCGGGCTTGAAGCCCAGCTCCGCGGCCGCCTCCCGCGGGAAGCGGGGGTTCGGCTGGTGGAAGACCGCCCAGCGGAAGTCCGCGGGCTTGAGGCCGGTCTCTTCCAGGAGAGCGCGGGCGCAGCCCAGCGTATGGTGGAAGTAGGAGGGCCGGCCCGTGAAGCGCATGCCGTGCTCCGGATAGCGCATATGCGCGCGCCGGAAGAAGTCGGGGGTGTCGGTCACGAAGCTCAGGCTGGCCGCGAGCTTGGCCGCCGACGACTCGGCCGGGCCGAAGATGTAGGCCGCCCCGCCGGCCGCGGCGGTGTACTCCAGTTCGTCCCCGGGCTTGCCCTGGGCCGTGTCCATGCCCACGGCCATGGCGTACTCCGCCATGCCCGAGCCCACGAAAGCGGCCGCCATCTGCATCCCCTCGGAGCCCGCCTTGCAGGCGAACTCGAGGTCCGCGGCGTTGACGAAGGGCGTGGCGCCGATGGCTTCGGCCACCACCGTGGCCGAGGGCTTGACCGCGTAAGGCTTGGACTCGGTGCCCACCCACACGGCGGAGAGGCGCTGCGCGTCGATCCCGGCGCGGTCCACGGCCGCCCGGGCCGCCTCGATGGACATGGTGATCGTATCTTCGTCGGCGCCCGGGAAGGACTTCTCGGGCACCGGGAAGCCGCGCCCCAGCCGGCCCCAGACCCGGGCGATCGAGCGGGCGTCGATGCGCAGCCGCGGCACATACGCTCCGTAACCGCATATCCCCACCGGTCTCGTCGTCTTCATCCGGGTCCCCCCTGCGGCCGCCGGGCCGCGAAGGCAGGGATTATAACCTCGGGCCTCCCCTGAGAGCAAGGCGGGAAAGGACCCAGGAGCTTCCAAGGTCCAATGGGAGACCGTCCGGAGGGGACGCGGTCAGGGCAGGCCGGCTTCGGCGGCGGCGGCGATCTCCGCCATGGTCGCGACGGCGCGGACGGGGTATTTTCCGACCGCGGTCTCCCCGGACAGCATCACGTAGTCCGCGCCCTGGAGCACGGCCGTGGCGACGTCGTTCACCTCGGCCCGGGTCGGGAAAGGGTTCTGCGTCATGGTCTCGAGCATCTGGGTGGCCACGATGTCGGTCTTGCCGGCCCGGCTGCAGCGCCGGATGATGTCCCGCTGGAGCAGCGGCACCAGCGCGCCGCGGACGCTCACCCCGAGGTCGCCGCGGGCGACCATCACCCCGTCGCTGGCGCGGAGTATCCCGCCCAGGTTCCGGAAGCCTTCGCCGTCCTCGATCTTGGCGATCACGAAGGGGCGCTTCACTCCCAGGCCGCGCAGGCGCTCGCGCACCTCGCGGACGTGCTCCGGCCGGCGCACGAAGGAATGGGCGAACCAGTCCAGGCCCAGGGCGGCCCCGAGCTCGAGGTCGCGCCGGTCCTCTTCGGTCACGCCCGGCATGGGGAAGCTGCGGTCCAGCACCGTGAGCCCTTTGCGGTCGGACAGCGGTCCCCCGAGCACGACCCGGCAGCGGATGTCCCGGCCGGCGACGCGCTCCACGCGCAGCTCGAGCTTGCCGTCGTCGAAGTACACGCGGTCCCCGCGGGCCGTGAACCGGTGCAGGTCGGCGTAGTCCGTGCTGACGATGCTCCGCGTCCCCGGCACGGGGGCGGCGCGGACCGTGAAGACGGCGCCTTCCTTGAGGACGACGGGTCCGGACCGGAAGGTCCCGATCCGGATCTTCGGACCCTGGAGGTCCCCCATGATGAGGACCTTCCGTCCGGCCGCCCGCGCGGCGGCGCGGACCGCGGCGACCCGCCGGCGGTGCTCCGCCGAGCTGCCATGAGAGAAGTTGATGCGCGCCACGGTCATCCCGGCGGCGATCAGCCGCCTCAGGACGCCCGCGCCGCTGGACGCCGGCCCGATGGTGCAGATGATCCCGGTCTTCATCGCATCCCATCCTAGCAAAGGCGGGGCGGCTCCGGCGCCATCCGGAAATGCAGCCGGGACATGATATATGATAGCTGGATGATCGCCGTCGAGCGGATAGCGAGGGTCCGCGTATTGCGGCTGGAGAACGGGCCCGACAACGCGCTGAGCCTGGCCTTGCTGGCGGAACTGCGGGACGCCATCGCGGAGGCGGCGGCCGACCCGGGCACCCGCTGCCTGGTGCTGGCCTCGGGCACGCCCCGCTACTTCTCGATGGGGATCGATCTGAAGGAGTTCTCGCGCCTCCCGGCGGCCCGGCGCGCGGAGCCCTTCCTGACCCTCCTTTCGGTCTACCGGAGCCTGCGCGAACTGCCCAAGCCGACCCTGGCCGCTATCGGGGGCAGCGCGATCCTGGGCGGGTGGATCCTGGCCATGGGCTGCGACTTCCGGCTGCTGACGGAAGAAGGCCGGATAGCGCTCTCCGAGATCCGCTTCGGCCTCTCTCCCACGCCCGTGCTCCTGCGGCGCCTGCGCGGGATGTCGGCCAGCCCGACCCTTTTGAAGGACCTGGTGCTGCGCGGCCGGACCCTGCGGGCCCCGGAAGCCCTTGCCGGCGGGTTCGTGGACCGCGTCGTGCCCGCTCCAGCCCTGCTCCAGGAAGCCCTGCGTGCGGCCAAGTCCCTCTCCCAGCAGGCGCCCGCCGCCTACGCCGCGGTCAAGGCGGGCCTCGCCGAGGAGGACGACGCCCTCTGGCGCCGCAGCCGGGCGGAGTTCTCCCGGCTGTTCCGGCTGCCCGAGGTCCAGAAGAGCCTCGCGGCGTTGAGCGGCAAACGCCGGACCCGGTGGGAGGACTGAGCCATGTTCGCCGCGGACATGCTCGCAGGCCAGGTAGCGGTCGTGACCGGCGGGGCCACCGGCATCGGCCGGGCCATCGCCGGGGCTCTGGCCGCCTGCGGCGCCAGCGTGGTCCTCGCCGCCCGGCAGGCGGACCGCCTCGCGGCCGCGGCCGTCGAGCTCTCCGCTCTGGGACCCCGCGCCCTCGCGGTGCCGACCGACATCGCCGCGCCCGAGCAGGTCAAGGCCCTCTTTAAACGGGTGGACGCCGAGTTCGGCCGCGTGGATGTTTTGGTCAACAACGCCGCCGCCAACTTCATCCGGCCCAGCGAGACCCTGACCCCGGTGCGCTGGAAGAAGGTCGTCGACATCGTGCTCAACGGGACCTTCTACTGCTCCCTGGAGGCGGGCCGGCGCATGGTCCGGCGGCGGTCGGGCCGCATCGTGAACCTGGTCGCGGCCTACGCCTGGACGGGGGCTCCGGGCCTCGCGCCCTCGGCGAGCGCCAAGGCGGGCGTCGTCGCCCTGACCCGGACGCTCGGGGTCGAGTGGGCCGAGTACGGCGTCCGCGTCAACGCCGTCTGCCCCGGGCTCATCGACACCCCGCAGTCGCGGGAGCGGCTCTGGCCCCAGGACTGGATGCGCGAGCGTCTCCTGGCCGGCATCCCGGCCCAGCGCTTCGGCGCGGAGTCCGACGTCGCGGACCTCGTGCTCTATCTCGCCAGCCCGCTGTCCTCCTACATGAACGGCACAGTGGTCGTCGTGGACGGCGGCGAGAGCCTGGGCAAGGGCGCCCTGCCTCTCATAAGGGAAGCCGGGATCATCCGCCGCGCCCGGAAGAAGCGGGCGTGATCGAGTGGCGGCCCCTCATCGCGGCCATCCTCCGGGAGTCGCCGCGGCCCGCGTGGGGTCTGCACGGCGTCCCCCATTGGGCTCGGGTGCTGGAGAACGGGCTGCGCCTGGCTTCGGAGACCGGGGCGGACGTCCGCGTCATCGGGCTGTTCGCGGTCTTCCACGACTGCCGGCGGGTGAACGATGATCGCGACCCGGGACACGGGGCGCGAGGCGCCGAGCTGGCGGGCAGCTGCCGGGGCCGGCTGTTCGCCCTCCCCGACCCGGAGTTCGCCCTGCTGACCGAGGCCTGCATCGGCCATACCGACGGGAGGACCGAGGGGGACGTCACCCTGCGGACCTGCTGGGACGCCGACCGTCTCGACCTCGGCCGGGTCGGCATCCGCCCCGACCCCCGCCGGCTGTGCACCGAAGCGGCGAAGCGGCCCGACATCCTGGGCTGGGCCGAAGGCCGGGCGGCCGCGGGGTTCATCCCGGAGCGCGTGCGCCGCGACTGGGGTCTGGAGCGCGGTCCCGGGGCCTGAGCGCTGAGTTTGGTATCATGAGGCGATCATGAGGATCTCCTGTCCTTACTGCAGCGTCAACATCGCGGCCCAGGACGTCAACATCCAGGCGGCGGTGGGCAAGTGCGCCGGCTGCGGCGCGGTGTTCGATCTCAATGAGCTCGCGGGCGCGGCAGTCGACGGCTCGGCCCGCAAGCCGGCGGTCAGCCTGCCCGAAGGCATGTCCATCCGCCAGGACGGCTCGGACCTGCTCCTGACCCGGAAATGGTTCTCCATCAAATACCTGGGGCTATTGTTCTTCTGCGTGTTCTGGGACGGGTTCCTGGTGGTCTGGTACACCATCGCCTTCACGCAGGGCGGACCGCTGCTCATGAAGCTCTTCCCGATGATCCACGTCGCGGTGGGGGTGGGTCTGACCTACACCGCGGTCGCCGGCCTGCTCAACCGGACCTTCATCCGGGTCAATGCCTCCGAGCTCTCCGTGACCCACGGTCCCCTGCCCTGGCCCGGTAAGAAGGTGGTCCGCGGGGACCTCGACCAGCTTTTCTGCGAAGAGCAGGTCCACCACGGCAAGAACGGGACCACCGTCACCTACACCGTAAGCGCCGTGGTCCGGGGCGGGAAACGGATCCCGCTGGCCGCGGGCCTCGACGCGCCGGACCAGGCGCGCTTCGTCGAACAGGAGGTCGAACGGTTCCTCGGGATCGGCGACCGCCCGGTGACCGGGGAACTGCGTTCATGACGGGGAGGCTGTGATGGCGGATCTGAAGCTCGGGACGCTCGCCGGCTACCGGAAGTTCCCGGGGCCGCTGGTCACGGTCATCATGGACGGGATGGGGATCGGCCAGGGGGACGCGTCGGACGGACTGCATGTCTCGCACATGCCGGTGCTCGGCGCGCTCCGGCACGAGCCCCTGTCCATCCGCTTGCGCGCGCACGGCCGGGCCGTGGGGCTCCCCTCGGACGACGACATGGGGAACTCGGAGGTCGGCCACAACGCCCTGGGAGCGGGGCGCGTCTTCGCTCAGGGCGCCAAGCTGGTGGGGGCGGCCATCGCCTCCGGCAAGATATTCCAGAGCGCGGCCTGGCAGAAGGTCCGCGAGCGGGGTCTCGCGGGCGGGACGGTGCATCTCATCGGCATGATCTCCGACGGGAACGTCCACAGCCATCTCGACCACCTCTACGCCCTCCTGGAGGCGTGCGCCCGGGAAGGGGTCCGGCGTGTGCGCGTGCACGCCCTTTTGGACGGGCGCGACGTGGGCGAGAAGAGCGCCCTCGACTACGTCCTCCCGCTGGAGAAGCGGCTGGCGGAGTCCTCCCGTGAGGGCCGCGACTTCCGCATCGCCTCCGGCGGGGGGCGCATGGTGACCACGATGGACCGCTACAACGCGGACTGGTCGGTCGTGGAGCGGGGCTGGAAGGCGCACGTCCTGGGCGAGGGCCGGGCGTTCGCCTCCGCCGCGGAGGCCGTGCGGACCTATTACGCCGAGGACCCCAGGCTCACGGACCAGTACATGGGGAGCTTCGTGGTGGCGGAGGCGGGGCGGCCCGTCGGGACCGTGCAGGACGGCGACTCGGTCGTGTTCTTCAATTTCCGCGGGGATCGCGCCATCGAGATCTCGCGGGCGTTCGAGGAGGAGGGCTTCCATGCGTTCGACCGCAAGCGCGTGCCCGACGTGTTCTACGCGGGGATGATGCAGTACGACGGCGACGCGAACATTCCCCGCCGCTATCTGGTGGAGCCCCCGGCCATCGACCGGACGCTGGGACAGTATCTTTGCGCGGCCGGCGTCACTTCGTTCGCCACCTCGGAGACCCAGAAGTTCGGGCACGTGACCTATTTCTGGAACGGCAACAACTCCGGCTACATCGACGAAGGCCTGGAGCGCTACGTGGAGATCCCCTCCGACCGCGTCACCTTCGACCTGCGCCCCTGGATGAAGGCCGCCGAGATCACCGACGAGGTCCTCTCCGCGGTCCAGGGCGGCGGGCGCAAGTTCATCCGGCTCAACTTCGCCAACGGGGACATGGTCGGGCACACCGGGGTGGTCCCGGCCATCCGCATCGCCGTGGAGTGCGTGGACCTCTGCCTGGGGCGCATCGCGGCCGAGGTGGAGCGGGCCAAGGGCGTGCTGATGGTCACCGCGGACCACGGCAACGCGGACCGGATGTTCACGGAGAAGAACGGCCAGCGCACCCCCTTCGTGGCGCACACTCTGAACCCGGTGCCCTTCATCGTGAAGGACTACTCGGGGGCGAACGCCTGGGAGTTGGCGGGGGTGGAGCAGCCGGGGTTGAGCAACGTCGCCGCCACGGTCTGCACGCTCCTCGGCTACCAGCCTCCCGAGGACTACGATCCGTCCCTGCTCCGCCTGGCCTGACGCGGGCCGAAGTCGGGCTACATGTCCTCCGGCCAGCGTCGTGCGCCATGGATGACTGCCAGCACTTCCAATCGCTTGTCCTTGATGCGGTACGCCGCGATGAAAGGGGTCCCTGGGATGATGAGTTCACGGGTGCCGCCGACCCGGCCGGGGCGGCCTAGCTCCGGATGCCGGCGAAGGGCGGCGACCGCTTTCTCGATCCTTGCGATTACGCGCAGGGCTGCCGAGGGATTCTCCTCGGCGATGTAGCGGTAGGCGTTGTCGAGGTCCGCCAGAGCAAGCCTGGTCCAGGCCGGCTTCACCTGCGCCATCTGCGAAAGGCGGCGGCTACGTCGGCGTCCTTGGCGAGCTGGCCGGCGTCGGCTTGGCGCAAGCCTTCCTGGATATGTTCCGCCTGCCAGCGATGGATTTCCAGATAATTGCTGATGGCCTCGTTCAGAACGTAGCTGCGGTCCCGGTCAAGGCCCGCAGCGATCGCGTCCAGGGCCTTTCTTCTTTGCGCGTCCAAGCGAAAGGTGATGGTCTGTTTGTTCATTGCGGAGTCTCCGGATGGGTAATGTCTTATATGATAATACACCGCATTATATAATAATGCAATGCCCAATGAGGTCGCGCGCCCCTAGACCCTCCTCCGTGCAGCGCTCGGAAGAGTAGTATCCGGGGGTCCTGACTCCGGGCGGCCGGATTTCGCGAGCGGCGCATACGCATACAGCGACGCGAGCGCTAAGCGCGGCCGCAGGACCGCGCGGTCCGGACGCCCGGAGTCAGGACCCCCGCCAGGGTATTGTTTCGGGCCCACGCCCCTATGGGTCGATTGCTTGCTCCGCCTTGGGGCCTTGGACTCATCCGCCTCCGGGACCCCGCCGATATAATCGTTTCACTGACATGCGCGCCCTGCGGTCTTTCCTAGCCGTCACGGTATCCGCGAGCCTGGTGCTGCTGTCGCCCGGCCTCGGCTGCTGGTCCGCCCTGGCGAGCGTGGTGGGCTCGGTGAGCGTGGTCGCCCCCGCGGCCGGCACGGCCCCCGTGGGCGCGGCCGGGGCCTCCGCCGCGTCCCGGAACGGGACGTTCGCCTCCCCTCTGCAGTCCTCGGGCCTCGGAGCCCCGGTCGGGTCCCTGCCTTCTTTGGGCCTGCTCCCCGAGGCTCCGGTACTCTCCCTGCGGGCCCCGGTCCAGACCGGGGTCGAGCAGAGGCCGGTTCCCGCCGCCCTGCTTCCGACGCCGGCGCTGCCTTCCCAGATCCACGCCGCGGCGTCCGTCAGCGTCGAATCTTTCCGCAGCGGTTTCTCCATAGCGCAGGCCGCTTCCCGGGCGCCGCCGGCGCAGCGTTCCGTGCTGGCGGGGCTGAGGGTCGAGCTCCCCGATTTCGGGAAGATGTCTCTCTCGGGAGCGAAGACCGGGGCGGACGAAGATTTCATGGCCCGGCTGGGCTCGTTCCAGACCTCCCGTGCGGGGGGGGGCGCGGTCGCGGGCGGCGGTCAGGAGTATGGTGGCGCGGCCCGTTCTCGACTCGCCGGAAAGGACGGCCGCTCGGGAGCACCCGTTCACGCCGACGCGGTGCCTTCTCCGGTGGTCGGCAAGAGCGGCTTCTTCGCCTGGGGCGCTCCGGTGCTGGCCCTGGGAGGCCTGGCCGGGGTGGCGCTCTTCGCCGGGATCTCCCCGGCCGCCCTGGCTATGGTCCCGGTCTATCTGGGAGTGCTCGTGCCTTCCCTCATCCTCCATGAGATGGGGCACGCGTGGGCGGCCGACCGTCTCGGGGACCCGACGCCCCGGGAATCCGGCCGGATGAGCTTCCGGCCCCGGGACCTGCTGACCCACATCGACCCCCTGATGACCCTCGTGGTGCCCATCGCCACGCTGCTCCTCACCGGGTTCATCTTCGGCGGCGCCCACCCGGTGCAGGTCCACCCCGAGAATTTCAAGGAGCCTGTGAAGGACATGGCCAAGGTGGCCCTGGCCGGCCCGGCCGTCAATCTCCTGATCGCGGCGGCGGCGGGGACGGCCCACGCGGCGCTGGCCGCGCTCGGGGTGACCGGGGCGGTCCTGGGTCTGACCGGGGCCATCACCACCTTCAACGTGATGCTGGGGGTGTTCAACCTCCTGCCGCTCATGCCCCTGGACGGCCACCACGTCCTGCGCTGGGTGATCACCGACCTGTTCCACGCGCCCGCCGCGGCCCAGAAGCTGGATTCGCTCGGCGGGCTCCAGATCGCCGGGCTCATCGCGACCCTGCTCTTCCTGTCGGGACCCATGTCCGCGGTGGTCAAGGCCATCGCCGGAATCTTCCTGAAGGTGCCGGCGCTCTTGTTCGGCGGCGGCCCCGGGGCCGCCGCCCTTGCAGGCGCCGTTCGTTCTCCGCTCGCCGGAAAGGGAGGTGCCCTAGCCCTGGCCCCCGCGCTGCTGCCCACGCTGGCGGCCGTGGGCCTGCTGTCGGGGCGGAGCGACCGGGTGCAGCCGCCCAACGTGATGATGCCCTATTATCAGGTGGGCGCCCCGATCGAGTCCACTCCCGAGGCCGTGGACCTGATCGTGCTCTTCGACGGGGCCGCCCAGCCGCTCTCCCACGATGTCCATCTGGGTCTGGTGGACGTGCGCCGGCCCGGGGGCATGCGCGCGTACGCTTCCCTGCAGGAATCCATGGAGGGGCAGATTGCCGCGGCCGGCCTGCGCTTGGACGAGCTCCATGCCTACAACGCCACGCCGGTGGCGACGTATCGGCGGATCAACGCCGCCACCCTCCGCGTGGCCGCCTCCAAGGCGGCTTCCCTGCGCTCCCTGCTCGAGGGGCGGGGCTTCAAGGTGTTCGACAATGCGCGGCGGCAGATCATCCGCCCCATCGAGGACGATCTCGGCGTCCCCCGCGAAGCGCTGCCGCGGGGACGGGGCCTGTCCATGCAGGACACGCTCAAGCTCTCCACCGCGGACAAGGTCCAGGCCGTCGCCCGCAAACTGTGGGGCGACCCGGGCTCGGGGCTGTCCGCCCGGCTCAACCGGGCCGTGCTGGGCTGGTTCGGCGTGCGGATCCCCCAGCCCAAGGTCGGGGTCCTCGACACCGGCGCGGACCGCTCCCACCCGCTCCTCAAGGGGGTGGCGGAGGTCAAGAACGCGACCACCGCGCCCAACGTGGACGACAACGGGCACGGCACCTGGGTCACCTCCCTCATCCTGTGGTTCGCGCCCTGGCTCAAGAGCGTGACCCACTACAAGACCTTCGTGGACGGGGGCGCGAGCACCGACGACATCCTCAAGGCCCTGACCATGGCGGGCAACGACGGCAACATCATCATCTCCAACTCCTGGGGTTCCGACGAGGGGGACCCCAAGGCCCCGGACTCCCTGCTGGTGCGCAAGCTCGCCGAAGAGGGGCGCATCATGGTCTTCGCCGCGGGGAACAACGGCTATCAGGGCCGCAACACCGTCGGCGCCCCCGCCATCGTGCACTACCGGGACTCCCAGACCGGGGCGATCCGCGTCATCGCGGTGGCCGCGACGGACGCCCAGAAGAAGGTCACGGGCTTCTCCGCGAAGGGCCCCGGCAGCCCGGTCACTTCTCGGGAAGAGCAATATAAGGATTATCCCCGCCGGCCGGACGCGGCCGAGCAGGGCAGCAATACCGAAGGCGCCTGGCCCATGGACCTCGTACCGGACCGCGTGGACCCCCAGTTGGGGGCGCTGCGCGCCATCTCCGGGACCTCGATGTCCACGCCCAAGCTCGCCGGAACGCTCGCGCTCCTGGCCATGCTGTTCGGCGTCACCGAGACGGGCGAGAGACTCGACCGCATCGTCAGCGCGGTCCTGGGCACGCTGACCGACGAGGACGGCCAGGCGGATTGGGCGGTGGGCGGCGGCTTCAACGCGGTCGCGGCCGCCTACGAGAAGCTCAAGTCGGAGGGGCTCATGCCCGTCCGTCCGGGCCCCGTCGCCCGGGCGACGGTGTGGCTCCTGGGCGGCGGCAAGACCTACTGAGTTCCCTCCCCCCTTGTGGGGGAGGGTCAGGGTGGGGGGACGGGGAGCTCGGCAGTTTTTATCGGAGTCGCAGGAACCTGGGACCTTCGTCCCAGGATGCCGGGGGCCCTAGGGGCCTGTCAGGGGGCTGGACTCGGGATTACACTATGCGTGCATCCGATCCCAAGGCCATGATCGCTACGCAGACCACGATACTCGTCGTCGATGATGATGACCACTTCCGCGAGACCCTCTCGGACGCGATGGCGCTCAAGGACGTCCGGGTGGAGGGGGCCGTCTCGGTCCGGGACGCCCTGCGCCACTTGTCCCAGCACCGACCGTCCTTGATCATCCTGGACGTCCAGCTGCCGGACATGAACGGCTTCGAGCTGTGCCGGGCCTTGAAGAAGGACGAGCGGTTCCGGGACGTGCCGGTCGTATTGCTCTCGGCCAAGTACACGGAGCCGGCGGACCGGGCCGAAGGCCTGCTGACCGGCGCCGACGCCTTCCTTTCCAAGCCGATCAGCCTCGAATCCCTATGGGACGAGGTCTGCTACCTTCTTGACAGGTGAGACGGGCGACTGCTATCATGGTCTGGTCGTAAGCAGCACAGCCTTCTTCCAAGGATCCCCACTCAAAACGTCCCTCCGCAGGAGGATTTTCGATGTCCGAGATTCAGCTGACCGACGGCACGTTCGACAAGGAAGTCCTGCAGTCCGCGCAGCCGGTCATGGTCGATTTCTGGGCTCCCTGGTGCGGCCCCTGCCGGATGCTGGGGCCCATCGTCGATGAACTCTCCAAGGAATACACGGGCAAGGTGAAGGTGGCGAAACTCAACACCGACGAGAGCCAGCAGACGGCCTCCCGCTACAGCATCAGCGCCATCCCCACCATCCTATTCTTCAAGGGCGGACAGGTCGAACAGCAACTCGTCGGAGTCCATTCCAAGGCCGACATCAAGAAGATCCTGGATGAACTCCTTTGAGTCGAGGCTGATCCTCCGGACCCCCTAGGACGCACCGCCGTTCCGACTCGCCGCGCCGAGCATGACTTCCGATCAACTCCTTTATGTAGTCGACGCCCACGCCTATCTGCATAGGGCTTATCATGCCCTGCCCCCGCTGACCACGACGCGGGGGGAGCCGGTGGGGGCCCTCTTCGGGTTCGCCCGGATGCTCCTGACCCTCATCCGGCGGGAGTCCCCCGCGTACCTGGTGGTCTGCTTCGATTCCCCCGGCCCCACCTTCCGGCATCAGCTCTACCGGGAGTACAAGGCCACGCGGGAGAAGGCGGAACCCGCGCTGGTCCAGCAGCTGGGCCTGGCCGAGGAGATGGTCCGGGCCATGGGCCTGGCGACCCTGCGGGCTCCGGGATTCGAGGCGGACGACCTTCTGGCCACCGTGGCCCGACGCGGCGCTCGCGAGGGCCTCCGGGTCGTCCTGGTGAGCGGAGACAAGGACGCCCTGCAGCTCGTCGACGACCGCATCCAGGTCCTCAACGAGGCCAAGCACGTGGTCTACGATGCCGGGAAGGTCATGGAGAAGTTCAAGGTGCGCCCGGAACAAGTGGCCGATTACCTGGCCATCGTAGGCGACGTCTCCGACAACATCCCCGGCATCCCCGGGATCGGGCCGGTCGGCGCCGCGAAGCTGCTGGGCCGCTACGGGAGCCTGGAGGGCATCCTGAAGGCGGCGCGCCAGGGGCTCGGCGACATTCCTCCCAAGACGGCCCAGACCGTCGTCGCCAACGAGGAGAAGGCGGTGCTCAGCCGCAGACTCACCCGGCTCGACGACGCGACCCCCGTCGACCTCGATCCCAAGCGGTGTCCCGCCGCGCTCCGCGAGACTCCCGAGCTCAAGGAACTTTTCGCCAGATTCGAATTCCACAGCCTGCTCCGGGAGATAGTCCCTGGACCTGGAGTTCCTTCCCTCGAAAGGAGGGCGCCGCCCGCAGAGCCCGGCCCCTTGGCCGCCGTCCGCTGCGAGCTCACGGCTCCCGAAAAGGTGCTGAACGCCGCCAAGAAGGCCCCGGCCGTCGCGATCGCGGTCTCCCGCGCGGGGCAGATGGACCTCTTCAACGCCGCCGCGGCCGACGGGGCCCGGCGCGCGGGATTATGCCTGGCGATCGCCCTGGAGGACGGGCGCGCGGCGGAGTTCTCCGGGGGCGAGCTCGACCGGGCCGAGGCGGCCCTGCGCGCCCTGCTGGCGGCCGAGCAGCCCGCGAAATGCGGCCACGACCTCAAGAGCGCCCTGCGGCTTCTGGCCGAGGGGGGCTTTCCCGTCTCCGGCTGCGGCTCGGACACGATGCTGGCCGCCTATTGCCTCGACCCGGGACGGCCGGGCTACGGGCTCGCCGAGGTCCTGCGCGCACGGGGAGCCGCCGCGGGCGCGGAGCCGTCTCCGGCCGAGGCCGCGTGCTCGGTCTGGACCCTGCGCGCTCCGCTCGAGGCCGAGCTGGCCGCGCGCGGCCTGGACAAGCTCTATCGCGACCTGGAACTGCCGGTCCTGGAGGTACTCGCCGACATGGAGCTGGCGGGCGTCGCGGTAGACGTCCCGTACCTCAAGGTCCTGCGCGGGGAGTTCGAGAGGCGGATCGCCGCGCTGCAGGGTGAGATCGACGATCTGGCCGGAGTGGCGCTCAATCTGAAGTCCACCAAACAGCTCGCCGAGCTCTTCTACGACAAGCTCCGGCTGGAGGTCCCCCACAAGACCAAGAAGGGGGGGCGCTCCACCGACGAGGAGGCCCTGCGCATCCTGGCTCCGCTCCACCCCATACCGGCTAAGATCACCGAGTACCGGGAGCTGACCAAGCTCACATCCACCTACATCCTGGCCTTCTTCGACAAGCTCGATCCCCGCACCGGGCGCATCCACTCCCATTTCGACCAGGCGGGCACGGCCACGGGACGGCTTTCGAGCCTGGACCCGAACCTGCAGAACATCCCGGTCCGGACCCCGGAGGGGAAGAAGATCCGCCGGGCTGTCATCGCCGCGCCCGGGCGGGTGCTCCTTTCGGCGGACTATTCCCAGATCGACCTGCGGGCGCTCGCCCATCTATCCGAAGACCCCGTCCTCTGCGGCGCCTTCGCGCGCGGCGACGATATCCATCTGCAGACCGCCTCCGAGGTGTTCGGCGTGCCGCGGGAGGCGGTGGACAAGGAGATGCGTCGGCGGGCCAAGGCGGTCAATTTCGGCATCGTGTACGGTCAGAGCGCCCACGGCCTCTCCGCGGAGCTGGGCATCTCCCATAAGGAGGCCGAGGACATCATTGCCCGGCACGGCGTCCGGTACCCGGGGTTGCAGGCTTGGCGCGATCGGACGCTCGCGCAGGCCCGCCAGGACGGCTCCGTGCGGACCCTGCTGGGCCGGGTGCGGCTCCTGCCGGAAATCAATTCCAGGATCTTCGCGGTCCGCGGCTCCCAGGAGCGCATGGCCGTGAACACCCCCATCCAGGGCACCTCGGCCGACATCATCAAGGCCGCGATGGTGAACATCCACCGCAAGATGAAGGCCGGGCGGCCCCGGCGCTGGGAGGCCCGACTCATCCTGCAGGTGCATGACGAGCTCCTCTTCGAGCTGCCGGAAGCCGAAGCGGGAGACTTCGGCGCATGGGTCCGCGCGGAGATGGAGGACGCGGTCCGCCTGCGCGTGCCCGTGATCGTGGACCTCAAGACCGGGCGCGACTGGCTGGACATGCGGGCGGTGGCCAAGGGGCCCCAGGGGGTGGCGCCATGACCCGGCAGTTCGGCCATGACCCCATGAACCTGCGCCTGATGTCCCCCATACTCCGGGCGCTGGTGATCGCCAACGTGGTGGTCTTCATCCTGTCCATCCTGGTCGGCGGGGAGTTCGTCCGGCTCTTCGGGCTGGTCCCATACCAGGTGGTCTACGCGCGCTGGGTGTGGCAGCCCTTCACCTACCTATTCCTGCACGGCGGCCCTTTCCACCTGCTCATCAACCTGCTGGTCCTGTGGATGTTCGGGATGGCCATCGAATCGCAGTGGGGTTCCCGGGAGTTCCTGAAGTACTACCTAATCTGCGGCGTGGGCGCCGGGTTGTGCAACGTGGCCCTCACTCCGCACTCGCTGGCGCCCGTGGTGGGGGCCTCGGGGGCGATCTACGGGCTGATCGTGGCCTTCGCCCTGCTCTACCCCGACGCCGTGGTCTATCTCTACTTCCTGTTTCCGGTCAAAGCCAAGCACATGGCCATCGGGGTCGGGGTCCTGGAGTTCCTCTCCGCCGCGACCGAGGGGGGCGGCGGCGCGATGTCGAGCGTCGCGCACCTGGGCGGGATGGTGGTCGGCTACGCGTACCTGCGCTGGTGGTGGCTGCTCAAGATCCGCTGCAAGGCCCTGCGGAGCCGGAGAGGCTCGCCGGCCGCGGGCTCCGCCCGCCGCCGCGCCTCCGCCCCCGAGGCCCCGGAAGGCGGCCGCCCTTCCGCCCCCCCGACGGAGACCCGCCCCGTCACGGCCGGGGACGATATGGCGGAGGTGGACCGCATCCTCGACAAGATCCTCGCCCAGGGGGAGGCGTCCTTGACCCAGCGCGAGCGGGATTTCCTCCGCCGCCACGCCAAGCCCAAGCCGGAGGGACATGCTTAAGGGACCGCGCCCTCTGCGCATCGGGCTCACCGGCGGTATCGGGAGCGGAAAGAGCGCCGCGCTGGAGGCGTTCGGCCGCGCCGGGGCGGACACGGTCTCCCTGGACGCCGCGGCGCATGAGCTCTCCCGCCGGGGCGGCCCCATCCATCGCGCGGTGCGGCGCGTCTTCGGGCCGCGCTTCTTCACCCGCGACGGAGAGCTGGACCGGCGCGCCCTGGGGGCGCATGTGTTCTCCCGGCCCGCGGCCCGGCGCCGCCTGGAGGCCGTCACGCACCCCCTCATCCGGAGGGAGCTGCGCCGGCGGCTCGAGCTCTGCCGCGCCCGGGTGGCGGTGGTGGACGTCCCCCTGCTGTTCGAGGGGGGGCTGCAGGCCCGGTTCGATCTGAGCGTCGTCGTCTCCGCGCCCCTGCCTCTGCGCTTGCGCCGGGTCATGCGCCGCGACGGTCTGGACGCTCCGGCGGTCCGTCGCCGCGTGGCGGCGCAGCTGCCGCTGGAGCGGAAGGAAGCCTTGGCGGACATCGTGATACGCAACGACGGGAGCCTGGACCGCCTGCGCCGCCGGGTCCGGGAATGTCAGGACGCTTTCGACTTGATCGCAAGAACCCAGAAGCCCTCGGGGCGATGAGAGGAACACATGAACCAGAGCACACGCTCGGCCGATAACCCGAAACCCGGGCCGGAGACAAAGGACGAGGCCAAGGACGACGCGCGTAACGAAGCCGCCGGCGAGGCCAAAGCCGAAGCCAGGACCGAAGCCAAGAGCGAACCCAAGGGCGAGAACCGCGGCGAGCGCGGCGGCCGCGGTGAGCGCAATGACAATCGCGGCGACCGCGGCGACAGCCGCGACATCCGCGGCGAGCGTTACGAGCGCAGGGACGCGCCTCCTCCAACGAAGCCGGAGGGCGAGCAGATGGACGTCTCCCAGCTGAGCAAGTTCAAGATCTCCGACCTCATCAAGATCGCCGAAAAGATGAACATCGAGGGGCTCACGGGACTGCGCAAGCAGGAACTCATCCTGAAGATCCTCGAGGGTCAGGCCAAGCGCAACGGGACGATATTCGACGAAGGCGTCCTGGAGGTGCTGCCGGACGGGTTCGGCTTCCTGCGCTCCCCGGAGTACAACTACCTGCCGGGGCCCGACGATATCTACGTCTCCCCGTCCCAGATCAAGAAGTTCGCCCTGCGCAAGGGCGATACCGTGGCCGGCTACGTCCGCGGCCCCAAGGAAGGGGAGCGCTTCTTCGCGCTCCTGCAGGTGGTCAGCGTGAACGGCGAGCCGGTGGAGAAGCGCGAGATCCGGACGGTGTTCGAGAACCTGACCCCGCTGCATCCGAACACCCGCTTCACCCTGGAGACGGTCCGCAACGAGCTCACCACGCGGACCATGGACCTGATCTCCCCCGTGGGCAAGGGGCAGCGCGGACTCATCGTCGCGGCGCCCAAGACCGGCAAGACCATCATGCTGCAGAAGATCGCCAACGCCCTGACCACCAACCACCCCGAGATCGTCCTCATCGTCCTGCTCATCGACGAGCGGCCGGAAGAGGTCACGGACATGCAGCGCTCGGTGAAGGGGGAGGTCGTGGCCTCGACCTTCGACGAGCCCGCGGACCGGCACGTGCAGGTGGCGGAGATGGTGCTGGAGAAGGCCAAGCGCATGGTGGAGTTGAACAAGGACGTGGTCATATTGCTCGACTCCATCACCCGCCTGGCCCGCGCCTACAATACGATCGCCCCGTCCTCGGGGCGCGTGCTCTCGGGCGGCCTCGAGGCCACCTCCCTGCAGCGCCCCAAGCGCTTCCTGGGAGCGGCCCGGAAGATCGAGGAGGGCGGCAGCCTCACCATCATCGCCACGGCGCTGGTGGAGACCGGCAGCCGGATGGACGAGGTCATCTTCGAGGAGTTCAAGGGGACCGGCAACTCGGAAGTCGTGCTGGACCGCAAGCTGGCGGACCGGCGGCTGTTCCCGGCCATCGACATCAACCGCTCCGGCACCCGCAAGGAGGAGCTGCTCTTGAACGAGGATGAACTCAACAAGGTCTGGATCCTGCGCAAGGTCCTGGCGCCCCTGAGCTCGGTCGACGCCATGCAGCTCATCTACGACAAGCTGATGTCGACCAAGTCGAACAAGGATTTCCTGAAATCCATGGAGATTTCGAGCATGGACATGTGATTTTGGTATAATCATCCACCTTCTCACCGAGGAATCGATCATGAAGCCAAACGTGCATCCCAATTACTACGTGGCGACCGTAAGCTGCGCCTGCGGCCACACCTTCACCACGCGCTCGACTAAGAAGGAGATCAAGCTGGAGATCTGCTCCGCCTGCCATCCCTTCTATACCGGCAAGCAGCGTCTCGTCGACACGGCCGGCCGCGTGGAGCGCTTCCAGAAGCGCTTCGCGAAGACCGCCGGGAAGACGGTGGAGCGCAAGCCCCAGACCGAGGTCAAGAAGATCGAGTCGTTCGCGACCGACACTTCGACCAAGAAGAAGCGCGTCTTGTCCACCTCTCCGACCAGCCAGAAGGAGGAGGGGAAGGTGAAGGGCAAGAAGGGCGAGAAGAAGGCCGAGAAGAAGGCCTAGCGGTCCGCACGCGGGGCTCCGGCGCCGAGAGGCCCGGGGCCCCGCTGTTTTCATGGATAAGCTCGACCAGATCGTCGCGGACTTCGACGGCATCGAAGCGCGCCTCGCCGCCCTGCCGCCGCCCGCTCCCGAGGAGATGAAGAACCTGACCCGCCGCCATGCGGAGCTGGGCGGACAGGTGCGTCTCATCCGCGAGCTGCGCGGCGTCGAGCGGGAGCTCCCCGAGGCCGAGGCCCTGGCGGCGGGCCCGGACGCCGAGATGGCCGAGCTGGGGCGGGCGGAGGCCGAGTCCCTGCGCCGCCGGAAGACGGAGCTCGGAGAGCTCCTGCGCCGGGAGCTCATCCCCCAGGACCCGTCGGCGTCCCGCAGCGTGTACCTGGAGGTCCGCGGCGGCGCGGGCGGCGACGAGGCCGCGCTCTTCGCCGCCGAGCTCGTGCGCTCCTACACCCGCTTCGCCGAGGGGAAGGGCTGGAAGGTCCAGCTCCTGGAGCTGAACCGCACGGGCCTGCGCGGCGTCAAGCAGGCCGTGCTCTACATCCAGGGGGACGGGGTCTTCGCCTGGTTCAAGTTCGAGGGCGGGGTCCACCGCGTCCAGCGCGTCCCGCAGACCGAGGCTTCCGGACGCATCCATACCTCCACCGTCACCGTGGCCGTCATGCCCGAGGTGGAGGCGGAGGAAGTCGAGATCAACGCCAAGGACCTGCGCGTGGACACCTTCCGGGCCGGCGGCGCGGGCGGACAGAACGTCAACAAGGTGGAGACCGCGATCCGCATCACCCACATCCCCAGCGGCATCGTGGTGGCCTGCCAGGAGGAGCGCTCCCAGGGGCAGAATCGGCTGCGCGCCATGTCCATCCTGGCCTCCAAGCTGGCCGCGCAGGCCAAGGCGGACGCCGAGCGGAGCGCGGGCGCGGACCGCCGCCGCCAGGTGGGCACCGGGGACCGCTCCGAGAAGATCCGGACCTACAATTTCCCCCAGGACCGGGTGACCGATCACCGCCTGGAGCGCTCCTGGCACGACCTGCCCCGCATCATGGAGGGGGAGATCGGCCCGATGCTGGAGGCCCTGCGCCTGGATGAGGAGGAGCGCCTCCTGCGGGGCGAATCGTGAGCGAGCTGCCCGCCGCGGTCGCGCTGCTGCTGCGCAAAGGCGTGGCGTACCTCGTGGAACGGGGCGTCTCCGAGGCCGAGGCGAACGCCGAGTTCCTGATGGCCTCCGTCCTGGGCTGCGGGCGGGGGGTTGTCCTGGCCTCCGGGTCCCGGGAACTGCCCTGGAAGTCTCAGCGCCATTATTGGGAGTTGGTCAAGCGCCGCGGCCGGCGCGTGCCCCTGGCCTACGTCCTGGGGACCCAGCCCTTCGCGGGGCTGGAGTTCAAGGTATCGCCCAGCGTCCTCATCCCCCGGCCCGAGACCGAGGAGCTTGTGGAGCGCGTCCTCGTGTTGGTGCGGGAGAGCTTCCCCGGCCGCGGGGGGCCGGGCCGTCCCCCCATCAACATCGTGGAGCTGGGCACGGGTTCGGGCTGCGTGGCGGTGGCCCTGGCCAAGCGGCTCCCGGACGCGGTGGTCTGCGCCTGCGAGGTCAGCGTCCCGGCCCTGCGCATCGCAGAGGAGAACGCCCGCCTCAACGGCGTGGAGCGGCGCATCCGCTTCGTGCACGAGGACCTTTTCAAGACCCGTAACGGTTCCGCCCCGCGCTGGGCCGACGTCCTGGTCAGCAACCCGCCCTACGTCCCGACGCGGGAGCTGGCCGGGCTCGAACCCGAGGTCCGGGCGGAGCCGGTCCTGGCGCTGGACGGCGGGCGGGACGGGCTGGACGCCATCCGGGCCATCGCGGCCGAGGCCCCGGGCACCCTGAGGGCCGGGGGCTGGCTCGTCCTCGAGTTCGGCGACGGGCAGGCCGACCGGGTGCGGGGGATCCTGCGCGCTTGCGGCTTCGCCGACATCGACGTCAAGAGGGATCTCCAGGGCCGGGACCGCATCGTCTTGGGCCGTCTGGCAAAATGATAGAATCGCGCCGTGGATGATTTCTTCATCGACGGCGGACTGCCCTTGCGCGGGACCGCGGTCGTCAACGGTTCCAAGAACGCCGCCCTCCCCATCCTGATCGCGACCCTCCTCACCGACGAACCCTGCGTCATCTCCAACGTCCCGCGCCTGCGCGATATCCGCACGACCCTCCGGCTCCTGGAGACGCTGGGCAAGAAGGTGTCGGTGTCGGGGCACACGGTGCGCATCTCCGCGGCGGGCGCCCTCAAGACCACGGCCCCCTACGACATCGTCAAGCAGATGCGGGCTTCCGTCCTGGTGGCGGGACCGCTCCTGGCGCGCTTCGGCCGCGTCCGGGTCGCGCTGCCGGGCGGCTGCGCCATCGGCCTGCGGCCCATCGACATCCACTTGCAGGGCCTGCGCGCCATGGGCGCGCGGAAGAGCGCCGAGGGGGGCGACGTGGTGCTCCGCGCCCGATCCCTGCGCCCGGCCAAGGTCCGGCTCCGTTTCGCCAGCGTGGGCGCCACCGAGAACCTGATGATGGCCGCGGCCGGGACCCCCGGCGTGACGACGATCGAGAACGCCGCCCGGGAGCCCGAGATTGAGGATCTGGGCGTCTTCCTGCGCTCCCTGGGCGCCGGGGTCACGGGGGCGGGGACATCGCGGATCCGGGTGGAGGGCGTGCCGCTCCTGCGCGGGGCGCGCCACCGCGTCATCCCGGACCGCATCGAGACCGGCACCCTGCTCATCGCCGCGGCGGCCGCCGGGGGCACGGTGTTCCTCCGGGGCGCGGACGCCGGCCAGCTGACCGCGTTGCTCGGGGCTCTGCGCAAGGCCGGGGCCCGGGTCCGCGCCGGGGCCGCGGGCATCCGGATATCCTCCCAGGGGCGGCCGCGGGCCGTCTCCATCCAGACCCGCCCGCATCCCGGCTTCCCCACGGACCTCCAGGCCCCCTGGATGGCGTACATGACCCTGGGCCGGGGCTCCTGCCGCATCCGCGAGGACATCTTCGAGCGCCGCTTCATCCACGCCGCCGAGCTCGGCCGCATGGGCGCGCGCATCGACGTGCGCGGCCGCACGGCCGCGGTCACGGGAGTGCCCGCCTTGGAAGGGGCGGGGGTGATGGCCTCCGACATCCGCGCCGGCGCCGCGCTGGTCGTCGCCGGGCTCGCGGCCCGGGGGCGAACCTATGTGCAGCGGGTCTACCACATCGACCGGGGCTACGAACGGTTGGAGCGCACCCTGCGCCGCCTGGGCGCGCGGATCCGGCGCGTCCGGGCGCCATGAATTACGAGGGCGCGCTCCGTCTGCTCGAGGAGCGGCAGGACGTGCGCTGGAAGACGGGTCTGACCCGGAGTTCGGCCCTCCTGCGCGGCCTGGGCGATCCGCAGGACGCCGTGCCCTGCGTCCATGTGGCGGGGACCAACGGCAAAGGCACGGTCTGCGCCCTCCTGGCGAACATCCTCGGCGCGGCGGGACTGCGCGTGGGACTCAATACTTCGCCCCATCTGGCTGACCCGCGCGAGCGCATGCTGGTGGGGGGGCGCCGGATCTCGCGCGAGGACTTCGGCCGCATGGTGGGCCGGGCGCGGGACGCCGAAGAGGACGAGGCCAGCTGGTTCGAGCTGCTCACCGGGGCCGCCTTCCTCCACTTCCGGGAGCGCAAAGCCGACATCGCGGTGGTGGAGGTCGGCCTGGGCGGCCGCCTGGACGCGACCAACGTCATCCGCGCTCCCCTGCTGACCGTGATCACCTCCATCTCCTTCGACCACACCCAGCAGTTGGGGCACACCTTGGCCGCCATCGCCGCCGAGAAGGCCGGGATCGTGAAGCCCGGCGTGCCCTGCATCAGCGGGGAGGACGCCCCGGAAGCCCTCGGGGCCATCCGGGCCCGCTGCGCCGAGGTGGGCGCCCCCCTGATCACCAGCCGGCCCGTCCTGCGCACGGTGGCCGAGCGCTGGGAGGACGGGAGCCAGGAATTGGAATGCGAGGACGGGCGACGGCTCCGGCTCCGCCTCATGGGGGCGGCGGCCGCGACGAACGCCTCCATCGTGCTCGCGGCCGTCTCCGAGCTCCGGACCCGGGGGCTCGCTATCCCGGACGCGGCCGTGGCGCGGGGGTTCGCCGAACTGGATTGGCCCTGCCGCTTCCAGGTGGCGCGCGAGTCGTCGCGCACCGTGGTCCTGGACGGGGCGCACAACGTCGCCGCGATGGAGTCCTTCACGGAGACCTGGCGGCGCTCCCCGTGGAGCCGGCAGGACCCGCTCTTCGTCCTGGGCATGCTCAAGGACAAGGACGCGGGCGCGATGGCGAGGCTCCTGGCTTCCCAGGTCCGGCGGGCGATCGTCACCCAGCCCCCCTCGCCCCGGGCCCTGCCCGCGGCGGAGCTCGCCGGACTCCTGCGCGACGCGGGCTGCGCCGAGGTCTCCGTGGAGCCCGATCCGGAGGCCGCCTGGAAGGCCTGGAAGCGCTCCGGCGCCGGGGTCGGCGTCGTCTGCGGGTCCTTCTATCTCGCGGGGCAGATCTGGTCGCGCCTGCGCGGGGTCCCCAACGGCCGCGCGCGTTTGAGGGCTGCCGCATGAAGCGGGCCATCGGCATCGGCATCGACGCGGGGGGGACTTTCACCAAGATCGTGGCGGCCACGCGCACGGGCCGCATCCTGGCCCAGCAGAGCCTGCCCACGGTCCCGGAAGGCGGCCCGCGGCGCTTCGTCCGGCGCATGGCGGACTCCGTGCGGGTCCTGGAACGGGGGCTGGGCGCGAAGGGGTCCGTCACGCTGGCCATCGCCGGAGAGGTCGACCTGGACCGGGGGGCCCTGCGCTGCTCTCCGAACCTGGCCGCGTTCGAGGGCTTCCCCCTGCGCCGCGCCATGGGCGCCGCCCTGCGCCGCCGGCTGAGCCTGCACAACGACGCCAACATGGCGGGCTGGGGCTGCTACGCTTTCGAGTTCGGACGGCGCTTCCCGAGCGTCGTCGCCATCACCATGGGCACCGGCATCGGCGGCGGCATCGTGCTCGACCGGCGGCTCTTCACCGGCAGCACGGGGTCCGCGGCCGAGATCGGGCATGCCCGCATCCGGGACGGGAGTTTCCCCTGCCGCTGCGGCGCGCGGGGCTGTCTCGAGGCGCACGCGGGGAGCTACGGGGTCCTGCGCACCCTGCGGGAGGTCCTGCGGGAGCGGCCGCGCGCCGCCAGCGCCTTGCGCGCCCTGCGCCGCATCGAGCCCAAGGACGTCTCCGAGGCGGCCCGGCGCGGAGACCGGATCGCCCGCGAGGTCTGGGAACGGGTCGGGCGGGCGCTGGGCCAGGGCATCGTCAACCTGGTCTATCTGCTGAACCCGGACGCCATCGCCCTCACCGGGGGCCTGTCTTCGGCGTCCCCCTATTTCATGGGGGCTCTGCGCCGGGTGATCCGGGGCGAGAGCTTCTCCACGCCGTTCTCGCATACCGTGATCCGAGCCTCGCGCCACGCGGGCTTGGGCGCTTTGGGCGCCGCACTCTACTCCCTTGAGGACGCGGATTAGACTCTTCCGGCCGCTGGCGGGGCTGCTGGCGGTCCTGATCCCCGGGGCCCTGCGGGCCGCGTCGACCGAGCCGTTCGTCCTCCCCCCGCCCCCGGCTGAGTCCTCGGCGCGCTATCGGGCCGAGGAGTTCGAGTATCAGGGCAGCACCACCGGGGCGGACGCCGAGGTGTTCCTGCGCGGCAACGTCGAGCTCCGCGAGAGCACCTGGACCCTGCGGGCCGACGAGCTGCGCCTGGACATGAACCGGCGCTGGGCCGAGGCCCGGGGCGGCTTCGAGATCGACGACGGGCTGACCGTCCTGCGCGGCGAGAGCGGCTCCTTCGACCTGGAGGAGCACACCGGGAGCGTGGCCGAGGTCAGGGCCGAGTACCCGCCCTGGCGGATCTGGGCCAGCACCGGAACCCTCGACGCCGCGGGCAAGGGGCATTTCCGCCGGGCCGTGT
>MGTY01000121.1:0-25570 GCA_001799695.1 Elusimicrobia bacterium GWA2_69_24
CGGCTGCTGGAACCGGTGAGGATGAACTGCAAACGGCGGCGCGATTTTTCCTCGAGCAACTGGTGGACCACGTCGAGGAGCGCCGGAACCTTCTGGATCTCGTCTATGATCAACCGGGATATCCCGGGGTTGCCCTCCACCAGGGCGCGCAGCTGCTCCGGCCTCCCCACATAGGTGCGGTAGGAGTCCGGGTCGAGCAGGTCCACCAACAGCGCGTCGGGAAAACTCGCCCTCAACAAAGTGGACTTACCGGTTCCCCTTGGACCGAAGAGGAAGAAGCTGTCCGGCGGTGACTTAAAAAAACGCCTTACTTGGTCCATAAATGCTTCCTTTTTGGATATATCACATCCATTATATAAAGAAAAGCCGTCGCCATCGATTCCGAGTCCGTCCCCCCGATAGGAAACGGAGCTCTCCCGCTCAGCGCCAGTCGGCGCGCGGGTGATCGGTCGGTGCCAGGATTTATCCTGGCACCCTCCATATCGTTGCTTCGCTGCCGGGTCCGACGGAGACGAGGGTCACGGGCACGCCGAGCCGGCGTAATAGACAGGCAGGAAGGTCAGCTTCTGCTCCGGGAGATATTCATAGGGCCTGGACGAGAAGACCAGCCCGCCCTTGACGTTGGGATGTTCGGCCAGGAGCAGGTGCAGACTGCGCAGGCGGCCGGCGGCCCCGCTCTTGACTTCCACGCCGTAGATGTCTCCACCCGCCGAGACCAGATAGTCCACCTCCGCCTGACTGTTGGGAGCCTCCCGCGACCAGTAGTGGAGTTCGCCCCCCCGGGCAGCCAGAATCTCCTGGCCGACGAACTGCTCGGCCAGCGCGCCGCGGTGGATGTCCAGGAGGTCTCCCGCGGCGAACTCGCGGTCGAGGCGCAGGCCGGCGAGGCGCTGCCAAAGCCCCACGTCCAGCATGATGGCCTTGAAACGACCGGCCGACACCCCGGCTCCCAGCGGCAGTCCCTGGGCCCCGGAGGCCTTCACCCGGGTCACCATACGCGCCTTCTCCAGCAGCTCGAACGCCTTCTTGATCGTCGGTCCGGTGCCGCGGTCCGTCAGACGCGAATACTTGAGCTGCTGGCCCACGAATCCGGGCGCGCTTTCCAGGACCGCCCCCAGGCAGCCGGTGTTGGCCCGCGCGGCATACTTGGGAAAGTCCTGGCGGATCGTCTCCTTGAGGCCGTCCAGGATCTCCATACAACGCGGCAACGACCGGTGCTCGGCGAAGTCGGCCACGCTTTCAGGCATGCCGCCGACGAAGCCGTAGGTCCTAAGGAGCTCGAGCAGCGACTGGTGCGCCGCATCCGGCACCTTTCGCGGGCGAGCCCGAAGGATCTCCAGGGCCCGTTCGTTGCCGAGCGCCAGCACGAACTCGGAGAACGACATCGGCCGCATCTCCAGCATCTGCAGCCGGCCGACGGGGAAGGACGCCTCCCCCACGGCCAGCTCCAGCAGCGAGCCCGCAGCCGCCACGTGGAGGCCGGGGAGCTCCTCGTACAGATAGCGGAGCGCGGTGAGGGCGCGCGGGCAGGCCTGGATCTCGTCAAGGAAGAGCAGGGTCTTTCCCGGTTCTATACGGGAGCCGGTCACCACCTCCAGATTGCCGATGACCTTGCGGGCGTCGAGATCTTCGCCGAAGGCGCGATGCGCCTGGAGCTTCTTCTCGAGATCCACCATGACGAAGTTGTCGAAGTTCTTGCGGCCGAACTCGGCAATCGTGTAACTCTTGCCGACCTGTCGAGCGCCGCGGACCAAGAGTGGCTTGCGCCGATCGGATCGTTTCCAACGGAGCAATTCATCATCCACGGTCCTCAACATATGCTTCCTTCCCAAGACCGAAAATGTTCCGCGTCTCCGATCATAGACGATGCTTTATAATTACAACCATATTATGAAATACTGTATTTAGAATTACAAGGCTATTTATTGACTTTAGTCGGGCTGAGAATATCGCCCCGCATTCATCCTGGCACCCTCCTTATCGTCGCTTCGCTGCCGGGTCCGACGGAGACGAGGGTCACGGGCACGCCGAGCCGGCGCTCCACCCAGAGCACGTAGTCCCGCGCACCCTTGGGCAGGTCGGCGAAGCGGCGGACCTTGGAGATATCCCCGCTGAACCCGGGGAAGGATTCATACACGGGCTCCACATCGAAGACCGCCTGCCGCGAGTGCGGCCACTCGGTCAGCGTGCGCCGACCCAGCTTGTAGGCGGTGCAGACCTTGATGGGGTGGACATTGGCGAGGGTGTCCAGCTTCATCATGGCGAGCCGGCCCACGCCGCTGGCGCGGATGGCGAAGCGGAGCTGGACCAGGTCCAGCCAGCCGATGCGCCGGGGCCGGCCGGTCGTGGTGCCGTACTCCTTGCCCGTGCGGCGGATGAAGTTCGCCGTCGCGCCGAATATCTCCGTCGGGAAGGGCCCCCGCCCCACGCGGGTGTTGTAGGCCTTGCTCACCCCCATCACGTCGTCGATGCGGGTGGGGCCGACCCCGGCGCCGGCGCAGGCGCCGCCTGCCACCGTGCTCGAGGAGGTCACGAAGGGATAGGTGCCGTGGTCCAGGTCGAGCATGGCCCCCTGCGCGCCCTCGAACAGCACGCGCTTGCCGGAGCGCAGGGCCTCGTCGATCATGACCGCCGTGTCGGCGGCGAAGGGCGCCAGGAAGCGCCGCAGCGCGTCGTACTCCCGGAACACCTCTTCCCGGATATCCTTCAGGGGCTTCACCCGCATGAGCTCCGCGGCGCGGACCCGGAGGTTCGTCTCGACGAGGGAGCGGAAGGTGTCGGGCTCCAGGTAATCCGCCACCCGGATGCCGATGCGCGCGACCTTGTCCTCGTAGCAGGGGCCGATGCCCTTCTTGGTGGTGCCGATGCCGCGCCCCCCCTCCTCGCGCAAGGTGTCGAGGAGGATGTGCGTGGGCAGGATGACGTGGGCCGCCGGGCTGACGAAAAGGCGGCCCTTCACGGAGATGCCCCAGCCCTTGAGCGCGCGGACCTCCTCGCGCAGGGCCCGGGGGTTGATGACCACGCCGTTGCCGATGAGGGCCTTCTTGCCCCGGACCAGGATACCGGAGGGGACCAGGTGCAGGGCGTAGCGCTTGCCTTTGACCACGACCGTGTGCCCGGCGTTGTCGCCGCCCTGGTACCGGACGATGAGGTCGGCCTTCCGGCTGAGGCAGTGGACGATCTTGCCCTTGCCCTCGTCGCCCCACTGCGCTCCCACCACGACCAAAGCCTTCGCGGCGCTCCGCTTCATCTCATCCCCCCAGGAACTTCTTCCACCAGGACGTCTTGCCGAGGCGCCGCTCGGCGCGCACGCGCAGGTCGCCGGGCACGCTCACATCGCCGCAGACCCCGGCGGAGAAGCGCACGCGCACCGTGACCTCCCCCGCCCCCTTCTCGATGGCTTCGACGGGGACAGCCAGGCTCTCGTCCTGGGCCGCGCCGAATAGGCGGGCGAGGTACTGGGCGATGTCGCGCCCGTCGTTGATCGCCACGTGCACCAGATCGCCGGCGTGGAGGTCCTCGGCCAGGGTCCCCACCGGGTCGGGCTCCACCGCGATGCGCAAAATCAGCAGGTTCTCGGCCCCCGGGCCTGCGCGCGTGCCGCGGGTGCGGCGCTTGGACTGCGGCCGGGACTGGCCCTCCTCCTGCGGCCGCACCTCCCGGAACTGACCAAGGTCGAGCACGTCTTGGCGGAACTGGAGGTCTACGGGACCCCCGAGGCGAGTGCCGAGCAGGGCCTTGAGCGGCTCGAGCGCGGCCTCGTCCACTGAGGCGCCTTCCTCATAGAAGGCCCCCGCCTCGGGCGAGTCGAAATACCCGGCCAGCAGGCCCTCGGCCTCCTGGCTCACTGCCTGCACGGTCCCGGGCCAGAGCCGGCAGGCGTAGAGGCGGCCCTCGAAATCGAACCAATGCTGGTCCAGCTCGGAGGCGTAAACGGCCGGGTTGTAGGAGATGACCGCCCGGGCCCGCAGGAGGCGCTTCTCCTTGAGGTTGAGGATGGCCAGGCACAGGCCGTAGAGGGACTCCTTACGCACGCAGAAGCGCCCCTTGAGGATGACGATGTTCTGGAACAGCCGCGGCACGGCCTGCACCGCGCTCTCGAGGTCGTAGCCGCAGAGCTGGAGCGCGAGCTCCGCCTCGCTGCGGTCGCAGCCCGTCTCCTCCATGAGCAGGGTCACCTTATCCTTCACCGGCCCCCCACCCTAGCCCTCCCCCACAAGGGGGGAGGGGACACAATCGAGCAGCCGCTCATCCAGTCCCCTTCCCCCCTTGCGGGGGAAGGTCGGGATGGGGGGTCCGCCGGCTGCGCGGATGGCTGCTGCCGTAAACCTTGCGCAGACCCTCGAGGGAAGTGTGGGTGTAGATCTGTGTGGTGGCGAGGCTCTTGTGCCCGAGCATCTCGGCCAGGGCGCGCAGGTCGCAGCCGTGGTCGAGGAGATGCGTGGCGAAGCTGTGGCGCAGGGCGTGCGGGGCCAGGGGCTTGAGCAGTCCCGCCTCCCGGGCCCGCAGCCGCACGATCATGGCCACCCCGCCTTCCTGAAGCCGGCGCCGGCGCTGGTTGAGCCACAGGGGCTTGCCGGCCTCGCCCGCGGCCTCCCGCGGCCGGACCTTCAGGTACTCCCGGATAGCGCCCAGGGCCGCGGTCCCGACCGGCACCACCCGCTCGCGGGCTCCCTTGCCGAAGACCCGCACCACCCCGCCCATGAGGTCCACGTCCCCGACGCCCAGCCCGGCCAGCTCCGAGCGGCGCAGGCCGCTCGAATAGAGCAGTTCCAGGATGGCCCGGTCCCGCAGGAAGACCCACGGCGGCTCCTGGGCCGCCTGGGTCTCCTCCATGAGCCCGCTCACCTCGGACTCGGTGAGGAACTTGGGCAGGCGCCCTTCCCGCTTGGGCAGGGGGATGTTGAGGAAGGGGTCCGCGGCGAGCCCCCCCTCCTCCCGCAGGAAGCGGCAGAGCGAGCGCAGGGCGGAGATCTTCCGCAGGACACTGGTCCGCTGAAGGCCGCGCGGCTTGTCCCCTGACAGGCGGGTCTGGAGATGGGCCAGGTAGGCTCGGACGCCGTTGCGGTCGAGGCTGGCGAAGTCGTCGGTCCCCAAGGCGGGACCGGTCCGGCGCGCCCAGAACGCCTCGAATTCCTTGAGGTCGGCGGTGTAGGCCCGCAGGGTGTGGGTGGAGAAGTTCCTACGGGAGCGCAGGGCGGCCAGGAATCTCTGGACCCAGAGATTCACTCAGCCTTCCCGTCTGCCTCCGCTCCCGTCACTCCCGACACACCCGGGACGGCCTCGGAGACCGGAGCCGGGGCTGGAGGGCGGCCGCACTCGGCCAGCAGCACGGCCGCCGCGTCCTTGCCCAGGGGCTTGAGGTTGCGGCATTTCGGGAAGCCCGAGCAGGCTAGGAAATGGCCGCGCTTACCCAGCCGCATCCACATGGCGCTGCCGCACTTGTTGCATTTGCGGGAGGTGATGACCGGCCGCGAGGACTCGATCTTACGGCCCTCCGCGTCGAGGGAGAAGGTGTTCTTGCAGGACGGATAGCCCGAGCAGGCCAGAAAGCGCCCCTTGCGCCCGGTGCGGATCACCATGGGTTTGGAGCAGACGTCGCAGACCTCGCTGGTGGCCTCGGGCACGACCTTCTTGCCGTCCGCGTCGAGCTGGATCTTCCCCTTGCATTTGGGGAAGCGCGAGCAGGAGAGGTACTTCCCGAACCGGCTCTCGCGGATGAGCATCTGCGACTTGCAGAGAGGGCACTCCTCGTCGGACTTCTGCGGCTCGACGCGGGAGTCCTCCATCGTGAGCTGGGCCGCGGCCAGGGCCTTGGCGAAGGGCTGATAGAAGCCCTCCACGGTCTTCTGCCAGCGCTCTTTGCCTTCGGCGATGTTGTCGAGCTCGCCCTCGACCTGGGCCGTGTAGGTGAGGCTCATCTGCTCGGGGAAGTGCTTCTTGAGCTGGACCACCACCAGGGTCCCCAGGTCCGAGGGGGTGAGGCGGCGGTCCTTCAAGCCCCGCCGCACGTAGCCCCGGTCCACGATGGTCTTGATGGTCGGAGCGTAGGTGGAGGGCCGGCCGATGCCGTGCTTCTCCAGCGCGCGGATGAGGCTGGCCTCGTTGTAACAGGGGGGAGGGTTGGTCTTGTGCTCGTCGGAGCTCAGGCTCTCCATGCGGACCTCGTCGCCTTCCTGGAGGTTGGGGAGCTGGCCTTCCTTGTCCTCGGGGTCCTTCTCCTCGGGCTCCTCCTGGTTGTCCTGCAGGACGCGCAGGAAGCCCTCGAACTTGAGCGTGCGGCCCGTGGCGTGGAACACGGCGTCCCCGCTCTGGATGTCGGCGGCCACGGTGTCGAACACGGCGTCGGCCATCTGGCTGGCCACGAAGCGCCGCCAGATGAGCGTGTAGAGCTTGAGCATCTCGGGGGTCAGGAACTTGCGCATGGCGTCCGGAGTGCGCTGGACGCTGGTCGGGCGGATGGCCTCGTGGGCTTCCTGGGCGCCCTTCACCTTGCCCTCGTAGACCGGCGCCGTGGCCGGGAGCAGGTTCTCCCCGAACTCGGCCTTCACGAACTCCCGGGCCTCGGCCCGCGCCACCTCGGCGACGGAGGTGGAGTCGGTCCTCATGTAGGTGATGAGACCCGCGGGCTCGTCGCCCCCGATGTCCACGCCCTCGTAGAGGCTCTGCGCGATGCGCATGGTGCGCTCGGCCGCGAAGCCGAGCCGCTGGGAGCCGGCCTGTTGGAGCGTGCTGGTGATGAAGGGAGGCAGGGGGCGGCGCCGGACCTCCCGGCGCTCGACCTTGCAGACCTTGAAGGCGCCGCCGGCCAGTGCCGCCTTCACCGCCTCCATGTCCGCGGCGCTCTTGAAGACGCTGGACTTGACGCGGTAGTCCTCGGCGAAGAGCTCGTAGGTCCGCGAGAGCTCGACCTTCTCCCCCTTCCACTGGGTCAGGCGCGCGGCGAACTGCGGCGGGGTGTCGGGCTTGAGGAACATCCCTTCCAGCGTCCAATAGGGGTCGGTCTGGAAGGCCTTGATCTCGGCGTCGCGCTCCACGAGCAGGCGCACGGCTACCGACTGCACGCGCCCGGCGGAGAGGCCGCGGCGGATCTTGCGCCACAACAGCGGCGAGAGCTTGTAGCCCACCAGCCGGTCGATGACGCGGCGGGCCTGCTGGGCGTGTACCAAGGCCATGTCCACCGGCCGGGGCGATGCCAGGGCCTGCTTGATGGCCCCGGGGGTGATCTCGTGGAAGGTGATGCGGCGGATCTTGGACTCGTCCGCCTCCAGTATCTCGCTCAAGTGCCAGGCGATGGATTCGCCCTCGCGGTCATGGTCGGTGGCGAGGTAGACGAACTCGGCGGCCTGGGCCTGCTTGCGCAGGTCGGGGAGGAGCTTCTTGGTCCGGGCCAGCAGTAGATAGGTGGGCTCGAACTCCTTGTCCTCATCCACCCCCAGCTTCTTGGGGGGCAGGTCGCGCACATGCCCATAAGAGGAGGCGACCACGTACCCGCCCTTGAGCATGCGGGAGATGGTCCTCTGCTTCGCGGGCGACTCGACGATGACCAGGTCGGTCCCGCCCTTCTTTGCCGCCGGCGCGGATGCGCCGCGGTCCTGCGCCGACTTAGGATTTGTGTGAGGCGCATGGGCCGCCGCCTTCACCTTCGTCGTCTTCTTCTTCTCAGATGCGTGCATAGTGTTGTCCCGGGAGCGTTCGCAGCAATCCCCGTCCTTCCATATAGGTCAGATCCTGGAGCAGTCTGGGAAGGTCCCAGCCGGTCTCGCGCATGAGTTCTTCCAGGCCTAGCGGTTGCGAGCCGAGCAATTCTAGGATTTTTTTCTGTTCAAGAGTAAATCCATCCGCCGCGCCGCTTTCCTTATTAGGCAGCTCCAGCAGGGAGGCGTCCAGGGCCGGGAAGGCCCCCAGGATGTCGGAAAGCCGGCTGACCAGCCCGGCGCCGTCCCGGAGCAGGCTGTTGGGGGCCTCGCTAAGCTCGGAATCGGCCGGCCCCGGCACGGCGAAGACCTCCCGCCCCTGCTCGAGCGCGCATTTGGCGGTGATGAGGGAACCGGACTTCATTTTGCCCTCGACCACGATCGTTCCCATGGCCAGGCCCGAGATGATGCGGTTGCGCGCCGGGAAGAACCCGGGCTGGGGGCCGACGCCCAGCGGCACCTCGCTGACGAGGGCCCCGCCCGAGTCCACGATGGCGCGGGCCAGGCGCTCATGCTCGGCGGGATAGATGCGGTCCAGGGCCGAGCCCAGCACCGCCCAGGTCGCCCCCCCCTTGCGGACCGCCGCGCCGTGGGCCTCGCCGTCGATGCCGCGGGCCAGACCGCTGACCACCGCGATCCCGGCCCCGGCGCATTCCTCGGCCAGGGACCGGGCCATGCGGCGGCCGTACAAGGACGGGGCGCGGGCGCCCACGATGGCCAGGGCGGGCCGCAGGAGCGGGAGCACGCCGCGCACGTAGAGTACGCGGGGCGCGCCCGGGATGGAGCGGAGCAGCTCGGGATAGCGCTCGGAGCTCCGGGGGAGGAGCGCGATGCCGAGCCGGGCGCAGCGCTCCAACTCCTGGGCCGGGTCGGAAAGTCCCCGGGTCCAGCGGCGGAGATGCTCCTGAAGTTCTTCCAGCGGGGTCATAGCAGCTCTTCCCCCAGTTCCTCGGGCATGCGCAGCGCGCCGGAAGGGGCGTCCGTCCCGCGCGGGGGCGCCTCCGCCCGGGGCTCCCAAGCCGGCGGCGCGGAGGCGCCCCGGCCCTGCGCCGCCTTGGCAAAGGTGTCAGGCGCATGGGACGCGGCCCGGCCGTCGGACACGAGGCGGCGCACCGATTCCACGAGCGCCGGGTCGGTCTGCAGGCGGCGCCATTCGGAGGGGATGCGGCCCGCGGCCGTGATGAGCCGCAGGGGGTCGAGCTCCAGCTCGCGGGCGATGCCCCGCAGCATCTCCTCCTCGTGAGGCGGGCTGCGCTTGTCCGCCAGCACCTTCGAGAAGAAGGACGGGTCCAGCCCCACCGCGCGGCAGAGCTCGCGCAGTCCCAACCCGCGCTCCTCCATCCTTCCGCGCACGAGCCTGGAGAACGGGGATTCGGACCCGGGCATGGCGCTCATCACTCCGGCATTTCTATCGCGCCGTAGATGTCGCCAAGGTTGTTGGTCGTCTCCGTGCTGTCGCCCTTGAACTTGATGATCTCCATCTTGGCTTTGACCGCCTCGACTTCCGGACTCTTGGGGAAATACTGCAGGTATATGTTGAACGCCTCCCGGGCCCCGTCCCACTTCTGGGAGTACTGGTAGGAGTTCCCCAGCCGGAGCAGGGCCTTCGGAGCGTACTGGCAGGTGGGGTAGGCCTGGAGCATGGGCAGCAAGGCTTCGATCGCGTGCGGGTAGTCGCTCCTGAGATAATAGAGGGAGCCGATGTAGAACTCGACCTTGGGTTCCTTGCCGAGGTCCCGATGCTCCTGGGCGTACTTCAGCGCATCCTGCACATCGTAGTGCTTGGTGACGTACCAGACCGCCGCGGACAGCACGGCCACGATGATGAAGAATTTCTTGAAGTTGACTTCGTCGAACATGACTCCTCCTACTGTTCCGCCCGGATGACGTCGTTGAGCTGGACGGAATCCCCGCAGCTCAAGATGACGGCGAGATAGTCCCGCCCCGAGAGCTTCTTCACGACCTCGATGATGGCGACCTTCACCGTGTACTTCCCCTTCTTGTCGAGGTCCGCCTCGGTCGGCCCGCCCCAGCGGTATACGTCGAACCGGTCGCGCTTGCGGATAGGCTTGCCGGAAGACACGCGGATGCGGATCTTGTCCCCGGCCGCGGCCATGCTCTCCCGGCCCTGATATTCCATGACCTTGCCGTCCGGGACCCAGTCGGAAGGCATCTTCATGCGCACGGCGGAAGGGCCCTGGGCGGTCATGCCCTTGGGAAAATCATCGGACAGGGCCTCGGGGAGCGCCACTCCCTGCCCTTGGTCCGAGCGGAAGGCGGGCGGCGGGGTCTCCGGGGCCTCCTCCATGGGTTCGGGCTCCGGCTCGGAAACCGGGGCCGCCGCCTCGACGGGGGCCTTGGTCTTCCTGATCGTAGTGGCCGTGCCGAAGCCGGGGATGATGAACACCTGCCCCGGATAGATCCAATGCGGGTCCTTGATGCGGTCCTTGTTGGCGTCGTAGATGACGGGCCACTTCCAGGGGTCCTTATAGAAGTACTGCGCGAGGTCCCATAGCGTGTTGGCCTGGACCACCTGGTGCTGCTTCTCCTCTTGGATGGTCTCCACCGCTTCGCCGTCATCCTCCTGCGCGGCGAGGAGCGCGGGCCACCCCAGGAGCAACGCGAAAAGTACGCTGCGCATCATGCCTCCTAATACGACCTCAACAACGATGACAAACATCGGGGAGCCAATTCAACCCGCTTCATATTAAGGTAAGCACCCCGCCATACCAGTGTAGTGATTCATAAGTTCGTTTACATTCATCACCCCGGCGAAAACCGGTAGGCCGGATTCGTCACCCCGGCGAAAGCCGGGGTCCAGGCACCAGACGTCACCCCGGCGAAAGCCGGGGTCCAGGCACCAGACGTCACCCCGGCGAAAGCCGGGGTCCAGTGGTTTGTCGTCTGGATACCGGCTTTCGCCGGTATGACGGCCCTTCAAATGCAAAAAAGCGTCGGAAGCACTACCCTAGATATACGAACGAGGGGTCGTTTTAGTTCCCTCAAAAACAAGAAATGTAGAAATCCCAGATACCGGGACGCGCGAGGTCCGCGGCGAGACCGCGCACGAGCGGATCGAGGTACGCCCGGTCGAGCGCCGCCCCCTGCGCGCGCACGATCCCGCGCACATCCTCCAAGTCCCTGGGTCTATCGGAGATGATCTTGTGGACGATCAAGTCCTCCGGCGAGCACACCCGGACCTGGAGCCCCTCCATATCGACGAGCCGGGCACGCCGGATGGCCTGTTCCTCGTAGGGCAATTGTCCCAGGATGAGGTCGACCCGGAAGCCTTCTACTTCCAGGGGCAACACCCGGGTCTCCAGTGCGAACTGCTCCGGTTCCGCGGGCAAAGCGGTGAAAGCGGAGCAGAGCGCGGCTATCAGCGCCGACTCGGCGCCCGCGGGACTCCAGACCGTGACGTCGATGTCCAAGGTCGACCGGGGCCTCCCCCACGCGAGATTGGCGACGCCGCCTATGACCATGTACGGGAACCGTCGTTCCTCGAGAAACGACGAGAGGGCTCTCAACGCCTTCTCCAGGCCGCTCATCGCACCCTTACCCGGGCCAGGAGCTCCCGCCAGGCGCGCACGCGTTCGGCATGTCCGCGCAGTTCGGTCTGCGTCGGACGCTTTCCGTGCCGGGAAAGATAGAAGTCCGCGAGCGCACCTGCCTGCGCCGCGCTCCCGCCGACCGGAAGCTCCCGCTCCCGCGCCGCTTCCCACTTGGCTACGACGTCCCATTGCTTCGCCCGGGCCGCCAATGCCGAGACTGCCGGGCGGGGCACAAAGGCGATGTCATGCCCGAGCGCAGCGAGTATCCTGCGCAAGGTCGCGAACTCTACGCCGCCCCGCCCCATCTCAAGCAGGGACAGATGCTGCTGCGAGATCCCGGACATGAGCGCGAGGTTCTTTTGTGTGAGTTTCCGCGCTGTCCTGAGGGCGCGTATTTGGGGACCGAGCGTGTCACTCATATTAATATTATAGTGCTAAATCAATATAATATCAATACATACTAAGATATGTATATAATATTATAGCGCCAAGCCGCGGACGTCGAGAGCGCAGGGATAGACGCTGTTGACTTATGCGTCCTTGAAGGAATACCTGGCCAAGAATTCCGCTGGCGTGAGGATCTCCACTCCCTGGAAGCTGCCCAATGGCCGGAGATCCTTCATGTTGCCGGTGACGAGGGCTTGGGCACCCGCATCCACGGCGCATTCGAGGATGCGGTTGTCGGAGTCTTTCCTCTCGATGGCGTGGATTCTGGACTTCGGGTGGATCAGCCGTGAGATCACTTCGATGTCCGCTCCCGCCTCCCGCGCGCCCCGAGTCGTATACCCGAACTTCGACTTCAACTTTTCTTCGAACTCGGTCAGGATGAATAGGGAAACGACGAGCTCGATCAGGCCGTCCTTGGCCAACTCCACGATCCGGGACGGCTTCCCGCCGAAGAGCAGTGCTGAGACGAGGACGTTGGTGTCCAGAACCACCCGCATTGATGATCTATACCCGCCCCTCGTCGATGAGGCGCTCGATGTCTTCGTCGCCCTTGATGCCCAGTTCTTCAGCCCTCTTGGCCCCGTATGCCTGGAGTTTCTTCCAGGACCTCTCCCAGACATACTTCCGGAGGGCTTCCCGGAAAAGCTCGGAGCGCGTACGTCCTTCCTCAGCGGCGATCTTCTCGGCCAAGAGGAACAGCTTGGGCGTAAGGGTTATGGTGACGGGATGAGAGTGCCTGTGAAGCATATCTTATCTCCTCATATTATGTATGACAATATAAGTGTACATTAAAACCGCCTCCCGTCAAGACGCTACCCATCCCTCATCCCCCGATAATACAGCGCCTCGGCCATGTGCTTGGTCTCGATGCGCTCCGCGCCCGCGAGATCGGCGATGGTGCGCCCCACCCGCAGCATGCGGCCGATGCCCCGCGCCGAAAGCCCGCCCTTCTCGACGCACTTCTCTAAGAGCGACATGCCGCGGCTATCAAGTTCGCAATGCTTGCGAAGCTCGCGAGGCGTGAGCTGGGCGTTCACCGCGCCCGCCCTTCCCATGCGGGCCGCGGCCTTTTCGCGGGCGGCCAGGACGCGCGCCCGGACGGCCGCGGACGGCTCCACGGGCGCGCCGTCACGCCCCGCCCAATCCTTGAATGGGAGCGGCGCCAGGTCGATGCGCAGGTCCAGCCGGTCCAGGAGCGGCCCCGAGACCCGCCCCCGGTAGCGGCGCAACGCGGCATCGTCGCAGTCGCACGGGTTCATGCTGAGCCCGGACCTGCCGCAGGGGCAGGGATTCATGGCGGCAACGAGGCAGAAATCCGCGGGATAGGTGATGACCTCCTTCATGCGGGTCACGGTGACCCGCCGGTCCTCCATGGGCTGCCGGAGGGCCTCCAAGGCGTCGCGATGGAATTCCGGCAGCTCGTCGAGAAACAGGACGCCGCGGTGGGACAGCACGATCTCGCCCGGACGGCAGGAGGGCCCGCCCCCAATCATCGCGGCCGTGGAAGCCGTGGCATGCGGGGAACGGAAGGGCCGGACGCGCAGCAGGCCCTCCCCGTCCCGGAGCAGGCCGACGACCGAATGGATGCGCGTCACTTCCAATGATTCCTCCAACGTCAGGGGCGGCAGGATGCCGGGCAGGCGCCGCGCCAACATGGATTTCCCCGCTCCCGGAGGCCCCGACATGAGGAGGTTGTGCCCGCCCGCGGCCGCGATCTCGAGGGCCCGGCGCGCCAGGAACTGTCCGCGGACCTCGGAAAGGTCTTCCCCGTCTGGCGCCGCGCTTTCCGCTCCATCCGCGACGGCTTCGGGCGCGCTCTCCCCGGCCCACTTTTCCCCTGCGATGAGGCGGACCGCGTCCCCCAGCGAAGAGACCCCGCGGGCGGGCAAGCCCGTCACCGCGGCCTCGCGCAGGTTCTCTTTGGGGACCACCACCTTGCGCAAGCCCCGCGCCTTGGCCGCGGAGGCCATGGCCAAAACGCCCCGCACCGGGCGCACGGAGCCGTCCAAGGCGAGCTCCCCGAGGAAGCAGGTATCCTTGCACCAGGTCCCAGCCCGGACCTGGGCCAGGGCCGCGAGTATGCCCAGCCCGATGGGGAGTTCGAGATGCGTTCCCGCCTTGCGCATCTGCGCGGGGGCTAGGTTGACTATGACCCGGCGCGGGGGAAAATCGAAGCCGGAATTGCGGATGGCGGACACCACCCGGTCGCGCGCCTCTTTGACGGAGCTGTCCGGAAGCCCCACGGTGTTGAAGGTCGGCAGACCCCGGGCCACATCGAGCTCGACCCGGACCACGAAGCCGTCGATCCCATGCAGGCCGGCCGAGAACACCCGGGAAAGCATGCCCTCAAGTACGATCGAGGATGCGGAAAAGTTCCCCGAATCTTTGCACCCCCCCATCCCAACCTCTGCCGGGGTCGTCCGGCCTCTGGCCGGCCGGCGTGCCCGAAGCGCTGCGGAGGGCGCCCCCTCAAGGGGGGAAGGAGACTCATGGAGTTCCCGCTATTTATGGAAGTAGGTGCGGGTCAGCTCCGGGGTCTCGGTCCGGGACCAGCACTCGAAGCCCTTCCCCTTCGCCAGGTCCATGAGCGGCGCCGGGGTGAACGGGGTCTGCAGTGCGAATATGCCGCCCGCCGGCAGGCTGAGGAGCTTCGCCATGATCTCGGGCATGGGATGCTGCCCGGCGGACAGGGCCGGCCGCGCGTCGAAGGATGCGTTTACCTTGGCCGGGTCGAACCAGTCGGGAGCGGGCTCCGCCCCGCCAGCCCCGCCCGCGGCGGTCTGGGCGGGCGCCAAGCCCGCCTTCTCGCGCAGGGTATTGATCAGCGTCCCCAGAGGCACGCCGCCGACCTTGGAGATCTGGCGCAGGGTGGCGACCTTGGCCACGGTCCGCCGCAGCACCGGGTTGCGCAGGCGCTGGAACTCGGGGGACAGGCCTATGAGCGTCTCCTCGAGGGCCGGGAAGCGGTCCAAGAGTTCGCCCACCCGGGTCTCGGGGGTGATATCGCCGGGAACACCGCTCATGGAGCCTTGGCAGGGGGCATGAGCCTCTGCTCCCCCTCCAGTTTGCGCAGTTCCGTGATGTCCTTGGTGACCTCCAAAGTCCCCAGATAGCGCCCCTCCCTGTCCCGGACCGCGAAGTACTCGATGTGCACGAAGCGCCCCTTCATGTTGATCCAGAAAGGGGCCCGGTCCGCCTTGCCGGACTTGAAGTCCTCCAGGATCGCCGTGACCCGGTGCACCGAGGACGGGGGATGGCAGAACTGCACCTTCCGTCCGATCACGGCCTCGTTGCGCGCGAAGACGCGCTCCTTGCCCCCGGTGAAATACCCCACGCGGTCGTCCTTGTCGACGAAGGTGAGGTCGAAGGGCAAGGAGTCGAGCATGGCGGAGAGTTCCTCCACCGACAGGCTCCCGGTGGGGAACTGCAGCCTTTGCCCCGCAGCCTTCTTCGTTGCCGGGGCCGGAGCCCCGGCGGGTCTCCACTCGGGGACGGACGTGATGAGACAATAGCCGATCTCGGCGCTCTGATCGCGGACCTCCAGCCACTCACCCTCGGTCAACGCGTCCAAACACATGGGCAGGAGGATGTTCTCTTCCTTGAATATCATCTCCGCGACCGCGTCCAAAGCCGGGGCCAGGACCAGCCGGGCCACGGACTTGAGCGTCCCGGCCACGGGCGCAGATTCCGCGGCCAGGGCTTCGAGGGCGGTTTTCAGCAGGCCCCGGGCTTCGTCGTGCTTGCCCCACATCACGGTCGGCGGCCCGGTGATCCCGCGCTTCTCGAGGAAGGGGAAGAGCAGGAACTCCTTGCGCTTGTAGTGCTTGTCCACCTCCGCCAGGGCCGCGACGTGGGCGCGCAGGCGGCCGGCCGCCTCCTGGCCGGGGGCGTCGTCCGCCAGGGGCTCCAGCGCCGCGGCCGCTTCCTTAAGGGAAAGGAGCACCCTTTCCAGGGCCCGGTTCTCCTTGAAGAAAACGTCCACGGGATGGCCGGCGGGAGGGACGGGAGCGGCGCTCTTCTCCAGCACGCCCTTGAGCGCCGCGCTGTGCAGGTCGCAGAGCTTCTGGATCTCCCCAACCGACAGGACCTTTTCCGAGATAAGCTCCTGCTCCACTTCCACCACCATCGCATAAGGGACCTGCCCCATGAGGCGCACGAGCTGGGCGCGCACCGCCTCGGGCGCCGTGCCCTCGTGCAGGGACTGGATCAGGTGCTTGAGGGTCTGCTTCTTGAAGCGCGAATCGTCGATCAGCTCGCTCACGGCGCGGCCTCAGGAGCGGAGCATGACGAGCATCATCTTGAAGGGCTGCGCCGCGTGCAGGGCGTGGGCCTCCCCGGCGGGCATGATGAGCATGCCGCCCTTCCCGACGCGGAAGAGCTCCCCGGAGAGGCGGATCTCCGCTTCCCCGTCCAGGACGCAGACCAGCGCGTTGAAGGGCGCGGTGTGCTCGCTGAGCCCCTGCCCCTTGTCGAAGGCGAACACCGTGACGCTGCCGGTCTTGCTTTTGAGGATCTCGCGGCTGACGATGGCCCCCTTCTGGTATTCGGCGGTCTCCGCCAGGGCCAGGTTCTGCCGGATGAGCGAGGCCGCCTCGGAGCCGCAGCCGCAACCGCAGGAATGTTTCTTGTCCATGGGATGATACCTCTCCCGCATAGGATAGCTGTTATCCCCCGCCCCGGCCTTGACTGAAGTCAAGCCTTCGGGGGCGTGATCTGGATGAGGCGCTGGAGCAGGGTCTCGGCGTCGGGGACGCGCTTGTCCAGGTCGGGCTGGAGCAGGTCCTCGATGAGCGCGTCGGCGGCCGGAGGCAGCCCCGGGGACAGCTCGGCCGCGCGACGGCGGCCGGAGGCGGAGTTCGGGGACCAGCCGTTCAGGCCGAAGGGAAGCGAAGCGGTGAGTATCTCGTAGAGGCACACCCCGACCGAGAACAGGTCCCCGCGGGGGGTGGCGATGCCCTGCTGGGCCTCGGGCGGAGAGTAGGCCGGGGTCCCCACGATCGTGCTGGTGCGCACGACGGGGAGCTCGCGCTCCTTCGCTCCCTCCCGCGTGAACCGGCCCGGGGCGTTCGGGGAGGGCCGGGACTGCGGGGCCGGGGCAGACGAACCTTCTTTATAGGTGTCCGGGACGTCGCCGATGGCGCGAGCCACGCCGAAATCCATCACCTTCACCTTCCCGTCCCGGCGGATCATGATGTTGGCCGGCTTCATGTCGCGATGGATGACCGAGCCCGCGTGCGCCGCGATCAGCGCCCGGGCCACGGGGATGAACACCTCCCGCGCGGCGGTCCAATCCAGGCGACGCTTCTCGGCCAGGACCTGCTGCAGGGTCTTCCCGGATACGAAGGCGAACACCAGCGCCACTCCCTCCCCGTCCGGGACCGCCTCCAGGAAGTCCACGATGTTGGGGTGGCGCAGGCGCTCGAGGGTGCGGCCCTCGGCCACGTAGAGCTCCCGCAGCTGGCGGGCCAGGGCCGGGTCCTTCACCTCCATGGTCTTGACCGCGACGCGCTCCCCGGTGCGCTGGTCGGTCCCCTCCCACACCCGCCCCATGCCGCCGTGTCCGACGACGCGCGTGAGGTTGTAGCGGCCCGCGAACACCTTGCCGGGTCCCACGCCCGCTTCCGCGGGCGGCGCCGCGACCGGCGTCCGGGAGCCGGGCGGCGAGGAGACGCCGCTGTAGCGGCTCATCCCCCCGCCCGTGTGGACCGGCGACTTCCGGGCGGCCCTCCAACGCCGCCACGCCAGCGGACCGAATACGGCCGCGACGCAGAGCGTGAGGAGGAAGACCAGGAAGAGGCCGGTCTGCGCTTCCACCCCGGGGTCAGTCCGCGATCCGGCAGATGTCGTTGGCCGCCGGGGAGACGCCGAGGCGCTTGGTGAGCTTGGCGATCGCGCCCTCGCCCGTGTCGCCCAGCGGACCCGAGACTTCCACCTTGCCGATGGAGACCTCCTCGTTGCCGAGCGCGAGTCCGGTCGTCGGGTCCAGGATGGGCTTGCCGAGATGGAAGCACTCCAGCTCAAGGCCCTTCTCCACGCCCATGTTGGGGCCCGCGTTCAAGTAGACCAGGTCGTCGCGCACCGCCGCGATGCGGCAGGACCAGGGCTTCTTGTTGACCTGGTTGACGATGTTGTCGGTGAACTGGACGATGGCCGCGCGCAGGGCCTTGCCCTCCAGGGTCTCGTCGTAGCCCCCCTTGGTCCCCAGCCCCAGCACGGAGCCCTTCGAGCTCTTCGCCACGCCGGTGCCCGAATCCGCGTAGAGGACCTGGCCGGTCTCGGTGTCCACCAGCCGGATGTCCACCGTGGCCTCGGCGGTCTGCCGCTTGCTCTGCACCAGGAGGTACTCGCTGCCGCCCGTGTTCACGCCGAACTGGGAGACCGCCCCGGTAACGATGGCGTTGAGGCCGAGGATCTTGCCGACCTGCACCGCGGTGCGCGGGTCGATGGCTCCCGAGGCCTGGAGCTTCTGCTCGTCCATGATCTTGGAGATCTGGTCCCGCTCGACCAGGACGAACTTGCCGGTCTTGGCCAGCTCGGTGATGAGGATGTCCGAGGCCGCCGTCCCGATGCGCGCCTGGGCGTAGGCCGACTTGTTCTCGAAATCGACCACGCCGATCCGGCGCTTGGGGCCGGTGAACTTGGTCTTGACCTTGACCGTCTCGGTGGCGCTCATCGTATCCTCGCGGCGCACCGAAGTCTTGGGCGAGCAGGCGCCCAAGAGCAGCGCCGCCGCCGTCACGCCCAGCAGACCCGACCGGACCCATGTCCCTTTCATCTCATCGCCTCCTCGGAAATCGACCGAACAGCTCCCGCACCGCGGCCTCGGCCTCCCTCTGCAGGGGAGTGCCCAGGGCCGTTTCCAGCGCCTGCACCGCCATGCCCTCGATGAAGGCCCTCTCGATGGCCTTCTGGTCGAGCGCCACGTCCGTGCTCTGTCCCGTCCCGACCCCTTCCCACAGCTTCTCGCCCGACTCGGCGGCCACCAGCCTCAGGTTCAAGCGCACGACCCGCCGCCGCACCGCCCCCAGGTTCTGGTTGACGAAATCCTCCAGCACGCCGTAGAGGAGCCCGTCCACCCCCAGCGTCCGTCCCAACTCGTCCGGCTTCACGGCGCCCAGTTGGCCGCCGTCGGTGATGCCGATCCCCCGCAAGGCCTGGTCCACGCCCTCGGCCTCCGGGACCTCGAACCCGGCATCCCGCACCCCCCGGATCACCAGGGGCCGCAGGCGCTCCGGGCCCTTGAGGCTCACGGTATGGTTCCCGAACGGCAGCACCGCGACCTTCCGCGGGAGCCGCGGGCCCAGGTCCGACGCCTCGTACAGCACGACCTGCCCTCCGGCGCAGCCCGCGGCCAGCGCCGCCGCCAGGATCAGCGCCGGAACGGCCCTATTCCCCGGCACCTACCTCTACCAGGTACGGAGTCACCGAGCGCATCTTGAAAGCGTAGCGCTTCATTCCTTGGAGCAGGGCCCCCAGCTCCGGACCGGCCATGCCCTCGGTCGCCACCGCCAGCTCCGCCCCCCCGCCCTGGAACTCGGAGAGGGTCACCGAAGCGATGTCCGGCTGGCCCCGCAGGTCCTCGGTCAGGCGCTGGACGTCGTCGAGGCCCTTGAGCCCGGACACGCGCACCGTCACCTTGACCCGCCGGGTCAGGAGGTCGGCGACCTCGGCCGCCAGCGCCTCGCCGGCCAGCATCCCCGCGTTCTCCAAAGACTTCGTCTCGGCGATCTGGGGAGTCGGGTCCAGGCCCGAGGCCTCGCGGCTGGCCTGGGACACCAGCTCCCCAGTCCCGGGTTTGAGCGCCGACAGGGCGACTCGGGCCCGGAAGGAGCGGAAGCCCCCCAGGTTCACCCCGGAGAGCTCGTGGGACTCGGCTTCCCCCTGGATCACCAGGTCCGCGGGGGGAACGTCGGCTCCCTTCGGATCCACGACCAGGAAACCCCGTTCCAGGAAGGCGCGGCGCACGGCCGCCGACGCGGCAGCGGCGCGGTCCTGCGCCGACTCAGGATCTGCGTGAGGCGCATGGGCCCCGGCGGCCCCCGACTGCGCAGCGCCGCCCCCCCTCGCGGACAGGAGCACCACCACCTTGGGGTTGCCCGGAGGGGGCTCGGGCCGCATCAGGCCCAGGGCCTTCAGGTCCGAACCGATCTTCTTGTAGAGGACCAGGGCGCGGATGCGGGTCTTGTAGAACCCCTCCTCCCTGCGCTCCGACAGCACGTCGTATTTCTGGACGTACCCGGAGACGTTGGCGAGTATGTTCTGGTCCACGGTGACGGCCTTGGAGACGCGGGTCTTGGCCGAGATGAAGACGCCCACCACGCGCTCGACCGCCTTCTTCTGCGCGTCGGCCAGCGAGCGCTGCTTCATGCCCAGGACGTCGTCGTCCACGACGGGGGTCCAGCCCTCCGCCTCGATGACCTCGCCCTCCTGGGCGGCGCCCACCTTCAGGCGCGCCCCGGAGCAGCCCGCCAGGAGCACCGCGCCGGCGACCGCGGCCGTCAGCAATCGGCGCATCCTATTTGAACTTGATCCCCATCATCTGCTCCAGGCGCTTCTTGGGCAGGCGCAGGGTGGTCAGGGCGCCGTCGTCGGAGGTGAATTCCGTCTTCACGATCTCCGCGCCCTTGATCATCGCGTCGACCTTCTCGACCATCTTAGAGTCCGTCATGACGGACTGTTCGACGGTCTGCCCGCTCTCGAGCGTGGCGCCCTTGATCATGGTGAGGAGCTCGTTGTGGGCCTTCACGATGGCCGCGTCGCGCGACAGCGCCCGCCGCTGGGTCTGGGTCGGCAGGGTGGGATCGGCGGCTCCGATGCCGATGGCCTCGATGTATCCGCCCTGGTTCGGGTCCTGTTCCAGGACATCGACGACCTGGCCCTTCTTCACGCGCGTCTGGCTGCCTCCGCCGCAGCCGAAAGCGGAGAGCGTGAGCACGGCGACCGACAGCGCCAACAGGGTGTTCTTTTTCATGGACGATACCTCCCTCAGATCTATTGTACCGCGTCCCGCGGCCCCGGCGACTCTTTGGACACCGCGGCCACGGCGGACGTTCCATTCCCGGCGGTCCCTTTGCCCGGAGTTCCCTGGACTGCCGCCCCCTCCGCAGAAGGTAGACGGCTCTGCCCCGGGGACGGCGGCCCCTTGGCCGCCGACACCACGAAGTAGAAGCAGGTGCCCCGCCCCTCCTCCGATTCGAACCAGATCCGGCCCTCGTGCTTCTCGATGACCTGCTTGCAGATGGCGAGCCCCAGCCCGGTGCCCGGAGCCGCGACCGAGTCGCGATTGGAGGCGCGGAAGAACTTCTCGAATATGCGGGGCTGCTCCGCGGCCGGGATCCCGACGCCCGTGTCGCTCACCGCGGCCCGCAAGCACTCGCCCTTGCTCTCCAGGGTGAGCGTCACCTTCCCGCCCGACGGGGTGAACTTGATGGCGTTGGAGAGCAGGTTCTCGAGCACGTGCTGCAGCCAGGATTCGTTGCCGTGGGCGTTGGGGAGCCGGGGTTCCAGGTTCAGCGCGAGCCCGAGCCCGCGGGTCTCGGCCTGCAGGCGATGGGTCTCCACGCAGCGCTCGGCGAGGGCCCCCAGCGCCACGGGAGCCATCGGCATCTCCAGACCGCCCTCCAGCTTGGAGATGTCGAGCATGTCGGTCACCAGCGCCCCCAGCCTTTCCGAAGCGCTCTTGGCGATCCTCAGGAAGCGCTTCTGCTCGTCGCCGAGCGGCCCGACCTCCTCCTCCAAGAGCACGGCCAGGAATCCCTGGATGGCGGTGAGCGGCGTTTTGAACTCATGGCTCACCGTGGAGACGAATTCGTCCTTGAGCCGGTGCAGGCGGGTGAGCTGGAGGTTCATCTCCGACAGCTGCTTGGACAGGACGGCGCTCTCGACCAGGACCGCGGCCTCCTCGGCGATGACCTCGACGAATTGGAGATGGTCCTGGCTGAAGGCGTCCTTCTTAAAGCTCCCGACGCGCATGACCCCGATCATCCCACCCTCGCCGCGCAGGGGGACCACCATCAGGGAATGGCACTTCCAGAGCCGCGCGTAGTGGCTGATGACGTCCGGGTCGCTCTGGGCGTCCCCGGTCAGGAACGGCTGGGCGGTCTGGAACACGCGCACGGAAGAGGCGTCGGGGTTGCGCAGGGAGATCCGGTAAAGGGAGCCCTCGTCGGCGGCCAGGCCGAAGGCGCCGGGCTGGGTCACCAGTTCCCCGGCCAGGTCGTCGAGCAGCAGGAAGGCGACCACATCCGCCTCCAGGGATTGGGCCACGATGGACACGATGGCGCCGAGGATGTCGGGCTGCCCCTGCCGGCCCACGATGACGTCGGAGACCTCATGCAGGGTCTTGATCTCCTTGGCGCGCTGGATGAGGCGGAGGTTGGTGTCGTCGAGCCGCCGCAGGGTCGACTGGAGCCCGCGGTCGAGCTCCGTGCGCTGGAGGTCGCCCTCCCAGGCCCGAACGGTGCGCTGCGCCAGGGCGCCGTAGTACGCGGTGAGCTGGGACAGCGCGCGCCGCTCGTCGACGGGGATGCCCTCGGGGGCGGCGCTCAGCACGCCAAGCAGGCCCCAGACCTTCCCCGGACTGCCCCAGGGGGTGAGGCGCAGAGAGCGCAGGCCGCGCTTCTCGAACTCCCGCGCCAGCCCTTCCGGCAGGACGCCGAGCCCTGCCCACGAGCCGGGAGCCCAGCGCCACTGGGCGCCCTCGGGGGAATGGAAGGCCTTGTCCCACAGCTCCTCCGGCAGGCGCAGTGCCTGGGAGTCCATCCCCTCCAGGGCGCCGGTATGGCAGGCCAGCTCCCCCTCCGAAGCGGGGGTGGGGCCGAACGCCGCCCGCCGGACCCACACGAAGAGATGCGGCCCCGGGATGCGGCTCAAGAGGCTGCCCGCCCCGAACTGGATGGCCTCCTCCAGCGCCTGGGGCGTAGTGGGAGCCGCGGCGTCCTCGAGCAGCTCCCGCACGAAGGCGTCCCGGTCCTTGCTGGAGCGCCTCTCGCCCTCCAAGGCGAGCTCCAGCGGGAGGATCCGCCGCAGGCGCAGGGTCCAGAACACCCCGGTGACCGCCGCCGCTGCGATGAGCGCGATCGCGATCCCCTCGGGGGTCATCAGACCGTCCCCGCCGAGCTCCGGCAGAGGTCGAGGTACGCCAGCGCCGCGTACTTCGGATCGCGCACCCGATTGTAGGGGATCCAGCCCAGGCTGACCCCCATATCCCGGAGGAGATGCTCGGCCACATAGCGGAAATCCGCCTCGTGCTCGGAGAGGTCGCTGCCCGGGGGCGGCCCCAGGACCAGGGCCGCGCGCACGCCCGCCTGATAGCACTCCTCGGCCACCACAAAGGGCGCCGCGAAGACCTGCTCCAGGGTGTAGGCCTTGCGGTGGGCCATGCGGAAAGGGGTCGGCCACTTCCTCTGACGGGCCGTATCCAGCACATGGCACCAGATCCAGTCGGCATGGGTATCCTGGAGCGCGGGGTAGAGGATCGCCGTCTTCAAGGTGCCTTCCGGGGGCAACGCGGGGGCGGAGCTGAGGGCCGCCTTGATCTCGTCCTCCGAGGAAGGCATCGCCTCGCCGGCGTCCGGGGCGAAGACGGTCGCCAGCATGTCCTTCAGGGAGGGTCCCTTGCCGGGGCCCATGTCCTTAAGGGCCAGCAGCCGCCGGACCGCCGTCTCCAGGGAGCCGAAGTCCTGCACGATGCGGTCGCCGAACTGCTCCAGGCTCAAGGTGTCCGTCGACATCGGGGTGCGCTCCAGGACGTGCAGCGCGATCTCCTTGCGCTTCTTGTCGGGAGGGATCTTCAGCTCGACCGCGTGTCCCGCGGAGATCTGGTACTCCAGGGCCTTCTCCAGGGCTCCCAGCATCCGGTGCGAGTACGCCGAGGCCATGACCACCTGCTTGCCGTTCACGGAGAATATCTTCAGGATCTGCGCCAGGAGCCCCCGGTTCTGTTCCGCCACTCCCATCAGCTGGACGTCGTCGATGAGGAGGGCCTTGGCCTGTTTGGCGAACTCCTCGAGCTGCCCCGACTTGTTCTGGGAGACCGCCAGCGCGGCGGCCCGGGCCAGCTTGGGTCCGGTCGTCAGCCAGACCTTTCCCGGGGGATCGGACGACTCCAGCTTCTGCCCCAGGGCATGCAGCATATGCGTCTTCCCGGTCCCGACCGAGCCGCTGATGAACAGCGGGTTGTACATCCCCCCGGGGCTGGAGATCACCGAGGTCGTGGCCGCATGGGCGAAACGGTTGGCGGCGCTCACCGTCAGCGTCTCCATCGAGAGCAGGGGATCGAGCCTCTGGCGGCCGCCGAAGAGCGAGTCCTCCGTCTCCAGGACGGGCGCCGCGGCGGCCGCAGGCTTCGGTGCCGCGGCCGCGGACTTCTTCTCCGGCGGCGCGGATGCGCCCCGGTCCTGCGCCGACTCAGGAGTTGCCTGAGGCGCATGGGCCGGCGGCTTGGCGCCAGGCTTGGGGGCCTCCGCGGGCTCCGACCTCTTGGGGGGAGGCGCGCCGAGGCCGCCGAACCGGCCGGCGTCGGCGGTCGGCGTGGGCGCGAAAGCGGGCATATCCATCCGCCCCGGGACCACGAGCTCGGGAGCGGCGGGGGACGGAGCCCCCGGTGAGAACGGTCCCCCGTCGGTTTGGGCGGGCGGCGGGGCTCCGCCCCCCCCGCCGGGCGAGCGCAGGGTGATGAGCGGCGCGGCTTGGATGGTCGACTCGACGGGCGGCGCTTCCTTCGGAGGCGCCACCGCGGAGATCTCCGGGGACGGCTCCCCCTTGGGCTTCGACCCTCCGGGCGATAGGTCGAATATGGCCGCATCCGGAGCCGGCTCTTCCTTGGGCGCCGGGGGGGGCGTCGCCATCCGCGGCGGGGGTGTCGCCATCCGCGGAATCTCCGGCATCTTCGCCGGGGGCGCCTCCTCCTTCGGTTTCGGCAGAGGGGTGGGGGAGCGCGGGACATCCGCCGCCGCGCCGGGCGCGGTCATCGCCTGGAGGTCCGCCTCGATCGCGGGGAGGCGGTCTTCGGTGATGCCGTGCAGATAGATGCGGAAATTGAACTCCGCGCCGCCCGCGTCCTTCTTGGGCCGCCCGCAGACCGCGCCGAGCTTCCGGATGAGCACCTGCACGTCGGCGGCCGAAGCCTTCAGCAGGAGGAGCCGCCGCATCGGATCCTCAGCGGTGGGCGCGGACTGCACTTGCCAGCGCGTGAACATCCGCCCTAACCCGCCTTGAGCAGCATCATATCCACCACATGGTCGATCGCGGCCAGCCGCTTGGCGGCGTCGGCCGGGGCCACGATCCGGAAGAAGATGTCCTCGTCCTCGAACACCTTCTCCAATTCCTGCGCCTTATCGGAAGGGAGCCCCTCCAGGATCGCCAGGATACCGACGGTCCCGGCCGCCTTGAGCTTGTCCAGAAGCTCCCGGGGTGAAAGGTCCGCACGCACTTCCGCCCGTGCCGACTGGTGCACGTAGATGGGCTTCTTCCCGAAGGTCTTGGCCACCTGCCCGATGAACTTGGAGAACTTCTCGCAGGCTTCCTTCTGCTCGGCCGTGTAAAGGAAGGCGATGCGGCGGATCTGGTCCGGGGGAGTCTTGTCGGGGATGGGCTCCGGGTTCGCGGCGAATTCGGCGGGTCCGGAGAAGACGGGGACGGGCGCGGCGGCCGCATCCGGCGCCGCCTGGCTGACCTCGACGGGAACGACGGACTCCGGGGTCAGATCCACCGTCAGCTCGACGGGTGCGGGAGGCTTCAATTCCAGCTTCGGCTCCTCCGGAGCGGCCGGCACGGTGATACTCAACTCCACCGGCGGCGCGGATGCGCCCCGGTCCTGCGCCGACTCAGGAGTTGCCTGCGGCGCATGGGCCGGCGGCGCGGATGGGCCCCGGT
>MGTY01000121.1:25588-26080 GCA_001799695.1 Elusimicrobia bacterium GWA2_69_24
GTCGGGAGCCCCCTTTTGGGAGGCTCCACCGCTTCCAGCTTGCCCTTCTTCGGGGCGGAAGGGAAGATCCCCGACCGGGGCGCCAACTCGATCCCTTCGCCTCCCGGGACGGCCCCCCCGGGAGCGGCTTTGGGCTGGATGTCCACGATGACTCGCTCCACCACGGAGGGAGGCAGGCTCGGCTGCGGACGCTCGACCTCGGCGGGTTCCCCGAAAGGAGCCATGGCCGGGCGCGCGGATGCGCCCCGGTCCTGCGCCGACTCGGGAGTTGCCTGAGGCGCCTGGGCGGGCGCGGGCTTCACTTCAGGTTTCGCGGGCGGCAGGGTCTTAGCCTCCGCCTTCACTGGCCCCGGCGCGGGCGGATTGGCCTCGGGCAGCGGCTTGACCGGCTGGGTCGGCGGCTTCACCGGCTGGGCTGGCGGCTTCACCGGCGGAGCCGGCGGCGGGGGCTTCACGGCGGGCGCGGGTTTCACCGGCTCCGGCTTCGCCTCG
>MGTY01000121.1:26111-26211 GCA_001799695.1 Elusimicrobia bacterium GWA2_69_24
CGGACGCGCCCCGGTCCTGCGCCGACTTAGGAGTTGCCTGCGGCGCATGGGCCGGCGGCGCGGATGCGCCCCGGTCCTGCGCCGACTTAGGAGTTGCCTG
>MGTY01000121.1:26223-36312 GCA_001799695.1 Elusimicrobia bacterium GWA2_69_24
GTCGGCGGCTTGGCCTCCGGCTTGGCTGCCGGCAAGGATGAGGTGGCGGCTTGGACCTCGCGGGCCGATTCGGTCAGGGTCTGCAGGATGTTGTCCAGGTCGCTCAGGATATCCTGGACCTCTTCCTGCCCGCCCTGCCCGGGGACCTCCTCTGCCACTAGACGGCCGCCCCCCCGACGCTCCGGATCTTCAGCGCGATGTCCTCGGTGTTCGTCGCGTTCTCGACCGCTTCCTTCTCGTCGATCTTCCCCTCCTGAAGGAGGCGGATGAGGTCCTGGTCGAAAGTGTGCATGCCGTAGTAATGGCCGGCCTCCATGGTCTTGTAGATGTCGGCGTTCTTCGCGTCGGTGATGTGGCGCCGGACGAGGCTGTTGACCACGAGCACCTCGGTGGCGGGGAAGCGGCTCTTCCCATCCTTGGCCGCGACCAGCCGCTGGGCCACGACTCCCTTAAGGACGAACGAGAGCTGCTGCCGGACCTGCTGCGCCTGCCGGGAGGGGAAATTATCCACGATGCGGTCGATGGTCTGGACGGCATCGAGCGTGTGGACCGTGGAGAGGACCAGGTGCCCGGTCTCCGCCGCGGTCAGCGCGGCGTCGATGGTCTCGGGGTCGCGCATCTCCCCGATCACGACCACGTCGGGGTCCTGCCGCAGGACGTGCTTGAGGGCCTCCGCGAACGAGCCCGTGTCCCGACCGACTTCGCGCTGCACGATGGTCGCCTTGATGTCCTCATGGAAGAACTCGATGGGGTCCTCGATCATGATGATGCGGTGGTTCTTGCGCTCGTTGAGGAAATGCACGAAGCTGTTCATCGAGGTCGTCTTACCGGCGCCGGTGATGCCGGCGAAGAGGATGAGGCCGCGGGATTCCTCCGAAAGCTTCTCCATGGCCTTCATCGGGAGGTTCAGCTCGTCGAAGGTGCGGATCTTCATGGGGACCACGCGCAGGCTGAGGGCGACCGAGCCCCGCTGACGGAAGACGTTCACGCGGAAGCGCGACACCCCGGCCAGGGTGTAAGCGAGGTCCAACTCGTTCTTGGCGGCGAAACTCCCGGCCTGTTCGGGCGTCATCATGCTCTTGGCCATGGCCTCGATGTCGGGCCCGGTGACTTTCTGGATGTTCACGGCCGAGACCAGCCTCCCGTTGACCCGGACCGCCGGACAAGCGTTGGCCTTGAAATGGATATCGGATATCCCTTTGTCGACCATCAGCTTGAGCAGGGCGCTCATGTCCAATGCCATGAAAAATCCTCCAAAATACAGCGGAACTCCGCCAAACCGATGGGGAGGCCGACAAAAATGGCCTAAATACGCACGATACGTATACCTTTTAGCGCCAGCCATTCCAGCGCTAAAGGGCTCACAATCGCGGCTCTAGGTATTGTAAGGACTTGGGTCTCGGGAGTCAACGACTTTCTGACCTCCCGGTCCGTGAGGAAGGGACGGCCCCGGACCGACGGGAGCGCCCCCCGCTCCCCGGCCGGGCGGCCGGGGGTCAGGTGGCGCAGAACGGCATCGACCAGGTCGTTGCGGTGCAGCATCGGCGGAGCGTCCCGGACTCAGGGACGCCCTCGGTATCAGTCCCGGACCTTAATGGCGACCTTGTCCAAGTACTTCTCGACGTCCTCGTGCGGCCGCGGGATCACGTGGACGGAGACGAGCTCACCGACCCGCTGGGCCGCCGCCGCGCCGGCCTCGACCGCCGCCCGCACCGCGCCCACTTCGCCGCGGCAGATCGTGGTGACCAGCCCGGTCCCGACCTTCTCATAGCCGATCATGCGGACCTTGGCGGACTTGGCCATGGCGTCGGTGGCCTCGATCATGCCCGTGAATCCCCGCGTCTCCACCAGACCCAGCGCTTCCTTGCTTTCAGACATTACCCCTCCAGATGAGAATCAGATTCAATGCTCGAACGCCGTGCCGCCGCCCTGCGGCTTGCCCCGGTCTTCGACCTCCAGGGAAGCGTTGCAGGTCGGGCACCGTTTGGCCGGGGAATAGGTCCGCACGCACTCTTCCTCCTCCGGCCACCACTCCTCGAAGAACATGTCGACCCGTTTCCGGCAGGTGATGCAGTAGCGCTCGAAACCGGCGCCGCAACACGGGCAGAACTTGGGCGGATTCTCGCCCTTGTGCACGAGGGCGCCGCAAGCCCCGCACTGCAGGTCCACCGTCATCTTCACTTCTTTCTTCTTCATCGCCGCGCCCTCAGTAGCCCTTGCCGCCGTCGGACTTCTTGTCCGTCACGATGGCCACGCTGGCCGAGGTCCCCAGCCGCGTGGCGCCGGCCTTGATCATCTCCTGGGCGATGCTCGTGTCGCGGATGCCGCCGGAGGCCTTGACCCCCATGAGCGGGCCGACCGTCTCGCGCATGAGGCGCACGTCATCGGCCGTGGCGCCGCCGGGGCCGAAACCCGTCGAGGTCTTCACGAAATCCGCCCCGACCTCCTTGGACATGCGGCAGGCCCGGACCTTCTCATCCTTGTTCAGCAGCGCGGTCTCCAGGATGACCTTGAGGATCCTGCCCCGGGTGGCGTCCCGCACGGCCTGGATGTCGTCACGCACCAGGGCGTCGTTGCCGGACTTGAGGGCCCCGACGTTGATGACCATGTCGATCTCTTCGGCCCCGTTGGCGATCGCATCGCGGGCCTCGATGGCCTTCACCGTCGGGGTGGTCGAGCCCAGGGGGAAGCCGATCACCGTGCATACCTTCACCCCCGAGCCCCGCAGGAGCTGGGCGCACAGGGAGACGTAGGTCGGGTTGACGCAGACCGAGGCGAAGCAGTAGGCCTTGGCCTCCTCGCAGAGCTTGGCGATCTCCTCCTGCGTGGCCCCGGGCTTGAGCATGGTGTGGTCGACCATGAGCGCGATGTCGTTGCAGGACTTGGTGGGGTGGCACACGCCGATCCGGTCGGCGCCCAGGGAGCGCAGCTCCCGCGAACCGACCTTGGAGTTGCAGTGCGGGCAGGACGGATCGTAGGTGTGATCCCCTTCCCGGATGGCCGTCACGGTCTGCGGGGACACGGGCGCGACCGACTGCCCGCAGGCCGAGGCCGCCGCGCGCGCGCGGCATTCCAGCCCCGGTCCGCCGGGCCGCAGGCAGGGGTCCGGCGGCGCGGATGCGCCGCGGGAGAGCTCGGACTGCGCCTTGTCGTAAGTCCAGGCCGGGCCGAACACCTTGCCGGCCGTGCCTGTGGTCACGCGAACCGCCGGCTCGGACGCGCAGGAGCCGCAGCCCCCGGACTGGTGCCCCGGTTTCTCTCCGGAAAGCAGTCCCCGCTCCGCCAGGACCTTCACGACGGCGTCCACGATCGCCTTCATCTCATGCTCATGCATAGCTTTTGCCCTTCCCATTCACGAATACCTTGTCGATGATCCCGCAGATGAGGGTCCGGACGGGCGCCTGCCCGTCCCCCAGGATCTGTCGCGCCGAACCGCCCTCGTCCAGGACCAGCACGATGCTGCCCGGCCCGGCGCCCACGCCCCCGTCCACGGCCAGCATGGCGTCGCCGAGCGGCTCCTCGGTGAGGGGGTCGATCGGCCGCACCAGGAACATCTGCTTCCCCTTCAGGCTCGGGTGCTTGAACTGCCCCCAGACGTTGCCCACCACCTCGGCCACCAGCATGCTACGCGGCCCCCCGGAAATCCTTCACCTGATGCCCCTCGATGATGCCCAGGATCGCGGCGTCCACGGGCGGCAGGTCGGGGAAGGCCACGGCGGCCTCCCGCGAAGCCACCCAGTAGACGAACTCGGAAGACCCCGTCCCCGCCGCGTCGGCCGCCACGATGGGGTCGCCCGAGGGCCGGCCGTCCTCCCAGCGCAGGGGCTGGATGAGCAGCAGGCGCTTGCCCTCGAGGGTCTTATACTGACGCGTGCTGAAGACGCGTCCGATGATCCGCGCGCACTTCATGGGACTCCGTTCATCCCCGCAGGTGCCTGGCTTCGATGGCCGCGACCTTCGCGAGCCGCCGCTCATGCCGCCCGCCCTCGAAGGTCGTGCCGAAGAACACCTTCACGATCTCCTGAAGGGTCAGCTCGCCGAGGGTCTTGCCCCCGACGCAGAGCACGTTGGTGTTCTCGTGGGCCATGGCGAAGCGCGCGCTCACCGCGTCGTAGGCGCAGCAGGCCCGCACGCCCGCGACCTTGTTGGCGGCCAGGCAGACGGCGCCGCCGAAGCCGTCCACGAGCACGCCCCGCTCGAACTCCCCCTTCGCGACCGACTCGCCCACCAACTGAGCCACGTCGGGGTAGTCCACCGCCTCGGGCTTGTAGCAGCCGAAATCCGTCACCTCGTGGCCCTGGGTCTGGAGGAATTTCTTGAGGGACTCCTTGGCGTCGAAGCCCGCGTGGTCCGAACCAATGACGATCTTCATGTTATTTCCCCATCCAGGCGTGCAGCTGGACGTCCGGCTGGGGAATGACGATGTGGCTGAGCAGCATCCCCTGCGGGACTACGGCGATGCCCGCGCCCACCGCGGTGCGCACCGCGCCGACTTCCCCGGTCATGGCCACGTAGCCCTTGCCCCCGCCCACGCTGATCTTCACGTCGAGGAGATGGACCTTCGCGGCCTTGGCCGCGGCGTCGGCGGCCTGGACCGCGGCCACGGCTTCCTTGGTCTCGATGACGCCCACCGCGTCGAGCTTCTCGACGGGCCGGCGCTTCTCCATGGCCGCCAGGACGTCCTGGTGGATGTTGCGGATGAGCACGCGGTGGATGAGGTCCTTGCCGCCGGTCTCGGCCCCGATGCGCATGGAGGATTCCACCTCCCCCACCGGGCCCGTGATCAGGATGGTGTATTTGCCGCGGGCGATGACGCCGGCCTGGGCCAGGCGCACCTGGGCCATCTTGCACATGACGTCCGCGGCCTCGATGCCCTTGGCGATGGAGCCGAGCTCCAGGAGTCCTACGGCGATGTTGGCTTGCATTGAGACCTCTCTTTAAACGATCCTGCCGTGCCCCACCATGCAGCAGTGGAGGATGCGGACGAAGCTCCGCGCGCTCGTCAGTCCGTCGCCGGTCGGCGTCCCGATGGAGAGCGTCGCGTAGCCCTCCCCCATGCCGAGGCCGTAATACGACGGACCGTTCTTCACGTAAATGGAGGCTGCCATGCGGCGGCCCATCTTCGTGAGATTGCCGATGTGCATGGAATGCATCATCGCGGTGTGGTGGTTATCCCCCTCCGCGCGATAGGCCAGCTCTATGGCCTCATCCACCCCGCGGACCGCGGTGACCGGCATCACGGGCATGAGCTGCTCCGTCCACACGAAGGGGTGGTCGTTGGGGACCTCGCCCCAGAGCAGCCGGGTCTCCGGCGGGACCCGCAGGCCGATGCCCGCGGCGATGACGGCCGCGTCCTTGCCCACGAACTTCCGGTTGAGCCGCGGCTCCTTGCAGCCGACCCCGCCCTCCACGATGACGAGCTTGGTCACCGCGTCCATCCGGGGCCGGTCCAGCTCGAAGGCGCGCCGGTCGCGGCGCATCGCCTCCAGGAAGCCCGCCCGCGCGGCCTGGGTCACGATGGTCTCCTTCTCCGCCGTGCACAGGACCCCGTTGTCGAACGAGGCCCCCGAGATGACGTCCGCGGCGGCCTTGACGGGGTCCGCCGTCTCGTCCACCACGACCGGGGGATTCCCCGGACCTGCCGCGATGGTTTTGCAGGCCTTGCCGATGGACATGGCCGCCTGCACGATGGCGGGCCCGCCGGTCACCAGGTTCAGGCGGACCTTGGGGTGGGCCAGCACGGCCCTGGCGTTCTCCTGGGAGGGCGGGTCGATGGTCGCGATGAGACCGGCCGGCCCGCCCGCCGCCCGGATCGCCGCGTCGAGGACCCGCATGGTCTCCCGGCTGCAGCGCACGGACGCCGGGTGGGGCGCGAAGATCACGCTGTTGCCCGCGGCCAGGATGGACAGGGCGTTGTTGATGACGGTCGAGGTCGGGTTGGTGGACGGCGTCACGGCCCCCACGATCCCGAACGGGGCGAACTCCACGAGGGTCAGCCCATCGTCGCCGGTGAAGGCGCCGGCGCGCAGGCACTCGGTCCCCGGGGTCCGGGTCGCGGCGAGGAGGTTCTTCTTCACCTTATCCTCGGCGCGGCCCATGCCGGTCTCTTCCGCCGCCATGCGGGCCAGGGGTTCGGCGTTCTCGATGGCGGCCCGGCGCATGGCGTCCAGGATCTTCTCCCGGGCCTTGAGGCCCAGGTCCTGGAATTCGGCCTGCGCCCGCGCGCTGGCCGCCGTCGCCGACTCCAGGTCGGAGAATACGACGGAACCTGCGGGAGCTCCGGCCCTGGAACCGCCGGTCGCGCTCTGTCCGCCGGGAATAGACCCGACTCCCCCCCCGTTTTCCACGCGCTGCAGGACCTCAGCGACGATCCTTGCGATCTCGTCCTTGTCCACGACGCCCTCCGTCGACCCTTACCCCTTTTCCGGGAAGCCCTTATCCTTGCTCTTCTCGAAGACGAGCTTGCCGCCGCGCTCCACGTAGTCGATGATGGCCACGATGGTGCAGTCCACGGGCTTGCCGTCGGTGGCTTCCGTCTGCCGGGCGGAGGAGCCCTGCACCAGCAGGACGAACTCGCTCTCCCCGGCGCCGACCGCGTCGACCGCCACGATGGGGTTGCCCTTGGCCGCCCCCGCGAGATCGACGGGCTGTACCATCAGGAGCTTCTTCCCGACGAGCCTTTCGTCCTTGTTCGTGGAGACGATGTTCCCGATGACTCTGGCGAATATCACGCCGCCTTCTTGCCCCGGTTGAGGGTCTCGGCCAGCGAGATGGGCATCTTGCCCTCGAGGTCGGGGTGGGGCTGGGGGATGACGTGCACCGCGACCAGCTCGCCGACCTTCTGCGCGGCCGCCCCGCCCGCGTCGCAGGCCGCCCGGCAGGCCGCGACCTCTCCCCGGAACAGGACCGTGACCAGCCCCGTGCCCACCTTCTCGTAGCCGACGATCCGGACGTTCGCGGCCTTCACGGCGGCGTCCGCCGCCTCGATGCAGGCCACGAGTCCCCGCGTCTCGATCATTCCCAATGCGTCCATGATGATTCCTCCTGTTGGCGCTACAGAACGATGACTCTATCCCCGTTGTTCAGCCAGGCCGCGTTCGCCTCGTCCGTGTCCACGTGGAACTCGAGGGCGAAGTCTTTCGCCACCCGGGCCAGCACGCCCTCGAACACGAGCTCCCGCGGGCCGCCCGTCCCCGCGCGCACCCGGACGACGTCGCCGTCCCGGACGCACAGGTCCTCCGAATCCTTGAGTCCCAGATGCAAATGCCGCTGGGAGATGATGAGCCCCTCCCGCACTTCCACGGAACCCTTCGGCCCGGCCAGACGGATGGGCGCCGCGCCTTTGAGCGACCCGGATCCGCGCACCGGCGGCTCCAGGCCCAGGACCATGGCGTCGGAGCGCGACACCTCCACCTGGGTGACCTTGCGGAACGGTCCCAGGAGACGGACCTTGGGGAAACGCCCCTTGGGGCCTTCGATGGCGACCGTCTCCGCGCCCGCCCACTGCCCGGGCTGGCGCACCGGTCGCAGGGGCTTGGGGTCCTGGTCCCCGAACAGGACGCGCCAGTCCTTCTCGGTCACGTGGAAATGGCGGTTGGAGATCCCGACGAGCACCGGATACCCAGCCCGCCGCAGGGCACGGGCCACGTCGTCGGCGATCGCGTCGGCCACGTTCGGGTCCATCCTCAGCGCCGCGCCGGGATCTGGAACTTGATGATCCGGGCGAAGTCCGCGGCCTTGAGGCTCGCGCCCCCGACCAGGGCCCCGTCCACGTCCGGCTCGGACATGAGCCCGTCCACGTTGTCGGGCTTCACCGACCCGCCGTAGAGGATGCGTACGCCCGCGGCGAACCCTTCGCCCAGCATCTTGGCCAGGGTCTTGCGGATGAAGAGGTGGGCGTCCTGCGCCTGGCCCTGCGTCGCGGTCTTGCCTGTGCCGATCGCCCACACCGGCTCGTAGGCGACGACGAGGGTCGCGAGCTCAGGGGCCGTGAAGCCCTCCAGCCCGCCCTGGAGCTGGGTCTCGAGCACGCGCCAAGTGCGCTGGCTCTCCCGCTCGTCCAGCGTCTCGCCGATGCAGAGGATGGGGACCAGGCCCGCCTTCAGGGCCGCGCGCACCCGCTTGGCAACGGTCGCGTCGGTCTCCCCGAAGAACTGCCGCCGCTCGGAATGGCCGATGATGACGGCGGAACAGCCCGCGTCCTTGAGCTGTCCCCCGGAGACCTCCCCGGTGAACGCGCCCTTCTCCTCCCAATGGAGGTTCTGCGCCCCGAGGCGGATCGGGGTCCCTTTCAGGACCTCGGCCACCACGCTTAGGGCCGTGAACGGCGGCGCCACGAGGACCTCGCGGCCGTCCGCGGGCAGGTCCTTGAGCAGGGCCCGGACGAGCTCCACGGAGCCCTTCAGGTCCAGGTGCATCTTCCAGTTTCCGGCGAGCAAAGGCTTTCTGTTGGGTTGTGTCATAGGGGTGTGGACAATGTGGCCACAAGGCCGATTTTACGTCTTATGGGATTATAACAAGACACCCCTGGGTAGGCAAGAAGAAAGGGAGCGGACGGAGGGTTATTTTTTCAGACCGAGGATGCGGCCCACGACCCCGCCCCGGGCGCAACTTTCGCCGCCCAGGTAGACGCCGTTGGCGACCTGCCGGGCGGTCTCCTCGTTGGGCCACACGGCCTCGTTGTAGCTGCCGCCGGTGAGCCGGAACTCGTTGAGCATGGTGCGGCAGGAGGAAGGGTCCACCTCGTCGGAGTGATCGCAGGCGCTGCTGCCGTCCCACCACGATCGGCCGCGGACGAACTGCCGGGTCAGCGCCTTAGGCGCCCAGGACGGCCGGGCCTTGAACTCGTGCTTCAAGATGGAATATAAGGCGTGGGAGGTCTCGTGGAGAAGCGAGTCCGCCAGCTGTTCCTGGCGGCGCAGGAGCGATAGCCGCCTGGGCTTGCGGTCCTCCCCGATCGCCAGGCGGACGTCGTCCTGCTTGATCTCGAGGCTCCCGCCCACCTTGCCCTGATACACCGTGGCGCTCCAGGAAGCCGAGCCCTCGGCCGCCGGCGAGACCGACAGGGTGATGTCCCCGGATTGGACCCGCTCCCGGATCCGCTTGGCGACCTCTTTGAGGATGTCCGTGGTGATGGGCTTGAGTTCCGTCCCACCCGGGACCATCACTCCCTTCGCGTAGAGGGTGTTGAAGCGGAAGATGACCGGGGCCGCGCAGGGACCCGTCATCTCGTCGAGCGTCCGGAAAAGCAGCTGCTTGGCGGATTCTTCGGCGGGATCGGCGCCCCGGCCCAGCGCCATCGGTTCGATAGGAAGCTCGGTCTTCTCGGGAAGCTTGAAATCTTCAGCGTTGGCGGCGACGGCGGACGCGAGCAGGGGCAGCAGGAAAGCGATCCGCTTCATAGAGGGGCCTCCTTCCCTGAAGTGTAGACCCGAAACCCGCAAAAATCCAGAGGAAAATCATCGGGGCTCAGGAGCGCCTGGCCTTGAAGAGGAAGTCGTGGTCGGTCTGCCGCGGCTCTCCGGTCAAGAACCGCCGCAGGGGGAACTCGGAGGCCGGCCGGTCGTCGGTGACCGGCGCGAAGCTCCGGACGTGGGCGCGGAGCTCGCCCTCGCTCAGGCTGAAGCCTTCCCGGATGTGGGACTCCCGGGTCTTCCGCACGAGCTCGGGCAGGGGACGGGTCCGGAGGCGCCGGTCCAGGGTCCCCGCCGGCCAGGCGAAGGGACGGGCCGAGCCGAAGACCAGGATCCCCTCGATCTTCGGGTGGTTCCATACGGCCACGTGGGGAAAGACGTCGGCCGCGGCGCGCAGGATGCCCCAGTAATCCGCCTCGAAGGAGCCCAGGGGCAGCCAGAGGGTGAAAACCCCCTCCGGGGTCAGGTGCCCGCGGGCCGACTCCAGGAACTCCCGCGTGTAGAGGTTCACGGCCCCGGAGCTGTAGAGCGGGGGCGCGGCGTCGACGATGATGGAGTCGTAGCGCCGCCGGGAGCGCAGGAGGAAGCTCCGCCCGTCGTCGATGGACACGGTCCGCCCGGGCCGCCGCTGATGCTCGAGCGCGTCCGCATAGAAGAAAGGCGCGGCCGCGGCGAC
>MGTY01000122.1 GCA_001799695.1 Elusimicrobia bacterium GWA2_69_24
CGAAGCCTTTGACGCTGGATTACGCGACTATCCGCAGCCGGCGGCAAGCGGCGAAAGGACGGCCCATCTCGCCCGCTCGAAGACCGAGAAGTGGGCGCAGCCGCGCGACAACTTCAGGACCGTCTGGCCCGCGTGCCTGAGCAGCTTGGCCGCCCGGCACAACAGGCGGAAGCGCAGCTCCTTGATCTCGAACTTCTCCCAGCCCTTGGGCCGCGCCAGGCTTTTGAACGCCTGCCGGTACGCCGCGTTGGCCGGCAATTGCCCGCAGGGAAGGCGGTCGAGGCCAAACCCATCCTTGAGCTCGCCCAACGCCTTCTCCATCCGGCCTCGGTCGTTGTGATGGTCCAGCCCCTCCCCGCCCGCCGGGCCAAGCCCTGTCGAGGGCTTCATGCTCCCGCCAATCGCGGGGACAACTGTGCCCGGGCACAGCTGCTTAGCCGAGGATCGGGGAACCCGGTACTCCTTGCGGAAGGTGCGGGATTTTGAGAGAATGGGGCGTCGCTGATACCGCCGTCCGGGAGGCCGCCATGTTCGGATTCTCACCGATCATCATCATCCTCGTCGTTCTGGCCATTTCCAGCATCAAGATCCTCAACGAATACGAGCGCGCCGTGGTCTTCACCCTCGGCCGCTTCTCCGGGGTGAAGGGCCCCGGGATCACCATCGTCATCCCCCTGGTGCAGCAGATGACCCGCATCAGCCTGCGCACCATCGTGCTCGACGTCCCGCCCCAGGACATCATCACCCGCGACAACGTGACGGTCAAGGTGAACGCCGTGGTCTACTACCGGGTCATGGATCCGGACAAGGCCGTCCTGCAGGTCGAGAACTACTATTACGCCACGAGCCAGCTCTCCCAGACCACCCTGCGCAGCGTGCTGGGCAAGATGGAACTCGACGACCTGCTCGGCAACCGCGACAAGATCAACGAGGAGCTCCAGCAGATCCTCGACACCGAGACCGAGCCCTGGGGCGTCAAGGTCTCCAAGGTCGAGGTCAAGAACGTGGACCTGCCCGAGAACATGCAGCGCGCCATGGCCAAGCAGGCCGAGGCCGAGCGCGAACGCCGCGCCAAGATCATCCACGCCGAGGGCGAGCTGCAGGCCTCCGAGAAGCTGGCCCAGGCCGGCGAGATCGTCTCCAAGAACCCGGCCACGCTCCAACTGCGCTATCTCCAGACCATGGCCGAGATCGCGGTGGACAAGAACTCCACCATCCTCTTCCCGCTGCCCATCGATCTGCTGGCGCCCTTCCTGAAGAACTTCGGAGGAAAGAACTGAGGGTACTGACCCGTCCCCGCCCCGGGGCCTCGGCCCCGGGGACGGGAGGGAGCTCGCAGCGGACGCTGCCCGGGCTGTACGTCCATGTCCCCTTCTGCTCGGTCAAGTGCTTCTACTGCGACTTCGTCGCCTTCTCCGGGCAGGGGCGGTCGGTGGACCGCTACCTCGCCGCCCTGGAGCGCGAGGCGGCGCTCCACCCGGGCTTCCGTCCCCGGACGCTCTACGTCGGCGGCGGGACCCCCACCGAGCTGGACCCCCGGCAGTTGGGGACCCTCCTGCGCTTCCTCTCCGGAGCGTTCGGGGACCTCGCGGCCCTGCGCGAAGCCACGGTCGAGGCCAGCCCGGAGAACACCGACGAGGCCAAGCTCGAGGTCCTGCGCCGCGCCGGCATCGGCCGCTTGAGCTTCGGCCTGCAGACCGCGGAGGACCGGCTCCTCCGGGATATCGGGCGCAAGCACACCTTCGCCGATTTCGAGCGCCTGTGCCGCCGCGCCTCGGCCCTGGGCTTCTCCGTCAACGTGGACCTCATGCTGGGCCTGCCCGGGCAGACCCTGGAGGACGCCCGGCGAAGCTTGGATCGGACGCTGGAGCTGGACCCGGATCATTTCTCCGTGTACCCCCTGCGCGTCGAGGACCGGACCCTCTTCGCCAAGCGCGCCGTGCGCGCGGACGAGGACCTGGAACGCGAGATGATGGAGGGCGCGGCGGCGCGCCTGGCGTCGGCGGGCTACCGCCACTACGAGATATCCAACTACGCCAAGCCCGGCCGGGAGTCGAGGCACAACGTCAATTACTGGCTCGACGGCCCCTATCTGGGGCTCGGCTGCGGCGCGGCGGGGCACCTCCGGGGCCTGCGCACCCAGAACGAGGACCGGCTGTCCTCCTATCTCGAGCGCGTCGAGAAGGGGGAGCTTCCCGTCCGGTATTCCGAGCGTCTGCGCGGCAAGGAGAAGCTGGGCGAGACGCTGCTCCTGGGGCTGCGGCTCCTCGACGGAGTCCGCCCGACGGAGGCGGCGCGCGCCGCCTTCGACCCGGCCTTCGCGCGCCTGGCGCGCCGGGGTCTCGTCGAACCGGGGACGGGGGGGCGCCTGCGGCTGACCCGCGAGGGCGTGTTCCTGGCCAATCAGGCCTTTCAGGAGTTCGTGCCGCCGTTCCAACCAGAGGATAAACCATGAAGACCTTCGTCCTGGACACCAACGTCGTCCTGCACGACCCCGAATCCATCTTCGCGTTCGAGGGAGCCCGGGTCGTCATCCCGCTCCCGGTGATCGAGGAGCTGGACACCTTCAAGCGCTCCAACGACGAGCGCGGCCGCGCGGCGCGCCTCGTCGCCCGCACCCTGGACGAGCTCCGCAAGAAGGGGAGGCTCTCCGACGGGGTGCCTCTGGAGCACGGCGGGACGCTGAAGGTCGAGATGGTCCATGCCGACGGCCTGCCCATGCCCTTCTCGTCCAGCTCCAAGGACAATATGATCCTCGGCGTGGCCCAGTATCTGAACAAGAAGGGCGAAAAGGTCGTCTTCATCTCCAAGGACATCAACCTCCGCATCAAGGCGGAGGCCATCGGGCTCGACACCCAGGACTACGAGAAAGAGAAGGTCAAGGTCACGGAACTCTACGACGGCTGGAAGGAGCTCCTCCTGCCCGCCGCGCAGATCGACAAGTTCTACAAGGACAAGCGGGTCGAGGCCGAAGGCTTCGAGCCCAACGAGTTCGCCATCCTGAAGGCGACGGAGGGCTCCTCGGCCAGCGCGCTGGCGCGCTTCGACCCGGAGTTGAAGGCCCTCGTCCCCCTGGCCAAGGCGGACGGGGCGCCGCCCTGGGGCCTCAAGCCCATCAACACCGAGCAGCGCTTCGCCATCGAGCTCCTGCTCCGCCCCGAGATCCACCTGGTGACGCTGGTCGGGCTCCCGGGCTCGGGCAAGACGGTGCTCTCCCTGGCCGCGGGCCTGGAACAGACGCTGGGCAACGAGAAGATCTATCGCCGCCTCATGGTGGCCCGTCCGGTGCTCCCCGTGGGGCACGACATCGGCTTCCTGCCCGGGACCAAGCAGGAGAAGCTCAACACCTGGATGGGGGCGATCTACGACAACCTGGAGTTCCTCCTCGACCGCAGCCATCCCGAGGAGACGGACATGGACATCCAGATGCTCCTCGACGACGGGAAGCTGGAGGTCGAGGCCGTCACCTATCTGCGCGGGCGGACCCTGCCGCGGCAGTTCATCCTGATCGACGACGCGCAGAACCTCACCCCGCACGAGATGAAGACCATCATCTCGCGGGTCGGGCGCGGCTCCAAGATCGTGCTCACCGGCGATCCCTACCAGATCGACAATTACTACCTGGATTCCGCCTCCAACGGCCTGACCAACCTCGTGGAGCGCTTCCGGGGGCAGAAGATCTTCGGGCACGTCTGGTTCTCCAAGGTCGAGCGCTCGCCCCTGGCGGCCCTGGCCTCCGAGCTTCTGTAGCGTGGCGCGCCGGGGACTCCTTGCCCTCCTGCTGGCGGGGCTCGCCGCGGCCGCGCGCGGCGAGGCCGCGGCGCCGCAGGTCGTCGCCATCGACGCGGGTCACGGGGGCGTGGACCAGGGCGCCGTCATCCGGGGCCGGGTCGAGAAGAAGGTCGTCCTGGATATTTCCGAGAAGATCGCCGCGAGGCTCTCCCGCGGCAAGACCCTCGTGCCCTTCCTGACCCGCAGGACGGACGTGTTCGTGCCCCTGAGCGACCGGGTCCTGAACGCGGAGGCGGCGGGCGGCCGCGCCTTCGTCTCCATCCACGTGGACAAGGTATACGGCCGTAAAGGGCGCGGCGCGATCCTCTACGTCTACGGCGCCAATCGCCGGATGCCCGATGGGCCGGCGCGCGGACCGGAAGAGAGGATACTGCCCTCGCCCCCGCAGTCGCAGATAGCCCGCTCCAAGGTCCTGGCCGAAAGCCTCCGGGCCGCCCTCAAGGCGGAGGGGATCAAGACCGTGCGCTACGTGGACCTCGGGGGCTTCGCCGTCCTGAAAAGCTCCGTCATGCCCAGCGTGATCCTCGAGGTCGGTAACCTGCGCGACGAACGTGAGGCGGTCCAGATGTGCCGGCCCGAGTTCCAGGAACGCCTGGCCCGCGCCGTGGCGCGAGGCCTGGAACGCTTCCTCGCCCCCGCTGCGACGCGCGCCCGCGAATGAAGTATAATTCATAGCCGTGCTTGATAAAATATATTCACCGCAAGCCATCGAGGCTAAGTGGACCGAGGCCTGGGCCAAGGCCGGCTTGTTCCATTCCGAGCCCGCGCGGGACGGTCGGCGCGCCTACACCATCGTCATCCCGCCGCCCAACGTGACCGGGGCGCTGCACATCGGGCACGCGCTCAACAACACCCTGCAGGACGTCCTGGTGCGCTTCCACCGCCTGCACGGCCGCGAATCCTGCTGGGTGCCGGGGACCGATCACGGCGGCATCGCCACCCAGAACGTGATGGAGAAGCAGCTCAAGGCCGAGAACCAGACTCGGCACCTCATCGGGCGCGAGCGCTTCCTGGAGCGGATGCTCGCCTGGACCCGGGACTGCAAGAAGACCATACTGGGCCAGCTCACGCGGCTGGGCTGCAGCCTGGATTTCGGGCGCGAAGCCTTCACCCTGGACGAGGCCCGGGCGCGCTCGGTGTACCACGCCTTCGCCGATTTCTTCGCCAAGGGCCTCATCTCCCGCGGCGAGCGCATGGTGAACTGGTGCGTGCGCTGCGGGACGGCTCTCTCCGACATCGAGGTCGAGCACGAGGAGCGCAAGGGCCACCTCTGGCATATCCGCTATCCTCTCGCCGACGACCCCGCCCATTTCGTGACCGTGGCCACGACTCGGCCCGAGACCCTGCTGGGCGACACGGCGGTGGCCGTCCACCCCGAGGACGAGCGCTACGAGGGTCTGGTCGGCCGCAAGCTGCTGCTGCCCCTCCACGACCGCCCGATCCCGCTCCTGGCCGACGACGCGATCGACCGGGCGTTCGGCACCGGGGCGGTGAAGGTGACCCCCTGCCACGACCCGGCCGACTTCGAGCTCTGGCAGCGGCACCTCTCCGAGATGGAGGCCCCGCCCGCGGTCATCGGGGCCGACGGCAAGATGACGCCGGACGCCCGGGAGCCGTACGCGGGCCTCTCCCGCGAGAAGGCGCGCGAGCAGGTGGTCAAGGACCTCCAGGCCGCGAAGGGGCGCGATGGCCTGCCGCTCTTGTCCAAGATCGAGCCCTACCACGGCTCCGTCGGGGTCTGCTACCGCTGCCAGCAGGCCATCGAGCCGAGGGTCTCCGAGCAGTGGTTCATGAAGATGGGGCCGCTGGCCGAGAAAGCCGTCGCGGCCGTGGATCGGCGCGAGCACCGGATATTCCCGGACTCCTGGGAGAAGCCGTACCGGGAATGGCTGGGCAACATCCAGGACTGGTGCCTCTCCCGGCAGATCTGGTGGGGGCACCGCATCCCCGTCTGGTACTGCGCCGGCTGTCTCGGGGACAAGCTGGCCGCTTCGGTTCCCGACGGCGAAGGCCTGCCCCGCAAGACCGGCCGGGTCTCCGCCCTGCTGGCCGCGGGCGTCCCTTTCGCGAAACTGGAGCAGGACGGCGTCTGGCAGTACCAGGCCGGCAAGACCCCGGACCGGGACGGCCTGGCCGTGCAGTCCGGACGGCCGGGACCCTGCCCCAAGTGCGGCGGGACCCACTGGCTCCAGGACCAGGACGTCCTCGACACCTGGTTCTCCTCGGCCCTGTGGCCCTTGTCGGTGTTCGGCTGGCCCGAGGAGACGGCCGACCTGAAGTTCTATTACCCCACCGACGTGCTCGTCACGGGCTACGAGATCCTCTACCTCTGGGTGGCCCGGATGCAGATGATGGGGCTCCACTTCCGGGGCCAGGTCCCCTTCACCCACACCTTGATCCACGGCATCGTCAGGGACAAGCGCGGCAAGAAGATGTCGAAGTCCCTCGGCAACGTGGTGGACCCGCTCGTCCTCATGGACAAGTTCGGGACGGACGCCTTCCGCTTCTCCTTGGCGACCCAGGCCTATCCGGGCCGGGACATCCCGTTCGCCGAGGAGTCGGTTACCGGGGCCCGCAACTTCGCCAACAAGCTCTGGAACTCCACCCGCTTCGTGCTGATGAACCTCGAGGGGCAGGGTGGGATCGTCCCGCTGGAGAAGCTCGACCGCGCCCAGCTCAGCCTGGCGGACCGCTGGATCCTGTCCGAGTTCGAGGCCGTCCTGGCCGAGACTCGGGCCTATGTGGCGGCTTATAACCTGGCGGCGGCGGCGGGCGCGCTCTACCGCTTCCTCTGGGACTCCTTCTGCGACTGGTACGTGGAGCTGGCGAAGCTGGAGCGCGGCGTGACGGTGCGCAGCATCCTGGTCCACGTGCTGACCGGGACACTCAAGATGCTCCACCCCTTCATGCCGTTCATCACCGAGGAGCTCTTCGCGGCCCTGCGGGTCCACGCCGGAGAATCCGCGGAGTTCATCCTGGGTGCGCGGGCGCCGCAGCTCTCGGGCTGGGCGGACGGGGAAGCCCGGCGCCGGATGGGCGTAGTCATGGAGGCGGTCCAGTCCCTGCGGGCCCTGCGCTCCCAGCTCAACGTGCATCCCGGGCTGATGATCCGGGCGTTCTACGCCGGAGCCGGCCCCGAGGCCGAGGTCGTGCGGGAGCACGGGGACTACCTCCGGCACCTGGCCAAGCTCGAGAGCCTCGAGCCTCTGGCCGGGCCGCGCCCCGCGCAGAGCGCCACGGCCGTGGCCAAGACCCTCACCTTCTTCGTCCCGCTGGCGGGAGTGATCGATTTCGACAAGGAGCGGCAGAGGATCGCGAAGGAGATCGCCCGGCTTTCCGCCGAACTGGAGCACAGCGGGCGCCAGCTCCAGGACCGCAATTTCGTCGAGCGGGCGCCCGAGGCCGAGGTGCTCAAGGTCCGCGCCCTGCGCCAGGAGGCCGAGGCCAAGCATGCGAGCCTGGCCCAGACCCTGCAGACGCTCGAAGCGAAGGAAGGAGCTCCGGGGGGCGCCGCGTGAAAGCCCTCGTGGTGGAGGACGACGCCGCCATCGCCGACTTCGCGGAGATGATCCTCGTGGAGCAGGGGTTCACCGTCGAGAAAGCGGGGGACGGCAAGCAGGGGGTGGAGAAGGCCCTGAGCTTCCATCCCGACCTGATCCTCCTGGACCTCATGATGCCCGGAATGCACGGCCTCCAGGTCTGCGAGCTGCTGCGCAAGGAGGCTTCCCTCAAGGGCGTGCGCATCCTCATCTGCTCTTCGAAGTCCTACGCCAGCGACATCGAGGAGGCCATGGCCGCGGGCGCCGACGAGTACCTGACCAAGCCCTACGGCGCCAAGGACCTGGTCAAGAAGGTCCGGACCCTGCTCGCCGTCAGCGGAGGGGTCGAGCCGGGGGCGCCGGCGGCGGACAGCCTGACGGTCCCCACGGGCAGCCAGGCCGAGTCCAAGGCCGCCGCGCCGGAGCGGGGCGCGGGGCCCGTGACGGTGCATTTTTGGGGGACGCGCGGGTCTTCCCCCGCCCCGGGGCCCGACACCGTGCGCTACGGGGGCAACACCGCCTGCACCGAGCTCCGTTTCGGAGACCTCCTGATCATCCTCGACTGCGGCACGGGCCTGCGCCCGCTCGGCGCGAAGCTCGCGGCTGAGTTCCAGGGCCGGCTCATCGACGGCCACATCTTCGTCGGCCACACGCACTGGGACCACATCCAGGGCTTCCCGTTCTTCTATCCGTTCTACCTGAAGCAGAACCGGCTCAGCGTCTACAGCGTGCGCGGGGCGGGCAAGAGCCTGGAACGCGTGTTCCGGGGCCAGATGGCGGCGGATTATTTTCCCGTCCCGCTGGAGAGCCTGGCCTGCGACCTCCGCTTCATCGAATTGGAGGGTCCCCTGACCCTGGGTCCGGTGCAGGTCAGCTACATGTACCTGAACCATCCGGGACTCGCGATCGGATTCCGCTTCGAGGGGCTGGGACGTTCGATCTGCTACCTCAGCGACCACGAGGGCTACGTCCTGTTCGGCGGAGACAACGAAGTGTCGCGCAAGAGCGAGGCGAAACTGCTGGAATTCGTCCGGGGCTGCGACCTGCTCATCTGCGAGGCGCAGTACACCGACGAGGAATACACGTACAAGAAGGGCTGGGGCCACAGCACCTACCGCGACGTGGTCCAGCGCGCCCTGGACGCCGGGGTGAAGCGGCTGTCGTTGTTCCATCACGATCCCACCCACGACGACGCCATGATGGAGCGGCTCGAGGCCGAATGCCGGGAACAGGCCCGCCGGGGGGGCAACGGATTGCTCTGCTCGGCCGCCCGCGAGGGCGAAACCCTCTCTCTTTAAGTGTCCCGAAAGACGGCGACCTCCCTCCGGCAGAAGCTCTCCCTCATCCTGGCCGGGGTTCTGCTCGCGCTGGGCCTCGTCGAGTCCGGCCTGCGCCTGGGCGGGGCGTTCCTCCAATGGGAGCAGGCGCGGCAAAACGCCGCGGAGCTGCGGCGGGAGGGGACCTACCGCATCCTATGCCTCGGGGAGTCCACGACCGCGAGCCAGTATCCCGCGGCCCTGCGGGAGGCGCTCGAGCGCCAGGACTCCCGGATCCGGTTCAGCGTCATCGACGGGGGGATCCCCGGCGGGAATTCCGAGATCCTGCTCGAGCGCCTGCCCGGGCAATTGGAGCGCATCCGCCCGAACCTGGTGGTAGCCATGATGGGGGTCAATGACGGGGGCGCGCACATGCCCTACGATCCCCGGCCGGGCTCAGCGCTGGACCGCTCCTTGCGGAGCCTGAGGGTCTACAAGCTCATCCTCCTGGCGGGGCGGCATCTGGCGGTCCGGCGCCGGCAATGGCTGGGGGGGGGATGGAGCCTGGTCGGGGCGGCGCAGGCGGCGGTGCCGCCTCCCGACGACCTTGACGCCCTGCTCCGGTCGGCCCTGGACCTGCGGGCCCGGTCGCAGTTCGCCCAGGCCGAACAGGTCCTGCGGGAGGCGGTGCGCCGCTGGCCCAACAGTGTCGCGGCGCGCGTGGAACTGGGCTGGCTGCACCGCGGCGCCGGAGACCCTCGCGGCGCCGAGGCCTCGTTCCAGAAGGCCCTGGCCATCGATCCCCGGAGCGCCGAGGCCTGTCTCGCCCTCGGCAGCCTCTATCGCGCCCAAGGGGCCCGGCCGCACGCGGAGGCCCTGCTCCGCGGGGCTGTGAACGCGGCTTCCACCCGGACCGCCGCCCTGGTCGAGCTGGGGACGCTCTATCGCGAGGGGGGGCGCTTCGCCGAGGCCGCGGCCGCCCTGCGCAGCGCCGTGAAGTCCGATCCCCGCAGCGCCGCGGCCCACGCCGCGCTGGGCTCCCTGCATCAAGCGCGGGGCCGGAGCCGCGCGGCGGAGGGCGCGTGGCGGCGGGCCCTCGCCCTGGACCCCAAGAACGTCTCGGTCCGCCTGTCCCTGGCGGGCCTGTGCGACAGGCAGGGGCGCCGCGGGGAGGCCGCGGCCCTGGTCCGGAGCGTCGTCCTGCTGGCCCCGCGCAGCGCGGCGGCTCACGCGGCCTGGGGGGCGGTGCAGGAGTCTCGGGGCCGTCCGCGGGATGCGGAACTGTCGTGGCGGAGGGCTCTGGCCCTGGATCCCAAGCAGGCGGGGGCCCGGCTCCGGCTGTCCGGCCTGCTGGAGCGGGAGGGACGGCTGGCCGAGGCCGAGTCCGTCCTGGCGCGGGGTCTGCGCGGGGTTCCCGATGACCCCCGGATGCGTTTGGCGCTCGGACGGGTACGCCGCGGCCTCCGACGCTATCCCGAAGCCGAAGCGGACCTGCTGAAATCGCTGGAGCCGCCCTCCCGGCGCGAGCGCGCCCTAGCCCACACCGAGCACGCCTGGCGGCGTCGCGCCGCGGGCGACCTGCGCGGCGCCGAGACCTTGTTTCGCAAGGCTCTGACCCTCGATCCCAACGACGCGATGGCCGCTCTGGGACTGGGAAACCTTTACCGCGTCATGGGCCGGAGCCGCCAATCCGAGGAGCTGATGCGCAAAGCGGTCGCCGCGTCGCCCAAGGACGCCGCTCCCTGCGTGGAGCTCGGCTCCCTGTACGCCGAGGCCAAGCGCTACTCCGAGGCGGAGGCCTTCTTCACCCGGGCCGTGGGACTGGACCCGCGCAGCGCCGCCGCCCATGAGGGGCTGGGGATGCTCTACGCGGAGCAGGGCCGGTCCGAGGAAGCCGAACGGGAATGGGAACGGGCCATAAGACTGGACCCGGGACGCCTGGGCTCCTGTCTGGCCCTGGTCGGCCGGTACAGTTCGCAGGAGCGCTGGGCCGACGCCCGGGCGGTGCTCCGCGGGGGTCTGCGCGCGAGCCCGCGCAGCACGGACCTAGTCCTCGCCTCGGGCTGGCTCTATTGGCGGGAGGGGGACGCCGTCTCCGCCGAAGCCGAGTTCCGCAAGGCCGCGGACCTGGGCCCCCAGCGGGCTCCGGGCCTGGTCGAGTTGGGGGTCCTGCTGGCCGCGCTGGGCCGTTTCGCGGAGGCCGAATCCGCCTTCACGGAGGCTCTGCGCGAAATCCCTGGTTCCTATGCGGCTCTGGCCCAACTCGGGGCCCTGCGCCTGTCTCAGGGACGGCCTCGCGACGCCCGGGAGCTCCTGGAGAAAGCCGTGCGCATCGACCCGGCCTCGGAGCTGGCGCGCATCCCTCTGAGCCTGCTGTACGCGTCGGAAGGAGATCACGAGGCGGCGGACCGCGTGCTCGGGGATGGCCGGTCCACCCCTGTCGTCCTGATCGGCAGGGGGACCTTGTACCGCGAGCAGGGACGGCTTCCCGAGTCCGAGAGGGTACTGGCGCGCCAGGTCGCGGCCCTGCCCAGCGAGGGGCAGGGCTGGGTCGAGCTCGCCCTCACGCTCGCGGCCGAGGGACGGCTCATGCGGGCGGCCGCGGCGGCGGAGAAGGCCGTCGCCTTGGAACCGGCCGACGACCGGGCCTGGGGCGCGATGGCCACGATCCACGGCCGGCTGGGACGCGGGGAGCTGTCGGAGGCCTGTCACGAGAAGGCGGAGGTCCTGCGCTGGGGCCGGGCCAATCCCCTGACGATGCGCAACTACCGCAGGCTCCTGACTCTGCTCCGGGCGAAGGGGGTCCGGCTGGCGGTCGTGCAGTATCCGATGCGCGATCTGGCGCCCCTCAAGCGGCTCTTCGCCGGGGAGGAGCGGGGCGTCGTCTTCGTGGACAACGAGGCCGCCTTCCAGGATGCGGTGCAGCGCGAGGGCTATCCAGCCTATTTCCGGGACATGTTCGGGGGCGACTTCGGCCACTGCACCGAGAAGGGCAACCGGCTGCTGGCCGAGAACATCGCCGGCGCGATCCTGCGGGAGGTCACCCCCTGACGCCTGGTTCGTGGTCATGTGGCTGGCCCCCGAGACGGGGTTCGCGGTCATCGCGGGCGACAACGCGGCCGGAGACGGGGGGGGCCAGGCCTGCGACGAGGCCTCCGCCGCGATGATCCGGAAGTGGGCGGGTTCACAGAGAAAAGGCCAGTCCGAGCCCGTAGTAGGCAGTGCGGAGCCGATAGAACTGCCCGTGGGGGATCTCGCCGCCGTAGAACTCACCGTAGAGTTGGACCGAGCGGGCTTCCTGGAACGGGCTGGCCAGAACGATCCCGCCCTTGAGGCCCAGGTTCCCCTGCCAGCGGTTCTCCTGCCAGGCGGACCACTCCACGCCGGCGAGCCAGCGGCCGGTCCTGCCCAGCCAGGGAGAGCTGCGGTATTCGGCGCCGGCCTGCACGCGTTGGCGCTTTAGAGGGGTTACGGTGGAGAGGATGCGGGAGGGCCCCCCGTACACGCGGAACTGGTGGTTGTCCCAGGAGAGCAGGGTCTCCAGCACCTCGTAGCTGAGATTGATGCGCTCCAGGGCGATGGGCTGGGAGGTCAGCAGGAACTCGTCGCCGAGATGGGAGCTCTGGTGGAACAGGCGCGCGCGCGCGGACCAGTGCCGCCTCCGCCAGCTCAGCGGGAAGCCGATGATGTAGTCGGCGTTGAGCAGGTCGTGGGACTCCGAGTCCATGTTGAAGAGGGCCAGCACCGCACCGCTGACGCCGAGCTGCACTCCGTCGCCCTCCCGGCCGGAGGGCCAGCGCGCGAGGCCGAGGTTCTCCCCGAAGCCGACCGAGCCCACGCGGTAGTCCCCGAACGCCGTATGGTAGCTCTGCCAGGTGGCGTGGAAGCGGGGCTGCTTGGGGTCCGCGAAGGGCGGCGCGAAGATGTCCCCGCTGGGGAAGAACACGGTGCGCTCTCCGAAGGACGGCAGGCGCCAGTCGGTCCACGAGCGCCAGCGGGTCTCGGCCGGCACGGGGGCCGGCTCCCCGGACGCCCAGGCCCGGTCCGGACCGGCGCCGGCCCAGAGGGCGAGTCCCAAGGCCGCGGCCAGCGGTTTCACGCATCCCATGGGGATATCTTACTGAATGGCGGCGAGTCCTGCGCCCGGCGCCTCTTCCACAGTCGGGGGGGAAATGGGTAGAATCACACCATGCCCGTGTCAGGAGAGTGCCGGTATCCCAAGGGGAACGTCCTCTATCGCAGGCTGAAGCGCAGCTACCCCCGCATCGTGCGGGGGGAGGGCTGCTGGCTGTTCGATTCCGAGGGGAACAAGTACCTCGACGGCTCCTGCGGGGCCTACGTGGCCAACCTGGGCCACGGCGTGGGCGAGGTGGCCGACGCCATGGCGGCCCAGGCCCGCCGCTTCGGCTACGTGAACGGGACCGCCTTCACCCACGACGCCGTGGAGGAGCTCGCCGCCGAGGTCTGCGCCATCTACGGGAACGGTCTGAACAAGGCCTTCTTCCTCTGCAGCGGGGCCGACGTCGTGGAGGCCGCGCTCAAGCTGTCCCGGCAGTACTGGGCGGAGAACGGCAAGCCCGCCAAGCGCAAGATCGTCTCTTTGACCCCGAGCTATCACGGCAATTCGATGCTCGCCCTGTCCATCTCGGGCCGAGGGAGCTACCGGGCCCTTTTCGACGGCTGGCTCCTGGACATGCCGACCGTGCCCGCGCCCTACACCTACCGCTGCCCCTGCCGGGGCAAGAAGCCGGAATGCCCGGCCTGCAGCGGCAAGGCCCTCGAGAGCGCCATCCTCCGGGAGGGACCGGATAACGTGGCCGCCTTCATCGCCGAGCCCATCGGCGGGTCTTCGACCGGCATCTCGGTGCCCCGGCCCGACTATTTCCGGAATATCCGCGAGATCTGCGACCGGCACAAGGTGCTGTTCATCGCCGACGAGATCCTGGCCGGGCTGGGCCGCACGGGCACCTGGTCGGCCCTGGAGCCCTACGGGGTGGTCCCGGACATCCTCCTGCTGGGCAAGGGCCTCGGCGCCGGCTGCGTGCCGCTGTCGGCGATGCTGACCTCCGAGCGCATCGTGGACCCCCTGGCGCGCGGCGCGGGGGCGCTGGTGCACAACCAGACCTTCTCTCACCATCCGGTCTCCTGCGCGGCCGGCGTCGCGACCCTGCGGCTCATGAAGCGGGAGAAGATGGTGGAACGCGCGGCCGAGATGGGCCGGAAGCTCTTCGAGCGGCTCCAGCCCCTGGCGGCGCATCCCCATGTGGGGGACATCCGCGGCCGGGGCCTCCTGGCCGGGATCGAATTCGTGGCCGACCAGGAGACCCGCGCGCCGTTCCCGAGGGCCCTCAAGTTCGCCGAGACCTTCACCGAGACCGCCATGGGCATGGGGCTCGTGGTCTGGCCCAATTACGGTCAGGCGGAGGGCGGGGCCGGGGACCTGGCGATGCTCGCGCCGCCCTTCGTCATCAGCGATGCCGAGCTCGACGAGCTCGTGCGCCGCTTCGGCAACGCCCTCGAGGCGGCGCTGAAGCAGGTGCAGAAGGGCGCCGGCGCCTGACGCGGATTGGACCTTTTGTGGCGTAGAAAATAGGACAGCAGAGAGAGGGCGTATGCACGCGGAATCGAGACCCATCAGCAAGGAAGCCCCCGCCGCCGCCGCGGAGCGGGAGCGCGACTATCCCCGCATCGTGGTCCCGCCGCCGGGACCCAAGGGTCGGGACATCATCAAACGCGACAAGCAGTACAGCTCTACCTCCTACATCAAGGAATACCCGCTGGCAATCTCGCACGGGCAGGGGGCGATGGTCGAGGACGTGGACGGCAACCGCTACATCGACTTCATGGCCGGCATCGCGGTGGCGTCGACCGGCTACGCGCACCCCAAGGTGGTGGCAGCGGTGCAGGAGGCGGCCGGGAAGTTCCTGCACATCTGCGGGACGGATTTCTACTACGAAGGCATGTCCGCCATCTGCGAGCGGCTGGCGCGCCTGGCCCCGGGGCAGAGCAAGACGCGGGTGTTTTTGACCAACTCCGGGACCGAGGCCATCGAGGGGGCGATCAAGCTGGTCCGCAACTCGACCCGGCGCTCGGACCTCATCGCCTTCCGCGGGGCCTTCCACGGGCGCAGCTACGGGGCCATGAGCCTGACCTGCAGCAAGGTCCTGCAGCGGGCGCATTTCGGGCCCATGCTCCCCGGGGTCCATCACGCCCCCTACCCGAACGCCTACCGCCTCGGAGCCGAGGCGAACGGGTATGAAGACGCGGGCGCATATTCCCTGGACTGGATCCGCAAGGAGCTCTTCCACCGCGTGGTCTCGCCCGCGGACGTGGCCGCCGTCTTCATCGAGCCCATGCTCGGGGAGGGTGGTTACGTGGTGCCGCCCAAGGACTTCCTCCGCGGGCTGCGCGACCTCTGCGACGAGCACGGGATCCTGCTGGTGTTCGACGAGATCCAGACCGGCGTGGGGCGGACCGGGAAGATGTGGGCGGCCGAGTATTTCGGCGTCGAGCCCGACGTGCTCCTTACCGCGAAAGGTCTGGCCTCCGGAATGCCTCTCGGCGCGATCATCGCCAAGGAATCGGTCATGAAGTGGGAGTCCGGCTCCCACGGCAGCACCTTCGGCGGCAACCCGGTCGCCTGCGCTGCCGCGCTGGCCACCCTGGACCTGGTCGAGAAGGAACTCCTCGACAACGCTCAGAAGATGGGCAAGCGCCTCCTGGCCGGGCTGGAGCGCCTGCAGTCCAAGTACGACTGCATCGGCGACGTCCGAGGCGTGGGCCTCTTCATCGGCGTCGAGTTCGTCAAGGACCGCAAGTCCAAGGAGCCGGCCAAGAACCTGGTGCATGACCTGGTCCAGCAGGCCTTCCGGAAAGGATTGCTGCTCCTCGCTTGCGGCGAGAGCGTCATCCGCCTGGCGCCGCCCTTGGTGGTGGACGCCTACGACGTGGACACGGGCCTGCAGATCCTGGACGAGACCCTGGCGGAGCTGACCTGAGCCGCCGCCAGCGGAACCCCCCGCCGTCCGGACCGCGTCCGGCGCGGCGGGGGCTTTTTCTGGCCATCCTGGGGACGCTCGTGGGCTTGCTCCTGGCGGAAGGGGGCTCCCGGCTGGCCTTCCGCAAGAACCTCTCGGCCCTCGCTTTCTCCCAGTCGGATCTCTATTACTTCACGGCCCCCGACGGCGTTCGGCATCACATCCCCGGGAAGACGGGCTATGAGCGCCTCTGGAACGACCAAGGCAAGGCGGAGTTCCGCATCAACGCGCTCGGTTTCCGGGGCTCGGAGGTCCAGCTTCCCAAGCCCGCGGGCCGCTTCCGGCTGCTCTTCGTCGGCGATTCCATCACCTTGGGGGGGAGATTGCCCGAGGCGGCGGCCTTCGTGAGCCGCGTCGGCTCCGCGCTGCGCGCGCAGTCGGACCGCTACGAGACCGTCAACGCGGGGATGGGGGACATCGGACTGGCCGAGGAGGAGGAGATCCTGCGGGGTGCCGGCCTGCCGACCCGGCCCGACCTGGTGGTCCTCTGCTGGTACCTCAACGACGGGCGGCCTCCGGTGGGCTTCCCCGAGGAGGTCGTGTACCGCGATCCGGTCCTGCGCCGCCTGCGCGGCAGCCCCTGGCTGCGCCGGAGCTATCTGCTGGCGATGCTCTACGATTCCCTGCAGCGCCGCCGGGTCGTGCGGGGGCTCCAGCAGGACGGCCAGGACCACCGCTTCGACTGGATCCCGGCTTACCGTTCCGGGGCATGGGCCAAGGACCCCGAGGCGTTCCGCGCCATGGTCGCCGCGGCCCGCTTCGACTGGGGGGACGCCTGGGACCCGGCCAGCCGGGAGTCGATGTTCGCGCGGATCCGCCGCATGCGGCGCGAGGCGGAGGCGGCCGGCGCCCGTTTCGCCGTGGTGCTCCTGCCGCTCCACGCCCAGGTCTACGCCCCGTTCCCGTTCGCGGCGGAACCCCAGCAGGCCTTCTCCGGATTCTGCGGCGGGGAGGGTCTTCCCTGCCTGGACCTGCTGCCGGTCCTGCGCCGGCATGCGGCGGAGTCGCCGTTCTACGACCAATGCCACTACACACCGGACGGGAACCGGCTGGTCGCGGACGCGATCCTGGGCTTCCTGAAAGCGAAAGGCCTGTTAGTCGTCAGCCGCGGGGCTTGACCCCACACCGTCACCCCGGGGCTTGACCCCACACCGTCACCCCGGGGCTTGACCCCACACCGTCACCCCGGGGCTTGACCCCACACCGTCACCCCGGGGCTTGACCCCGGGGTCCAGTTCAACGGCAAGTCCTGGGTCCCGGCCTTCGCCGGGACGACGAGTGGGTCCCGGCCTTCGCCGGGACCTAGGGGGAGAGTTCCTGCAGGCGGGTGCGCAGCATCCCCGTCGCCGCATCCTCGCCGGGGGCAGGCGTCGCGCGCAGGGCTTCCCGGTACACGCGCTCGGCCCGGTCTTCGCGGCCGGCGGCTTCATGGAGTGCTCCCAGGGTCAGGGCCGCGGAGTGGAGGCCGGGGGCCGCGCGCAGGGCGGCCTCGAGATCGGAGACCGCCGCCGCCGGCTCCCCCAGCATGGAGCGGCAGATCCCCCGGTCGCGCAGAGTCCGGGCCGCCAGAGCGGGGTCCGCGGGCGGACGTTCCAGGAGGCGCAGGGCGCGGCCGCATTCGTTCATCTGCTGATAGGCCGCCGCCAGGCGCAGGAGCGTCGCGGGTTCCGGGGCCAGCGACGCGGCGCGGTCCAAGGTCTTCAGGGCGAGGCGGCGTTGGCCGGCCGCGCCCGCGGCGCGCGCTTTCTCGATGAGCAGGTCCGCGTCGCGCGGCCGGTCGCGCAAGAGTCCCTCGTACAGCCGCAGGGCCGCCCGGCCGTCCCCGAGTTCGAGCCGGAGCGCGGCGGTCCGCCGCAGCTCCTCCCGGGGGATGCCCGCGGCCGCGGCGCCGTCGAGGCGGCGCAGAGCCAGGGGGCGGTCCCCGGCGCGGAGCGCGGACTCGGCCAGGTCGAGGAGCAGGACCGGAGTGCGGGGGGACCGCGCGAGAAGCTCCTCGAGGAGGGCCTGCGACCGGCCCGCTTCGCCCAGCTCGCGATGCAGGAGCGCCGCGCGGCGGAGTTCCGCGGGGGGCAGCGCGCCGCTCGCGCGTTTCAGGAATCCGCGCGCCCGTCCCGAGTCCCCCAAGGACAGCGCCGACGAGGCTGCTTCCATCCAGAACGCGGCCGGCCTGCGTTCCGTTTTCAGGAGCGCCAGCTCGTTCAGGAAGGAGCGGGCGCCTTCCCCGTCTCCCAGGGCGCCCAGCAGCGCGGCCGCGGCCAGGGACTCTTCCGGCTCGAGCGGGAGCCTGAGCAGGCGCCGGCGCGGGGCGGCGGCGCGCGCCCGTCCCAGGAAGCGCCGGGCCGAGGGCGCGTTGCCGCCATGGAAAGCCACGGAGGCGGCGCGCAGCCACGAGGCCCCGGCGAGGCGGGCCGAGGGCTCGAGCAGCGGGCGGAGGACGCGCCGGGAGTCATCCTGGCGGCCCAGTTCCAGGTAGAGAGACGCCATTTGCAGCCGTTCCAGGGCGGCGTCCCCCGCCGATTCCGCCTGCCGCAGCGTCCTCAGGGCGCGGTCGCCGCGCCCCAGACGGGCGTAGAGCCCGGCGATGGCCAGGAGCGCGGTCCCGTCCGGGCGCGCGCCCAGGGCGCGCTCGAGCAGAGACGTCGCCTCCCGGGTCCGCCCGGCCTCAGCCGCGGCGTGCGCGGCGCGCACCGTGAGCGCGGCCCCGAAGCGCGGGGAGCCCCCGAACGCGGCGAGGGCGCGAGCCCGGTCGCGGGGAGGCCAGGGCTCCAGCAGTTCCGCGATGCGCACCTCCAGCCCCGCGTTGCCCGCGCACAGACGCTCCGTGAACCGCTTCTCGCGCTCCGTGGGGAAGGAGTCCGCTCCGCAGCGGTCGACGCCCGAGGCGATCGCGCGCTCCAGGGCCGCCGCGGCGACGGCTCCCTTGCCGTCGAGGGCAGCCGCGACGGCCTGGAGCAGGTGCAGGCGGGCGGTCATAGGGGCATCCTCGATGTGCAGCAGCTTCACGATCCCCGCGCCGCGTCCGCCGCGCGCGAGCAGCGCCCAGGCGTGGTTGAGCTGCCGACGCGGGTCGGGATCGAGTTGGAGGGCCTGCCCCAGATCCTTGACGGCCCCGCCTGCGTCCCCGGCCCGCAGGCGCCGAAGCCCGCGCTCCGACCATAGCCAGGGGTCGCGGGGGGAGCCCAGGATGGCGCGGTCCAGGGCGGCGGTCGAGGTGCCGTCGGCAACGGCTGTCCGGGCGGGATAAACGGCGGCGTACGCGAGACCGGCCGCGGAGAACGCCGTCGCCAGAGCGAAGCCCGGCCACAGGACCCAACCCGGGATCCCGGGGGGAGCGTCATCCGGCCTCCAGCGGGACAGGATCGTTCCGGCCGCCAGGACGCACAGGATGGGCCACAGGGGAGTGAAGTAGCGCGGCTCGATCCCCATCGGGCAGTGGACGGCAAGGAAATAGGCGGCCAGGACAGCCAGGGGGGCGGTCTCTTTCCTCCCGCGGCAGAGCCGGAGCGCGGCGAGCGCGAGGAACGCGATGAGCGGATGTCCCGTCAGGGCGCTGGCGAGGCGGCGCAGGAAGGAGCCGGCATAGCGGAGCGGATGGCGGGCGGCCTCGCGCGCCGCCCAGGCGACGGCGTCGTCGCCTTCGGAGAGTCCGGCGGCGCCGCGGATCCCGTAACCGTGGATGGTCGGGATGATGCCGAGCGCGCCCGCGACCACGTTCTCATCGGCTCGGGTAGCTTCGAGAGGGATGAATCTGCCGTGCACCGCGGCGTTCATCCACAGCCAGGGCAGCAGTAGGAGCACCGGGGCCGCGAGTACCGGCGCGAGCGAGCGCAGACGCTCGGCGCGGGGTTCATCCCGGCGGGAGAGCCATTCCCAGGCGGCGAGGCAGAGGGGGAACAGGAACAGGGGCGAGCGCGCCAGGAGGCTCGCGCCGACCGCCAGGCCCAGGACCAGCCCGCGGCGGGGCGTGGGGCGCCGCGTCCGCCAACAGAGCAGGACGGCGACGAGGAGGATCATGAAGGAGTAGAGGAGGGTCTCCAGTCCATCGGCCGGGAGAAAGACGCCCATCCGCACCGCCAGGAAGGCCGCCAGGAGGCCGCAGGCCGCCGACTGCAGGCCGCAGCCCAGCGCGTAGAGGAGGATGACGCAGAGGGCGGCCAGCGCGCCCGCGGCCCAGGGGCGCGCCTCGGGCGCGAGGTGATGGTGGAAGAAGGCGAGCCCGACGCTCGACACGGGCATGGAGTAGGAGACACCGGGGGACTGCAGCCCGTGCAGGAGTGCTTCCCCGGGAGCGTACGCGTGCTCGGGCGCCAGCTTCCAGAGGTCGAGGGTGCGCGGCTCGAGACCCGCCCAACAGCACAGGACGGCCAGAAGGGCGGCGATGCCTAGGCTGCGGCGCGTCACGGGGATGGCCCATGATACCACCTGGGCCTTGAACGGGACAACCGGACTATTGCTAAATGTAACCCAGGTAGGGAGGGAAGAGCACTATGAAGACCCATAAAGCGCCGGCGGGAAAAGCGACCGAGAGTCCGGTGATCGAGGTCCTGAACAAGGCGCGCTCCGCCGAATTGGCCGCCATCACGCAGTACATGGCCCAGCACTACGGGCTCGACGACGCCGACTACGGCCAGGTCGCCGCCCAGCTCAAGCTCATCGCCATCGACGAGATGCGCCACGCCGAGCTGTTCGCCGAACGCGTCTATGAGCTCCACGGACTCCCGGCTACGGAGCCGGACCTGAAGGCGGTCAAAGGGCAGAAGGTCCAGGAGGTCCCGGGGTTCGACGCCTGCCTCGAGATCAAGGCCATCGCCGACTACAACGCCTTCATGCAGCTCTGCCTCCAGCACCGGGACGGCCAGAGCGCCAAGCTGTTCGAGACCATCATCGCCGAGGAGCAGGCGCACCTCACCTACTTCGAGAACGTCCGCGACCACATCCAGGACCTGGGCGCCGCGTATCTGGCCCAGATCGCGGGCGGGCCCGCCGAAGCGGGGGCCCCGGCCCAGGGCTTCGTCGCCAGTCAGGGAAAGCCCGCGGCCTAGCGGCTGTGTCACTCCCGCGCGGGGTCCGCGGCTTCACGCTCCTCGAACTGATGATCGTCGTCATGGTCATCGGGGTCCTCGTCTCGGTGGCCGTCCCCAGGATATCGATGTCGATCCGCAAGGCCAACGAGGCGGCGACTCTAGGGAAACTGCGGAGCCTGCGCACCGCGATCCAGCTCTATTATGCGGGTACCGAGGGGACGTTCCCGGCGGATCTGACGCCGTTCACCACTCCCGGCAGCAAGTACTATGTAAAAATCACTCCGCTCTATACCGCCGCGCATGGGAATTCCAGCAACGTCGCCTATCCGCCGGCCTACGATGCGGCCGGCGACCAGGGCTCCTGGGCCTACGTCGCGTTGGGCGGCGACGCGGGACGGGTCTGGGTCTCCTGCACCCATACCGACGTCAAGAATGTCGTTTGGAACCAATACTGAGGAGCATGCCATGACCCTCCAATCCATTCCGCCTCAAGAGCTGCTCCGGCGCGGCCGGACCGTCAACCGCTACGCCACGCCGCTGGGCATACTCCTGGTCTCCATGGGGATCCTCGTGACCCAGCCGGTCGGCGCGGTCCGCTGGTTATCCGTCGGCATCCTCGCCTTCGGGGTCGTCTTCAACCTCGGAGCCAACGCCTACCTGGCGCGCGTCGCGGCGCCCTCGTCGCGGTTGATCTGGGCCCGGCTCGCGGTGAACCTGTCCGCGAACACCCTGCTGCTGTGGCTGCTGGGCCCTCAGTGGCCGTCGGTCTGGCTGCTCCTGGCGCTGACCCCGTTTGCGACGGCCCTGTATTCCGACCGCGTCCGGACCGCGGGGATCGCGCTGCTGGTCTGCGTCCTCCTCTTGGGGGTCCAGGCGCTGACCGGGCCGCACTCGCCGCTGGAGTGGGGGATACAGATCTCCCACGCGGCGTTCATCCTGATGATCTCGCTGATGCTCAACGAGCTCAGCGCTCCGCTGCGCAGCGTCTGAGCGAGGCGGCGGCCTACTCCGGCAGCTTCTTCACGACGGAGGAGAGGAAGCGGGGGAGGTCGCCCGTCCCGAGGAAGATCCCCTGCGCCCCCGCGCCCCGCGCCGCGGCCATGTCGCCGGGCTCGTCGCCCAGGTACCAGACGTTCCCGCCCGCGACCCCCAGGGCCCGCATGGCCTCCAGGATGGGCTGGGGGGAGGGCTTGAGCTCCCGCGCCGGGGTGTGCCCCTGCACGTAGGCGAAGAAGTCCTCCAGGCCCAGGGCCTTCAGTTCCCGCAGGAGCTGAGCCTCCGGCTTGTTGCTCACCACGGCCAGAGGCACGCCCCGGCGCTTGAGCGCGGCCAGGGTCTCCCTCGCTCCGGGAAGGAGCGGGTTGCGCGGCTGCATCCGTTCCATGATCGCGAAATAGGTCTTGTTGACCGTGTCCCGCGGGATGCCGGGGAAGAACCGGTCGTAGAAGCCGTCCCGGTCCGTACGCCAGACCCGGTCCGCCTCTTCGCGGGTCGGCGTCGGCACGCCCAGCTCCCGGAACAGCCGCAAGCGGATGGCGTCCACGACGCCCCGTTCGTCCACCAAGGTGTTGTCCCAATCGAAGATCACCGCGTCGGGCCTGCTGGCGGCGAGCCTGGCCGCGGGGTCGGAGCCCCGGACCGTCCGTTCGGCCTCCGGCAGCGACTTCCCGGATGAGACCAGCCTATGCAGCAGCCAGGCGTCCGCCCACCGTCCCGTCTGCGCGGCCAGTTCATAGGCCGCTCCGGCCAGGAAGCCCTTCCAGAAGACGCCCGACGACGCTTTCTCCGCGGACCGCATCCAGGCCCGGCCGTTGTCGAAACCGGAAAGCTGATTCTCCGTGATGAACCCGATCAAGCCCTGCCGCAGCCCCTCCAATCCCACCAGTTCGATGCCGCGCAGCATCTCCGCGGCCACGGGAGGGATCTCCACGCCGAGCTTCTCGGTCACGCGCCCCTCGTACTGCAGGCGGTGCGTGTACTCATGCGCGAACAGCGCCCGGTAGAAAGCGGTGAAGGAAGGCAGCTTCTCCCAGCCCCGGCGCACGTGCAGGCTGATGGACAGGTCCGAGCGCTGGGCCACCCCGTCCGCCTCGGGATGCACGATCTTGCCCCAGAAGTGATGGTACCAGCGCACCTCCTCGAATCGGGTCTTGGAAGCCACGTCTTCCCGGCGGGCGGCGGAGACCGCCGCGCCGAGCAGGCGGGGTTCCATGTGCTCCACCTCGTCGCGCACGATCAGCGCCTGCAGGGTCCGGCGCAGAAGCTTCGCCTTCGGGGCGGACTTGGCCGCGTCCTCCAGTCCGGCCAGCACCGCTCCCCGTTCCGGGGCGGACATCCCGTCGAAACGGGCGGGCAGCGAGACCAGGAAGTCCCGGGTCTCCGGGGACTCCGGCGCGGCCTTGGCGCCGGCGAAGAAAGCGGCGAGTTCGGGGGGGAGTTCCGCCTGGGACCGCGGGGGACCCCGGGCCGCGGGGAAAGGCATGGCTGGGGAATCCGGGAAGAGCGCGGCGGCGGCCGCGGCCGCGCGGAGCGGGACCAGCGGGGAAGCTTCCGGAACCGTGCCGGCGGCGGCGAACAACGGCTTCGGGTCGGGGCTCAGCGCCGGAGCCAGCGTCCCGGCGCCGGGGAGGGATGAGTTCAAGGCGAGCGAGGGCAGCGGTCCCTGGCTGACGCCCGAGGTCTGCAGCCCGCCCACCCGGGGCAGGCGCAGTCCGCCCACCGGCGCCGCTCCCGCCCGGCTCGCCATCGCCGCGGAGCAGGGCGAGGCCGAGGCCCAAACCAAGGCGAGGAGCCAGCCCATGTTCATATTGGGCAAGGATAGCCTCAACCGCCCCCTCTAGGGAGGGGCGTTCGGCCCACACTCCTAGGTCTTACGGTCCCGGGGATTAAGTTTCTTAAGTTATTATTGGGGAAACAACCTAAATAACTTAAGAAACTTAATCCCCGGGACGGGAAAACGGGGGGGGGTCAGAAGGTGGTGGCGTCGCGGAAGCGCTTCTTGAGGGTGGCGCCGTCCGGGGGGACGTTCTCGAGCAGCTTATCCAGCCGCTCCAGACGGTCGCTCAAGGGCGGGTGCATGCTCTTCCAGGACTTCAGCAGGTCCTGGGACTCCTCTTTCCCGCCGTAGAGCCGCTGCAGGGCTCCGTCCAGGCCGTGGGGGGCGTAACCGGCGGCGCGCAGGAGCCCGAGCGCGCCCTTGTCCGCGGCGTATTCATCCGCGCGGGGGAAGCCTTTCTCCGCGATCCCCTCGATGAGCTGGCGGGCCGCCTCGTCGAAGGCGGACTTGTCCGAGACCTTCTTGGCCACCTCGCCCAGGGCCTTGGCTTTCACGAATCCCTTGATGGCGTGCTTCTGGTCCACGTGCACGATCTCATGCGCCAGCACTCCGGCGAGCTGGGATTCGTCCTGGAGGCGCATGAGCAGGCCCTTGGTCACGAAGATGATCCCGCCCGGGGTGGAGTAGGCGTTGACGGCTTTGGTGTTCAGTATCCCGAAGCGGTAGTCGCCGCCGTTGCGGCCGGTGCGCCGGGCCACGGTCTTTCCCACCAGCCCCACGTAGCGGGTGGAGTCCTGGTCGTCGTAGAGGCCGTATTTGGCGATCAGGTAGGCGGAGACCTCGCGCCCGAGCTTGCGCTCGTTGTCGCGCCCCAGGTGCAGCTCCTCCTTGAGGTCCTTGGCCTTGCTCACGGTCTCCTGGACGTCCTGCCACTTCACCTTGCTCGAGACACCTGTCGTGAGCGAGGCCAGAAGGGCTGCTGCGGCGGCTATGACGGCCGATTTCCTCATGGCCAGCATTATACCGCAGGGGTTCGCGCATGGCAATGCCGTCGTGGGTTTTGCTATAAAGGGTATATGGCCAAAGCAGTCCGAACCACCAAGTCCCACGCCCGTCTCGCGGAACAGCCCTTCCGCTACCCTTTGTCCCGCCCCTTTGCAGAGCCCGATTGGCGGCGCCTTCCCGGCTACAAGGATGTGACGAAAGAGCAGTGGGAGAACGCGGTCTGGCAGCGCCAGCATTCCGTCAAGAACCTCAAGGAGCTCAAGACGGCGCTCGGCGACTTCCTGACCGACGAGGTCGCGGCCGACATGGAACGCGATCAGAAGGAATTCGCGATGATGTCCATCCTCATCCCTCCCCAGATGATCAACACCATGGATGAGGGTGACCTGCGCGGCGACCCCGTGCGGCGCTACATGCTCCCCATGGCGAGCGACCGGTTCAAGGAGTGGGAGAGCCATCCGCTGGCGTCCCGGGACAGCCTGCACGAGGCGGAGATGTGGGCCGCCGAGGGCCTGACGCACCGCTACCCGACGAAGGTCCTGGCCGAGCTCCTGTCCACCTGCCCGCAGTACTGCGGACACTGCACGCGCATGGACCTGGTCGGCAACAACGTCCCCCAGGTGCAGAAGATGGGCTTCAGCCTGCCCCCGGCCAAGCGCTACGAGACCATGCTCGAGTACCTGCGCAAGACCCCGGTCATCCGCGACGTGGTCGTCTCCGGCGGGGACATCGCGAACCTGCCCATCGCCCAGCTGGAGTCCTTCGTGGGCGCGCTCCTTGACATCCCGAACATCCGGGACATCCGGCTGGCCTCGAAGGGGCTCATGGGGCTCCCCCAGCACTTCCTGCAGGACGACGTCATCGGCGGCATCGAACGGCTGGCCAAGAAGGCCCGCGAGCGCGGGGTGGACCTGGCCGTGCACACCCACATCAACAACGCCCGGCAGGTGACCCCGCTGGTCGCCCGGGCGGTGCGCCGGCTCTTCGACGCGGGGGTCCGGGACGTCCGCAACCAGGGCGTGCTGATGCGGGGCATCAACGGAACGGCCAAGGACCTCCTCGAGCTCTGCTTCACCATGATCGACCACGCCAAGATCATGCCCTACTACTTCTACCTCTGCGACATGATCCCCAACGCGGAGCACTGGCGGATGGCATTGTTCGAGGCGCAGCAGCTCCAGCACGATATCATGGGCTATCTCCCCGGCTTCGCCACACCCCGGCTCACCTGCGACGTGCCGTTTGTGGGCAAGCGCTGGGTGCATCAGTGCGCCACCTACGACCGCGAGCGCGGCATCTCCTACTGGACGAAGAACTACCGCACCAGCATCGAGGCGGGAGACCCCGAGGCGCTCACCCGCCGCTACGAGTACTACGACCCGGTGCATACCCTGAGCGAGACCGGTCAGAAGTACTGGCGCCGCCGGGCCGCCGAAGGCAAGATCCCCCAAGAGACCTGATGCCGCGATATGTCCTGATCGCGGACGACGATCCTGAGATGGTGTCCCTCCTGAGCATGCGCCTCGAGGCCGAGGGCTGCTTCACCACCCACGCCGTCGATGCCATGCAGGCCTGGGTCCAGATCGAGACCATGGACCCCATCCTCGTGGTCCTCGATCTGAACATGCCCGGGGTCTGGAGCGGCGCCGACGTCATGCGCAAGATCCGAGGGCATCATCGGCGCTTCGACACCCCCGTCATCATCCTCACCGGGGTGGACCTCGACCGGGCCCGCAAGTTGGTGGGCAAGGACGACCGGCGGACCCGGGTCCTGAACAAGCCTCTGGATTGGGACCTGTTCATGAAGACCTTTCGGGAGATGATGATCTCCTGGCTCCAGGACCACGCCGCCAGCCGGGAATCCTAATACACCCGCAGGTACTCTTCCGCGATCCGCTCCCAGCGGAAGCGCTCCGCCGACTCCGCGGCGCGTTTCTCCAGGCTTCGCCGCAGGAGGGGGTCCCCCGCCAGGAGGCGCAGCTTCGCGGCGAGGGAGTCCACGTCCTTGGGTTCCGCCAGCAGGCCGTTGACCCCGTCGGTCACGAGCTCGGGGATGGCGCCGGTGCGGGTCGCGACCACGGCCTTCCCGCAGGAAAGGGCCTCGGCCGCGGCCATCCCGAAGGTCTCGGCCCGGGGCGCGGCGGCGTAGAACAGGCAGCCCTTCATGAGCGCGCGCACTTCCGCCTGGGGCCGGAGCCCGGTCAGGCGGACCCGGTCCCGGAGGCCGAGGGCGTGGATGAGTCCCGCGATGTGGCTTCCGTGGAACGGGGCGCCGCACAGGATCAGGTCCAGGTCCGGCCGTTCCAGCTTGGCGAAGGCCATGAGCAGGAGGTCCGTCCCCTTGTAGGGGGCGAGCCGGCCGACGGAGAGGATGTAAGGACGGCCGGACGGCCCGGTGCCCGCCGGCCCCGGCCCCCCGGGGTCGGGCACCCCGTTGTAGACCGTACGGATGCGTCCGTCCAGTCCGGGCAGGGACCGGGTGATCCGCGCCTTCAGGAAATCGGAGACGGCGGTTACCGCTCCGGCCCGGTCCAGGAGCAGTCCGAGGGCCGCCGCCCGCCACCCGTCGTTGGGGGGGAGCTCGGGGTGGCCGAAATCCTGGAACGTGACGACCCAGCGGCAGGAGCTCAGCCGGGTGAGCGGGAGCAGTCCCAGGTGCCAGGAGCGGAACCAGCCGGAGAAATGCAGGTGCACGACCTCTATGCGGCGCCGGCGGAGGATGCCCCAGAGCTGGACTGGGAGGCGCAGGGGGGGAGCGTCCAGAATGAGCAGGCGCTCCGCGGACTCCGGCGGGAAGGCCAGCCCGTCGCCGGAGCCGGGCCGGGAGACGACCCAGGCCTCATGCCCGGCGCGCTCGTAGGCTGAGCGGAGCCCGGTGAAGACGGAGTGAGTCGTCGCGTCGGAATAGGTCGAACCAGCGAGGAGGGCTACCTTCACCTTGGGTGGGATGCGCTTCCCGCCGGACCCGGCGTCAGTACAGGAGGCTGAACGCCGCCGCTTCCGTGCTGAGGGGCCCGTGTTTGGTGAGGGTCGGCTTCTTGTACCGGCGTTCCTTCCCGCCGGACGGAGTCTTTGTTTCCGGATGCTTCTTGTTGGCCATGGACGCTGATTTTAGTTTAGCTGTAATGCCCGATACTGTCAAGGCGAACCAGGCGAACCAGTCTAGCCCTCGAAGGACTGGTCCCGCTTGCTGCCGTGGCGCTTGCCGCCGCCGCGGCCGTCCCGCATGCCGCCGTCGAAATCGCTGTGCTTGCCGCTCCGCTTCTTGCCGCCCCACTTCTTGTTGTTGGACTTGCCGTTCCAGCTGTCGCCCTTCTTCTCGGGGCTCCAGCCGGGCTTCTCCCCGAACTTCTTGTCGGGACCGAAGCCGCCGGGCCGGTCCATCCCGGGGCGCGGGGCGCCCATGCCGGGCCGGACGGGGAAGCTGCCGGGGGGGCGCCGCTCCTGCGGGCGGGCCTCGTTGATGAATATCTGGCGCGGTCCCAGGGACGTCCCATTGAGCTTCATGAGCGCGGCCTGCGCCTCGGCTTCAGTGGCCATCTCGACGAAGCCGAAGCCTTTCGAGCGGCCCGTCTCCCGGTCCATGATGATCTTGACGCTGTTCACCTTGCCGCAGCCGGAGAACAGTTTGGTCAGTTCATCCTGGGTCGTCTCGTAGGGCAGGCCGCCGACGAACAACTTATTGGTCATGAAGCAGAACTCCTTGCGAAAATAGACGAAAATAACGCAGCCCCGAAAGGCCCGGATATTCTATCAATTGTTGGAGCCGCCCAAACGCATATCCTCATGGAAACGCGCCACGGCGTCCTCGGCGGGCCCCAGGAAGGCGGGGCGGCCGGCGTTCAGATAGAGGGCGCGGGAGCACAGGCCGCGGATCATTTCCATGCTGTGCGAGGCCAGCACCATGGTCTTGCCCTGGGCCTGGAACTCCTTGAAGGCCCGGATGCATTTGCCCTGGAAAGCCTCGTCCCCGACCGTGAGCATCTCGTCGGCGAGGATGATGTCGAGGTCCGTGTGGATCGCGGTGGCGAAGGCGAGGCGGGCCGCCAGGCCCGTGGAGAGCTCGCCGAACTGCGCGTGCAGATAGTCCCCCAGGCCGGAGAACGCGATGAGGTCGGGCAGGAGGCGCTGGAACTGCGGCCGCGGCATGCCCAAAAGCGCCGCGCAGACCGAGAAGTTGTCCAGGACGGTCAGCTTGGGCTGGAGGCCCGTGGCGAGTTGGAAGAACAGGGAGGTCCTCCCGCGCACGGTCAGGGAGCCTTCCGTCGGGCTCAGGACGTCGGCCAAAAGGAGCAAGAGGGTGCTCTTGCCCGCCCCGTTGGGGCCTATGAGCCCCAGGATCTCGCCCTGCCCGATCTCCAGGGACAGCCCGCGCAGGGCCCACAGCGGCTTGTGCGCCGAGCGTCCCGTGGTCAGCCGGGCCAGGGTCTCCAGGAAGCCTTCCCGCGCGTTGACGGTGGAGAGCTGGAAGCACTTGCCGACTCCCTGCAGGGCGATGGCGGCCTCCCGCGCTCCCGTGCTCATGGCCGCAGCAGCCTCTCCGTGATCCAGTGTCCGGCGCGGCGGTAGACGACCAGCGCCCCGACCGTCAGGAGCAGCCCGACGGCGAATACCCCGGCGAGCCAGGCACCCTTGAACCCGTAGTCGGGGACCAGACACCAGCGGAAGGCGCTCAGGAGATGCACCAGCGGGTTCAGGTCGAGCAGCTTCTGGTAGCGCTCCGTGAGGATGGCGAGAGGATAGAAGATCGGCGTCAGGAAGAAGCCCGCGGTCATCAGGATGGTCCAGATGCGCTCGAGGTCCTGGAATTCCACGGCCGCGAGCGCCAGCCACAGGGAGACCCCCAGCGTGAACGCCAGGTGGGCGGCGATCAGTCCGGGGAGGGCGAACCAGCGCAGGGAGGGGAAGTGGCCGAGGCTGACCACGATGACCGCCGCGACCAGCAGCTCCAGCAGATAGGAGGCCAGGACGCAGCCCACGGTGGACAAGACGATGACGTCGTGCGGGCACTTGAAGTTCCGGACCAGCGCCGACCGGCGCCGCAGGCTGGTCAGGGCGAAGGCGGTCGCCTTCTCGAAGAACTGCCACTGGATCAGACCGACGATGAGGTAGGCCGCGTACTGGTCCACGTACTTCCCCATCCACTTGAGGAAGAGCATGTAGAGGACGGCGAACAGCAGGGCGGGATGGAGCAGGGTCCAGAGGAATCCCAGCACGGTCCCCTGGTCGCGCAGCTTGAACTCGGTGCGCGTCAGCTCCCAGAGCAGGAACCGGTATTCTCGACTGAAAAGTCCCATCGCGTGAAAGGATAGCAGTTTTCAAATATGTACAATGCGCAGCGAGACACTCCCGTCGATGCCCCCGAGAATCCTCTTCCTGGCGCCCCAGCCGTACTTCCGCCTCCGCGGCATCTGCATAGCCCATCAGATCTGCCTGGAGGTCTTCTCCGCGCGGGGCGAGCGGGTGGACGTCCTGACCTTCCCCTTCGGGGAGGATCCCGAGCCCCTGCCCGGCGTGCGCATCCTGCGCCTGCCCGCCCTGCCCGGGGTGCGGGACGTGCCCATCGGGCCGTCCAAGCGCAAGCTGATCATGGACCTCTGGAGCCTGCCCTGGATCGCGGGCCGGCTCTGGTCCGGAGGCTACCGCTTCGTTCATGCCTGCGAGGAGAGCGCCATCCTGGCGGCCCTGCTCAAGCCCTTCTTCCGGTTCCGTCTGGTCTACGACATGGACGACGTGCTCAGCCTGCGCCTGCGGCGCAGCGGCTTCCTCCGCCGGCGCACGCTCCTGCGCTGGGTCGCGGCCCTGGAGCGCCTGACGCTGCGCCGCGCCGATGTCGTGGTTACCAACAGCCGGGAGACCCGGCGTTTCGCCCTCAGGGTCTGCGCTCCCGGGCGGGTCGTTTTCTACGACCACGCTCCGGCCATGCCTTCCGCCTTCAGCGGCCATCGCGCGCCCCCCGAGGAGCTGGACGCCCTGCGGCGGCGCTGGGACCTGGCGGGGCGGAAGTTCGTCCTCTACGCCGGGAATCTGGAACCCTATCAGGGCGTGGACCTGCTGATGGACGCCCTGCCGGCCGTCTTCCGTTCGCTCCCCGGGGCCGTCTGCGTGGTCATCGGGGGACAGGAGGAGCAGATAGCGGCCCTGCGGCGGCGCTGCGCCGCGCTCGGGACCGGGGACTCGGTGCGCTGTCTGGGGCCGCGTCCCTTCCCGGAGACGTTCCTCTTCATGCAGGCCGCCGACGTGCTCGTTTCCCCCATGACGCAGAAGAAGGCGGTCCCCATGAAGCTCTACGCCTACGTGGGCTCGGGGACCCCCATCGTCGCGACGGACCTGCCCAACCATAAGGAGCTCCTGGACGCGGGGTCCGCGGTCCTCGTGCCGCCGCGTCCCGACGCGCTGGCGGAAGGGCTCCTGCGCATTCTGAGCGGAGGCGGCGCGGGACTGCGGAGCCGGGAGTCCTCCCGGGACCGCGTGGCCACCTCGGCCTGGGAGTCGGCGCGCCGCGGGCTGGAAGCGGCCTACTCGGCGGCGGGGGCGGACGCGTCGTGATCGACGTCTGCGTCTCGACGCACGACAACCGCCGGGAACTGCCGGAGGTCCTGGACTCCCTCTCCCCCCTGCGGGGAGCGCTCGATGGCGCGGTGCGGGTGTTCGACAACGGCTCGACCGACGGCGGGCCGGAGTGGGTGCGGCGCAGCCGCCCCTGGGCGGAGGTCCGGGAACTGGGAGCGAACCTCGGACCCGCGGCGTCCCGCAACGCCGCCCTGCGGGTGCCCGGGGGGGATTGGATACTCCTGCTTGACGGAGACTGCGCCCTCGCCCCGGACTGCCTCGACGCGCTGCTCCGGGAGCGGGACGCGTATCCCGCCGAGGTCTACAGCCCGCGGATAGTCTACGCCGCGGACCCGGGCCGGATCTACTACGACGCCGGCGCCGCGCATTTCCTGGGCCTGCTCTGCCTGGAGAACGCCCACACCCCGGAGGCGGAGGCCGTCCGGCCGACGCGCGTTCCGGGAGCCGTGTCCACATCCGCGCTGCTGGTCGCGCGGAACGCCGCCCTGCGGGCCGGGCTCTTCGACGAGGACTACTTCTTCTGCGGGGAGGACCTGGATTTCTCCCTGCGCCTGCGCGCGCTGGGAGGCCGCCTGCGCCACGTGCCGGAGGCGGTCGTCCTGCACCATAAGCCCCTGCCGGGCTCTGAGGCGGAAGCCGCCGCGCGCGCGCGGCGGTCCGGCGAGCGGTGCCGGAGGCAGGGACCCAACCGCTGGCGGACCCTCCTGAAGGTCTGCCGCGCCGGCACGCTCCTGCGCCTGGCGCCCGCGCACCTGGCGTACGCGGCCCTGGAAGGGCTCGACGCCCTGCGGCAGGGGGGCGGGCTGGAGTACCTGCGGGGGCTGTCCGAAGTCCTATGGGACCTTCCTTCTATCTTACGCGCGCGCGGGCGCGTGCAAGCATCCCGCACGACGGAGGACGCCGTCCTTTTCGGAGCTCCCGCGCTCTCTTGGCGGCCGGAGGTCCAGGCCTTGCCGGGCGCCCGTTCCTTGAAGCGGGCGTTGGAGCGCCTCGGCGGCGCCCTCTGGCTTTTCGTTGCCTTCCTCGACGGTAACTAAGTAAAATACCAGGCCTGTGAAACGCCGAGATCTAGCCTTCCTTGCCGTCCTCCCTTATGCCCCGGAACCGGAGGGTCCGTCCGGGGACCGCGCGGTCTACCGCCTGCTCGCGGGCCTGGCCGCTCAGGCCCAGGTCTCCTGCGTCACCCATTCCCCGCCGGTCTCCTCCCAGATCCTGAAGGCGAGTCTGGAGCGGAAGGGCGTCGAGCTCCTGGGAGAGGTCCGCCCCGATGATGCGGCCTTCTTCGGCCGCATCCAGCAGGCGGTCCGGGGCCGTCATTTCGACGCGGCCATCCTGGTGGGGCCGCAGGTCGCGGGCCGCTGGGCCCGGCCCTTGCGTCTGCTCATCCCCCGCCAGCTCCTGTTCTGCCATTTCCCGAACGCGGCGGCCGTCCTTCAGCCCATCGAGCGTTTTTCCGCCTCGGCGCGCCAAGGCGTGAAGGCCGGGTGGCGCAACCTCCTGAGCCTCGCCGACGGGGTCTGGCTCAGCTCGGAGGCGGAGCGGGCGGCCGTACAACGGGGGCTCTCCCTGGGGGAGGGTCGTCTGGAGGTCCTTCCCGCCGCCTCCGGCGCGGCGCTGGGCGATTGGGTCCGCGGCCGCGTACGCCGCGGGTCCGCGGTCCGGAGATCCCCTGCGGCCCGGGTGCGCATCGTCGGCGCCGGGCTCTCCGCCGCGGACGGGGCGGAGCTCTCCGCCTCGGTGCAGTCGGTCACCGGAGTCCGTTCCTCGCTGGCCCTGCTCTCGGAGAACGGGGAAGGGGGCGTGGTGCGGCGGCTGAACGCGGCGCTCTCCCGGCCCGGCTGGGACTACGCCTGGGTGTTCCTCCATCCCGTGGCCTCTCCCGGGAACCTCCTGCGCACCCTCCTGGAGGGGATGCAGGTCCTCTCCTACGCGGGCGCGGCCGTCCCCCTAGATGCCGCCGCCGTGAAGCGGGGGCTCGAGGGCTCCCTGCCCATGAAGGAGAGCCTCTTCGCCGCGGCGTGGGCCATGCGCAACAAGGGCAGCTGGCACGAGGTGGACTACGTCTCCCATTCCTGCTGCTTCCTCCTGCGGCGGAGCGCGTGGGAGGCCGCCGGACTCCTGGACGAGCGCTTCCACGGCGCCGAGCCCGCCTGGAAGGACTACTTCCTGCGGCTCCAGCAGTCGGGCCGCCCGGTGCTCCTGGCGCAGGACGCCTTGGCGCTATGCCGGGGGGGTGGAGCAGACTCGGTCCTCTCCGGCGAGAGGAGGCCGGCCGGCTCCTGCGAGGACGGCGGCCCCATGGCCGCCGCCGACCGGGACCTTCTGGTCGAGAAATGGTGCAAGGGGAGCCTCAAGCTGATGGAGTCCTTGCTGACGTCGCTGGAGCCCGAGGGCTACCGGTCGGACCCCAGGACGGTCGCGGCGCGCCAGTGAAGCCCCGCGTCCTCCTCCTGACCCCCTTCCCGCCTTTCCCGCCCGATAACGGCGGGGTCCTGCGCATATACTCCATCGTCCGCCGGCTCAAGGAGCACTGCGACTTCTCCCTGCTGACGTTCGTGCGGCGCACCGGGGAACGGCGCTTCCAGCAGCACGCCTCCGCGATGGCCCTGCGCTCGCTGTTCTCCGAGGTCCACTCCGTGCCGAAGGAGAGCACTGATTCAAGCCATCCGCCCCCCGGCTTGCCCCAGATCGCCCGGGAGTGGTATTCCGACGAGATGGCGGTGCTCCTGCGCCGGCTCGCGGCGGAAGGGCGGATGGACATCGTGCACATCGAGTTCCTCCAGATGGCGTCCTATGTGGACGCGGCCGGGGGGGTCCCGACCTTCCTGACCGAGCACGACCTCAGCCACCTCTCCCTGTTCCGCTCGTATTTCCGGGAATGGACGGGGCTGCGGCGCTGGGGACAGGTCGGGGAGTGGCTGCGCACGCGGCGCTACCACGGCGCGATATGCCGCCGCTTCGACCGACTCATCGCCCTGACCCCCGAGGACCGGGGCCGGCTGGCCCAGGTGGTCCCGCCGGAGAAGGTCTCCCTGGTGCAGACCTGCGTGGACTTGGAGCGCTTCCAGTTCCGGCCCGAGGAGGAGGGGACGCCCCGCCCCGCGGACATGGCCTACGTGGGGCACTATCCCCACTATCCCAACGAGGACGCGGCGCTCTGGCTCTGCCGGAAGGTCCTGCCCCGGGTCCGGGCACGCGCGCCCGCGGCCTCGGTCCTTCTCATCGGCTCCGCCCCGACGGAGCCGGTGCTCCGGCTCGCCGGCCCCGGAGTCGAAGTCACCGGGACGGTCCCGGACATCCGGGCGCACCTGGACCGGGCCAAGGTGTTCGCGGCCCCCGTGCGCCTCGGGTTCGGGATCAAGGGGAAGGTGCTCGAGGCTTTCGCCCGCGGCTTGCCCGTGGTGGCCACGACCGTGGTCGCGCGCGGCATCCCCGAGTTCCGGCCCGGCATGGACCTCCTGGTGGGGGACACCCCGGCGGCCTTCGCCCGGCAGGTCCTGCGCCTCCTGGAAGACCCGGGCCTCCGGCGCCGGATGGCCGCGAGCGCCCGGGAGAAGGTCGTCCGTCATTACGACTGGAGGGGTTCCTGCGACAAGCTGCTGGCTCTCTATCGCGTCGCCGCGGGGACCCGCGTCCCGGAGGCTTCCCCGCAGTGATCGCGACCGCTTCGGAGAGCGATTTCATCACGCGCCGGCTCGACCTGTGGGCCGAGCGCGGGCAGCGGCGCGTCGAGGCGCGCAAGAAGGCGGGACCCATCCGCGAACTGCACCTGGAGCTCACCCACCGCTGCGACCAGCGCTGCGTCATGTGTCATCACTGGGGCATTCCGGCTCGCTCCCCCGCTTCCGTGAAGCGGGAGATGACCCTGGCGGACATCCGGCGGGTCGTCTCCGGGTCCGGGCTCCTGGGGGAGCTTGAGGTGGTGGTCCTCACCGGCGGGGAGCCCTGGCTGCGCCCGGACCTGGCGGACATCGCGGGATTTCTGTCCGACAGCTTCCCGAGAGCGCGGGTCGGGGTGCTGACCAACCTCTCCGATCCGCGCCGCGTCCGCGCGGGTCTGCTCCGCCTCCGGGCGCGCGGGGTCCGCGGCCTGTGGCTGGGCACGTCCCTCGACGGCTTGGCCGGGACGCACGACCGGGTGCGGGGACGCCAGGGAGCGTTTGGCGCGCTGTTGGCCGGGGTCGCCATGGTCCGGGGGGAGTTCCCGGACGTGCCGGTGAGCTGCAACTTCACGATCACTCCCCTCAACTACCGGGAGCTCTGGGACGCCCATCTGCTGGCGCAGGAACTCGGCGTGTGGTTCGGAGCCCAGCTGGTCGTGAACCACCGAGGCCTCGACGGCCCCGAGCCGTTCCGCTGGACGAAGCCCCAGCTGGACGCGGTGCGCGCCTCCATCGACCGGATAGTCCTGGACCTCTGCCGCCGGGAGGGGGCGATGCGCCGGCTGCTCGACGGCCGGCAGGCGGACTCCGCGGGCCTCTGGGCCCGGCTCTACTACTGGCGCCTGCTCCACCGCTACAGCCTGCGGCCGCGCCGCTTCGTCGCGGACTGTCTGGCCGGGGAGCGCTATGCCATGCTCGACCCGGAGGGGAACCTCTTCTTCTGCCCCGTAAACAAACACCGGAAGGCGGGCGACGTCCGGGAGCGCGGCCTCGACGCGGTCTGGAAAGGCGCGGAGGCGGAGTCCGAGCGCCGCTTCATCCGTTCGGGCCGCTGCCACTGCTGCCTGCTGTGCATCATGAACCCCATCCTGGAGCCGCTATTCAAAGAGGGAGCGGCTCCATGACGCGCCCGGTGGTCAGCATCGTGATCCTCTGCCACAACGACCGGAAGTATCTGGCCCGCTGCGTCTCCAGCCTGCGGCGGCATACCCGCATGTCCCACGAGCTGGTCTTCGTGGACAACGGCTCCCAGGACGGTGTGATCGAAGACCTGCGCCGCATCCGCAGGACCTATCCCTGGCCGGTGCGCATCCTGCGCAACCGGGAGAACCGCTTCTTCGCCGGGGGGAACAACCAGGGCGTCCGCGCCGCGCGGGGCCGGCATCTGGTGCTGCTCAACGCGGACACGGTGGTGACCCCGGGCTGGCTTGACGAACTGGCGGCCTGCGCAGAGGCGCGGCCGAACCTGGGTATGCTGGGCCCCTACACCAACCACGCGGCGGGACCGCAGGTGCTCTGGCCGCCCCGCTACCGGGACTTGGGCGAGCTCCCCCGCTGGGCGCGCTCCTGGGCGGCGCCGCGGCGCGGCCGGGTGCGCCTGGTCCCCAGCCTCATCGGGTTCTGCGTGCTCATCCCCCGCGCGGCGGCGGACCGGGTGGGCCTGCTCGACGACGGTTTCGGCCCCGGCGGGTTCGAGGACTACGACTACTGCCTGCGCCTGCGCCTGGCCGGGTTCGAGCTGGGCATCGCGGAGGCCGTCTACGTGCACCATTTTGGAGGACGCGGCTATGTCAACATGCGGTACGACGAACTCCGGGAAGGCAATCGGGAGCTCTACTGGGAAAAGTGGAGCCGGCGCTGCCGGGATGCTTGCCGGGACCGGGTCCCGGCCGCGGCCGTTCGCCCCGGATAAGATCCTCGGGCACAAGGACCGCGTTCAGGAGTGGATGCGGACGGGGCGTTCGCGTCCGGTGACCTACGAATTGGACATGACCAACGTCTGCAACCACCGCTGCCCCGGCTGTTTCGGGTTCTATCCCGAGCGCGACGCGGCCGCGATGTCTTTGGAGCGGGCCCAAAGCGTCATCCTGCAGATCCGGGACCTGGGCGGCCGCGGGCTCACCTTCACCGGGGGCGGCGACCCCCTGGTCAACCCCGCGACACCGGGCGCCGTGGAATACGCCGCGGGGCTGGGACTGGACGTGGGCTTCATCACCAACGCCCAGTCCCTGCGCCCCGAGACCGCCGACCTGCTCCTGCGCCGCTGCGTCTGGATCCGGGTCAGCCTCGATGCGGCGACCCCGGAGATGTTCCGGCTCACGCACGGCATGGGCCCCGAGGCCTTCGCCGCGGTGCTCGAGAACGTCCGCGGGCTCGTGCGGCGCAAGCGGGAGCTGGGGAGCGCGGTTACGGTCGGCGTGGGATTTTTGACCAGCCGGGAGACCGCCCCCGACGTGTTCGCTTTCGCGGCGCTGGGCCGGGAGCTGGGCGTGGACTACGCGCAGTACCGGCCGCTCCTGCGGCAGATCGGCCGGCCCGAGATCGACCACTCGGACGGGGACGTCCTGCGGGAGATGCTGCGCGGACGCGACGCGTTCTCCTCGGGCGACTACCGCGTGGTCTGCTCCGAGCACAAGTACCGCCTCATCGCGGAGGGCAAGACGGAGCGCTCGTACGGGAAATGCTACGGCCAGCATTTCGCGGCCGTGGTCGCGGCGGACGGGAAGATGTACGTCTGTTGTCACATGCGGGGGGTGGAGCGCTACGCCCTGGGCGACCTCTCCGCCGAAACGCTGGAAGGCGTCTGGAACTCGGAGCGCAGGCAGGCCGTGGTCCGTTCCGTGGATTTCCGGGATTGCCCGCCCTTGTGCCGCTGCGACTCGTTCAACGGCATCCTCTGGGACCTCAAGCGGGGCGAGCGCCGGCTCGAGGACGCGCCCGACGAGGGAGAATGGGAGCACCGGAACTTCATCTGAGCCCGTCCCCCGCGGCGGAACCCGTCTCCCCGGGCGCGCCCAGGCGCTTCCAGGTGAGCGGGGATTCCATGGATTTCTCCCTGCGCACGGGCGACCGGCTCGTGGTCGAGCTGACCAAGGACCCGGGGGCGCGCGCGGCGGTCCCGGGGGACCTCTTGCTGTTTTTAGGGGGCAAGGACGCCCCCGTGGTGGCGCATCGCGTCCTCTTGCCCCTGCCCTGGGCCGGGGCGCTGCTTACCAAGGGGGATTTCCGCCTCCTGCCCGACCCTCCCGCGGCCCGGGAGTCGTGGATCGGCCTGGCGCGGAGCGTCGCGCGGGGTGGACGCGAGGTCTGGCTGGGCTGTCCCGTGGCGCGCCTGACCGGTCTCCTGCTCGCTGCCTACGCCTACCCCTGCGCGGCCGCGTTCCGCGCGGCGCAGGCCCTGCTGTGGGCCCTGCGCTGGGCCGCGGTGCGGGCGCCCCGCGGCTTCCTGGATCGCGACGGAACGGGACGCCTGCTCGCCTTCCTGGAGACCGCGCACCTGCGTTTCCTGCGCCCGCTCTTGCGCGCCTTGCCCGACCTCGCCTTCGAGCGCCTGGCCCGCCATTCGGAACTCCGGCACGCCGATGCTCTGCGCGCCGTCCGCGAGAGCGCGGGGGACGAGGGGACCGCCCAGACCCTGGCCGGGGAGATCCGCGGGATCCGCGTGCTGTCCGGCGAGGTGCGGATCTGCGGGGACCTCGTCGTGCTCCCGGGCGCCGAGCTGGTCCTCCGCCCGGGGACCCGGGTGGTCTTCCAGCGCGAGAAACGGTTCCATCATTGCGTGGAGCGGTCCTGGTCGGGGACCCGCCACGCGCTCGCCGGTCCGGACCGGCGCCAGATCATGGTCTACGGGACCCTGCGGGTGCTCGGCGAAGCCGGCGCCCCGGTCCGCTTCGAGTCTTCGGCTGGAGCCGCCTCCCTGACCTTCCTCGGCGATGGGGAGCATCGCGTCGCGCATGCCTCCTTCGCGGGGCAGACCCTGCAGTGTCTGGACCGGACCCGGCTGGAGCTCTCGGACTGCGCCTTCGCGGACGGTCCGGACTACGCCGTCCTCGCCGCGGGGAACGCGAGAGCCGTCCTGCGCCGGGTCTCCTGCCGCGGCGGGTGGGGGGCGGTGGCGGCGCACGAGGGGTCCTTCGTCGCGATGACGGACTGCCTCTGCGCAGGGCCGCGCACGGCCGTGCTCGTCAAGGGCGCGGCGCGGGCCCGGCTCGTCCGCTGCGCCCTACGGGCCGCGGGCGCGCCCGGCCTGCGCGAAGGCGTCCGGCTGGAAGGCTCCGCCGCCGCGCGGCTGTCGCGCTCCGTCATCGCGGGGTACCCGGTCGGAATCCTCCTGCGCGGCGCCGCCCGCGCCGTCCTCGTCCGGCATCTCAGCGACGCCTGCGGTCTGGGGCTGTTCGCGGAGGAGGGGGCGCGCTTCCTCCTCGGCCGCTCGCGGGTGCTCCGCTCCGGCACGCACGGGCTGTGGGTGAAGGACGAGTCCGCGGCGCGGGTCCGGGACTCGGTCCTGGCGCGCAACTCCCATAACGGCGCCTACGTCACGGACCGGGGCCGGATAGCCATCGAGCGGAGCGTCCTGTCCCGCAACCGGCGCGGCGTCTCGGTGGACGGACGGGGGCGCCTGCTCCTGCGGGAGTGCCGGCTCTCGGACAACCGTGAAGCCCAACTGCTCGCGGGCGGCGGCCGCGCCGCGCTGGAGTCCTGCCGGTGCCGCGGCTCCCAGGAAGGGATCTCGCTCGGCGGGAAGGCGCGGGCCGTCCTGTCGGGCGGCGGCATCCGCGCGAGTTCCAAGGCCGGGCTGTGGCTGCGCGAGGAGGCGAGCCTGGAGGCCCGGGACACCGTTTTCGAGGACTGCGCCGCGGGGTGGGTGCTCGAACAGTCGTCCCGGGCCCAGCTCCGGGGCGGCGCGATTTCCCGCCATGCGGGCTGGGGCGTCTGCGTGCGGGACTCCGCCGCCGCGCTCTGCACGGGCTCCGGCCATCGCGAGAGCCGCGAGGGGGCGTTCCTGGCCTCCGGCGACGGGAGCTTGACGCTCTTGGACTGCGTCGTCGCGGATCAGCCCGGGTTCGGGCTCCAGGCCATACAGCGCGCGAAGGTCGAGTGGAGCGGCGGAGTCTGCGAGCGGAACGGCACCGGGATCGCGGCGCTGGAAGAGGCCTCGATCGCGGTCCGCGCGGCGCAGATCCGCGGCAGCCGCGGTCACGGACTCTGGCTGGCGGGGCAAGCCGGGGCGGCGCTCCGGGACATGTCGTTTAATGCCAACGGGGACAACGGATTGTTCGCGGAAGGCGACAGCCGGGTCGCGCTCGCAGGCTGCCGTTTCGCCGGGCACGAGCGGGCGGGACTGGCGGCCTCCGATCAGGCCGCGCTCGAATCGGAGAACTGCGTCTGCGACGGCAACGGGATCGGCGTCCTCCTGTGGGGGAACGCCCGCCTGCGCGCGCGCGACGGGGAGATCCGCGGCAGCCGGGTGCACGGCCTCTGGCTCAAGGGTTCCGCTTCGGCCCGGCTGGAGGGGACCGCTCTGCGCGGCAGCGCGCACAACGGCGCCTATCTCGCGGAATCCGCGCGCCTCGAGGCGGCGCAGGTCTCGTGGGAGGGGGGCGGCTGCGGCCTGGCCTGCGAGGGGGAGTCCCGCGCCGCGCTGGAGGACTGCCGGCTGTCGGGCCAGGTTTCCTGGGGAGCCAGTTTCAGCGGGGGGGAGCACTCCCTGCGCGGTTGCCAGGTGGCGGAGGCCCCGGTGGGGGTGAGCGTCCTGGGGTCCGCCCGCGTCGCGCTCGCGGACTGCCGGCTCTCCGCGCATCCGCGCACGGGCCTCTCCGCGGCGGGGACCTGCCGCGTCGCGCTGGAGGGCGGCTCCGTGGAGCGCAGCGGCGTGGGCATCGCGGCCGCGGACACGGCGACGCTCGAACTCAGGGGGGTCGAGGTCCGCGGCAGTCTCGGGCACGGGGCCTGGCTGCGCGGCTCATGTGCGGCGCGCTTCCAGGAGTCGGTGTTCCGGGGGAACCGGGACAACGGCGTCTTCGTCTCGGAGCGGGCCGCGCTGGAGGCCGCGGGCGGCCGTTTCGGCGGCAACCGCTGCGGCCTCGCCGCGGACGGCGAGGCCCGGGTCGTGATCCAGGGGTGCCGCTTCGAGGGCAACACCGTCCGCAACGCGAGCCTGTCCGGGGGCCGGCATCGCCTGGAGCGCTGCGAATTCGGCGAGGCGCCCGACGGAGTGAGCGTCTCCGGGACCGCCGTCGCCTCCCTGCTTCATTGCGGCGTGCGGCGGCACGAGCGCGAGGGCTTGTCGGCCTCCGGGGAAGCGGAGGTGTCGGTCAAGGGCGGCTGCTTCGAAGGCAACGGCACGGGGATCGGGGTCTCGGAAGCGGCGCGCCTGGACCTGGAAGAGGCCCGGCTCACGGGCAACAGCCGCTTCGGCCTCTGGGCCAGGGACGGAGGTTCCGCCGCGCTGCGGCGCTGCGTGCTCGAGGGCAACGACGGGGCGGGGGCCTACGCGGAAGGCGAGCCGACCGTGGCGTTCATGGAAGGCGAACTGCGGGAGAACCGCGGGCACGGCGTCTGGGCCGCGGGCGGGGCTTGCATCCGGATGACGGGCACGCGCATCCGCTCCAACGCCGAGAACGGCCTGTTCGGGGACGGGAGCGCCCGCTTCCGCCTGGAACGCTGCGATCTGGGGTTCAACCGCTGCGGCGTGGCGGCCAAGGGCTCGGCGCGGGTCCGGGCGGCGCACTGCGCCTTCGACCGGCAGGCCGTCCTGGGACTCGATTTCGGCGGCGCCAGCCGGTTGACCCTCTCCTCCTGTGAGCTGCAGAACACGCCGCAGGGCCTGGCGCTCCAAGGCGCGGCTTCCGCCGTCGTGGAGGACAGCCGGCTCGTCCATCTGGGGCGGGGCGCCGTCCTGACCGGCCGGACCCGGGCCGTGTTCCGGCGCGTGCTGTGGCGGGCCAGCGAGATCGGGCTTTGGTGCCAGGAGGAATCGGCCTGCCGGGTGCGGGGGGGGCTCTTCCGGGGACAATCCTCCGAGGCCCTGCGCGCCGGGCAGGGGAGCCGGGCGGAGGCCTTCGGCGTTCGCTTCTCCGAGAACTGCATGGCCGTCCTTCTCGAGGACCGCTGCGCGGTGCTCCTGCGCTCCTGCGTGTTCCGCCGCAACCCCACGGGGGTCAAGTCGGACGGGCCGTGCCGCCTCTCGGTCGAGCGCTGCCGATTCCGGGACTGCGTGCTGGACGGGATCTGGGTCGGGCGGGAGACCGACGCCTCCGTGATCGGGTGCGAACTGCGCGGCAACCGGATCGGGCTGCACCATCATTACCAGGCCTCGCCCCGGCTTTCAGCGAACACCTTCCTGCAGAACCAGTTCGGCGACGTGCGCCGCTTCCCGGAGGAGGAACTCTCGTGAGCGAAGCCGCCGCCCCCTCCGCGAAAGGTGAACGGCAGCGCTCCGGGGACGGAGGCCCCTCGGCCTCCGCCGACCTTGCTCTCGTGCAGTGCCCGGGCTGGGGGCGGGAATGCCCGCCCTACTCTTTGGTCTGCCTGGCGGCCTTTGCGCGGCGCGCCGGCTTCTCCGTGCGCTGCTTCGACTTGAACAACGCGCTCTATCACGCCGCGCCGGCCCTGCGCCGCATGTGGGAAGATAAGGACTTCTACACCTTCTGGGAGGACGCGGGTGCCGTGGCCCGTCTGGCCGAGGACAACGCCGCCCTCCTCGATGGCTTCGTGGACGGCATCCTCGCGAGCGGGGCCCGCGTCGTGGGCTTCAGCGTGCACACCACCTCCTTCCTCATGAGCCTGGAGCTCGCCCGCCGGGTCAAGCGGCGCGACCCCTCCCGCGTCGTGGTCTTCGGCGGCCCGCAATGCTCCCGCGCCCAGGCCGCCGGGCCGCTGGCCGCCGAGCCGGCGGTGGACGCGGTGTGCGTGGGCGAGGGGGAAGTCGTGCTCGTCGGGCTGCTGGAGGCCGTGAAGTCCGACGGCAAGGCGGCGCCGGCGCCGGGCCTCATGCTCCGCGCGGAAGGGAGCGTCCGGGACTGCGGCGACGCTCCGCTGGTCGCGGACCTCGATTCCCTGCCCCTGCCCGATTATTCCGATTTCGCCGAGGACATGCGCGCGCGCCGCTACAACTCTGCCGGGAGGCTGGACATCATGGACAGCCGGGGCTGCGTGCGGCGCTGCCATTTCTGCAGCGAGTGGCAGTTCTGGCGCGAGTTCCGTTCCATGACCGGCGCGCGCATGTTCCGCGAGGTCTCCGAGCAGGTCCGGCTCTACCCCCAGGTCGAGCGGTTCTATTTCATAGGCTCGCTGCTCAACGGCGCCCCGAAGGAACTCGAGCGCTTCTGCGACCGGGTGACCGAGTCGGGGCTCCGCATCCGCTGGGAGGGGCAGGCCATCGTGGCGCCGTCCTTGGACGAGCGCCTCCTGGGCAAGATGGCGGCCGCGGGCTGCGGCTGGCTGGGCTTCGGCATCGAATCGGGCTCCGAGCGCCTGCGCCGCGCCATGAACAAGCCTTTCTCCGACGACGACGCCTTCCGCGCCCTGCGCGCGGCCGCGCGCCTCGGCATCCGCACCCAGGTGAACGTCATGTTCGGCCTGCCCGGCGAGACCCGGGAGGATTTCGCGGCCACCTTGCGCTTCCTCGTGCGCTGCCGGCCGCACATCGACAGCGTGCTGGCCAGCCAGTCCTTCACGGTGCTCGACAAGCACACCGCGCTCTACGAACAGCCGGAGCGTTTCGGGATAGCGGGCCGGGAGCATCACCTCTTCTGGAGCGCGGACGGCGGGGCCAATGATTACGCGGAGCGCTTCCGCCGCTACGAGGAGTTCTGCGCTCTCGCCTTGGAACTCGGCCTGCCCGAGACCTCGGGAGTGCTCCGGGTCAAGCCCGACAAGTGGTTCCTGCTCGGGGAATATCACCGCCACCGCAGGGAGTTCAGCCGCGCGGCCCGCTGCTACGGCCGCTCCATGCGGCGGGAGCCGGTCCGCGACGCGGCCCGGCAGGGCTTTGCGGCCTGCCGCGCGGCATTGCGGCCGCAGGAGGGGGCGGCGGCATGAACGAACCCGGCACGACCCAGGAGACGGTCGCCTTGAAGCGCCTGCCGCGAGAGGAGAGCATGAAGGTGAACGCCTCCGAGCTGGAGGCGCGCAAAGTCGTGCTCAGCGCGCCCCCGCGGCTGGTCACGCTCGGCACGCACAACGCGTGCAACGCGCGCTGCGTGTTCTGCCCGCCGAGCAGCTTCCCCCGCTTCGACCTCGAGGCCTACAAGACCTTCTTCGAAGGCCGGATGGGGCATTTCATCCGGCAGGCCGAGAAGGTGACCTTCACCGGCTTCGGCGAGGTACTGCTCCACCCCGACGCGGAGAAGCTCCTCGACTACCTCAACGAGACCATCCCCGAGACCTGGAAGATCTTCACCACCAACGGTACCCCGCTCAGCCCGGCCGTGATCGAGCGGCTGCTGCGCTCGAAATTCGTGATGCAGGTCTCGCTGCACGCCTCGCGGGCGGAGCTCCATGAGGAACTCACCGGGCTCAAGGGCGCTTTCGGCGCCGTCGTGGACGCGGTGCGGACCATCTGTCGTCTGCGCAGGGAGCGCGACCTCGGCGAGCGCCTGCACCTGGTCCTGGTGGACGTCGTGACTACCCGCAACGCGGGCGAGCTGGCCGATTTCGTGCGCCTGGCCTGGGACTTGCAGGCACCCGAGGTGCAGTGCAACTACGTGACGGTCTACGAGCCGGCCCAGATCGGGCTCTCCTGCTTCTTCGCGCCTGAGAAGACCAACGCCGCCATCGAGGCCGCGGAGCGCGCGCTCCAGGACATCAAGTCCCAAGCCGCCCCCGAGGAGTTCGAGCATTTCCAGGTCCGCCTGCCGCCCAAGTTCGGCCAGCCCCGCGTGGACCGGGACCCGAAAGCGGTCTGCGCCGACCCGTGGGAGCACATCTACGTGGAATGCCAGGGCCCGGCGCTCCCCTGCTGCATGTGGGGCGAGCACATCGGCAACCTGCAGAAGGGCGACGACATCGACGCCGTGTTCAACGGCCCGGTGTACCGCGCCATCCGGGAGGGCATGGCCTCGGGGAAACCCCAGCCCTGGTGCGCGCTCTGCGCGAACTACCGCGGCTACAACGTAAACAGTCTCCTGTGCCACCTGACCAACCGCCCGGAGACGCAGAAGCGGCTCATCGACGAGATCCGGGCCCGGGGGCTCGCCTGATGATGCGGACCCTCTTCCCGGGCACGGACCCGCGCCTGGTGCGCCGCCTGCGCCGGGACCGCCAGTGGAAGAAGCTCGCCAACTACGTGCTGGTGGGCTGGGAGATGTCCCGCGGGGCGACCCGGCTGCGCGGCAAGCCCTATTGGCTGACCGTGGACCCGGCCAGCTTCTGTCAGCTCCGCTGTCCCTTCTGCCCCACGGGGGCGGGGCGCAACGTCCGCCCCCAGGCCATGCTCCGGTTGGACCATTTCCAGAGGCTCATGGGATCGCTGGGGGCGACCCTTATCCACATGGACTTCATGAATTGGGGGGAGCCGCTGCTCAACCCCGACCTCTACGCCATGATCGCCGAGGCCAAGCGTCACCATGTGGACACCATGCTCTCCACGAACCTGCATGCCTTCGACGAGGCCGCGGCCGAGAAGCTGGTGCGCTCGGGGCTCGATCGGGTCATCATCTCCATAGACGGCCTCACGCAGGAGACCTACTCCAAGTACCGCGTGGGCGGGGACTACGCGAAGGTGACGGCTAACCTGAAGCTCCTCGCGGCCAAGCGCAAGGAACTCGCGAGCGCGACCCCACGCATCGAATGGCAGTTCCTCGTCTTCAAGCATAACGAGCATGAGATCGAGCAGGTCAAAGAGACGGCCCTGGCTCTGGGAGCCGACAATGCCGGCATCACGGCGGCCTATCTCCCGTTTCGGCCCGGCATCCGCGACGAGTGGCTGCCCCGGCGCCGCGAGTACGCCCTGTACGATTACGACTCTTTCCCGGACAGCCCGCCCTGGCATTGGGACGCGTCCCAGCCCAAAGCCGAGGGCGAGAAGCCTCCCGAGGTGGCCGTGAAGGTGTATCAGGCGGATACTCGTGAGGAGCGGACTCCCTGCAACTGGCCCTGGGCCGGGCTCGCGGTGAACCCGGACGGCTCAGTGTCCCCCTGTTGTTCCGTGGAGGAGAAGGAATACGATTTCGGCGTGTTCGACGGGGAGGGTGAGTTCGACGCGCTGTGGAACAACGCGGCCTATCAAAAAGCCCGCGAGCACATCGCGCGCTTCGTCCGGCGCGAGGCCGAGTCCATCCCCAACTCCAAGCACGCCTGCGAGCGCTGCTTCTCCATCGGTCGCTCCCGCTTCCAGATCCCGCACACCCTCTTGGAGGACCATGGCTGAGCCACAGGTCCGGAGCATGGAGTCGCGCCTGCCCCGGCGGCGGGCGGTGTTCGCGTGGGACATGCACTACCGGTGCAACTTCCACTGCGCCTACTGCTTCTACACGACGACGGGCTGGGACGAGCTGGCCAAGAAGAACCGCTACGAGCCGCCCGAGAAGTGGGAAGAGGTATGGTCCCGCATCGCGGCCGAGTACGGACGCTGCCAATTGCGCGTGACCGCGGGGGAGCCGTTCACCTACCCGCGCTTCGCCGAGGTGGTGGCCCGGGTCTCCAAGCTCCATGACCTGCAGATCACCTCGAACCTCTCCATGACCGAGGAACTTGAGCGCTTCGCCCAGGCTGCGGACCCCAAGGCCGTGGAACTCGATTGCACCTTTCATCCTACGGGCATGGCTTTCGACCGGTTCCTGGCCAACGTCAACCTCCTGCGCGGGGCGGGCTTCGTGGCCAACGTCTGCTATCTGGCCTACCCGGCCCAGCTCGAAGGCATGGCCGGGTTCAAGCGCCGCTTCGCCGAGCACGGCGTGCGCATGAATCTCGCGGTCTATTGGGGCCTGTACGAGGGCCAGCAGTACCCCTTCGCCTACACCCCCGGGCAGAAGAAGTTCCTGGCCGACGTCGTGGGCAGCGCGGAGAGCCCCGAGCTCGTGAACCTCGAGCCCATCCCCATCAACGGCAAGGTCTGCGGCTCGGGAACTCGCTACGCCGTGGTGCAGGCGGACGGCCGGGTCTACCGCTGCGGACAGCTCTGCGAGCCGGCGCATTGCCTGGGCAGCATCTTCGACGAGGACTTCGCCCTGCACGCACAGGCCCAGCCCTGCGTGGTGGACTATTGCCGCTGCAAGGAATACCAGTCCGCGTGGGAAGAGCCGGACCGCGATCTGATGGATCGCAAAGGGCAGGTGGCGCCGTGAAAGTCGCCCTCATCCAATGCCCGGTATGGTGGACCATGGACCCGCCGCTGGGCCTCGCCCAGGCGGCCGGGTGCCTGTCCCATCACGGGCACGAAGTCTCGGTGTTCGACCTCAACATCGAGCTGGCGCGGAGCCAGCCCAAGGGCTACGAGAGCCTGTGGAACTGGGAGCAGTTCCAGTTCTGGAACCAGCCCGACACGGTGCGCGCCTTCTTCCGCGACAACTCCAAGCCCATCGAGTCCCAGCTCGAGCGCGTCCTGCGCACGGACGCCGGGCTCATCGGCTTCTCGGTCTATTCCGGCAGCCAGCTGGCGAGCCTGGAATTCGCCCGGCTCGTCAAGAAGGCGGACCCGTCGCGCAAGATCGTGTTCGGCGGGCAGTACCTCTTCATCCCCAAGAACGCCGACGGGATCATCCGCGACCCGGCCGTGGACGGGGTGCTTTGCGGGCCGGCGGAAGAGACCCTGCCGGAGCTGGCGGCGCTGCTCGAAGCCACTGGGGGGATCCCGGTGTTGCCGGGGATGAAGGCGAAGGAGGGCGGACGCGTGGTGGACGGAGGGCCGTCCCAGCCCCTGCGCGACCTGGACCAGGTCCCGTTCGCGGATTTTTGCGGCCTGCCCCTCGAGCTCTACGACGTACAGGACCGGCTCCCCATCCAGGCCAGCCGCGGCTGCGTGTGGAACTGCCGCTTCTGCTCCTGCCCGCCCTTCTGGAAGGGCTACGCTTCCATGAGCGGCGACCGCATCTGGGCCGAGATCGAGCATCAGCGCAAGCTCTTCCCCGGGAAGAAGCATTTCGAGTTCTTCGACCTCACGGCCAACGGGGACGTAAGAGCCCTCTCGCGCCTGGCGGACTTGGCCATCGAGGACCTGCGCGTGCACGGCCCGCAGAACTACTTCGGCTGGAAGATCAACGCCATCCTGCGCCCCGAGATGACGCCCGACCTGCTCGACCGTCTCATGAAGGCGGGCTGCCACGACATCATCTACGGCGTGGAGAGCGGCTCCCCCAGGGTCCGCAAGCTCATGAACAAGCCTTTCACCGACGAAGTCGCGGACCGGGTGCTGGCGGACACCCAGGCCGCGGGCATCCTCACGGTCGGCAATTTCATGTTCGGCTTCCCCGGCGAGACCGAGGCGGACTTCCAGCAGACCCTGGAGTTCCTGCGCCGCAACCAGGGCTCCTTCGACCGGGTCTACGGGAGCGCGACCTTCACCAGCCTCGAGGAGGGCAGCTATCTCGCCGCCCACCGCAAAGAGTTCGGCGTGCGCGAGGACGGGGAAGTGTTCCATAATCTCTACTGGGAATCCGTGGACGGGACGAACGACTATCCCGTGCGCCTGGACCGCTATCAGCGCTTCCTGAAGCTGGCCGTCGAACTGGGGCTGGACCCCTACAAGGGCATCGGCGGGAGCCTGGAAGGCGACCGCTTCGCCAACCTGGCGCAGTTCTACCGCTACCAGGGCGACCACGTGGCCGCGGTGCGCAATCTCTTGGAGTACCTGAAGCTGGACCCGGAGAGCCGGCCCATGCGCGAGGAGCTGGGCCGCTACGCGAGCGATATCCAACGCATCGCCGGGGCTCACCAGGGCGGGACGAACGGCCCGGTGGATGGCCTGCGCGACCGGGCGACGCTCCGGCGGACGGCGGACGGCGCCTTCGTGAAGTGGGACCGCTCGGCGGAGCTCCGGGTGGAGGAATTCCTCGCTATGATGAGGGGATGATGCTGAAAACGGACGACGACCAGCTCAAGGCCGCGCAGGCGGAGAACACCCGACTCAACATCCAGGAGTACCTGGACCGCCGGGAGCTGCTCGCCAGCACGCCCCAGCGCCTGTTTTTGCAGGTGAACGCCCCCTGCAACGCCGACTGCCTGTTCTGCTCCAAGGGCTACGATTACCCGGTCTTCGATTTCGCCGATTATGAGTCCGGCATCGGCCGCAAGCTGGAGCCGGTCCTGACGCGCGCCCGCGAGGTGGTCCTGAGCGGCTCGGGGGAGCTCTTGGGACTGCCCGAGGCGGAGCGGCTGTTGGGCTATTTCAACGAACGCTTCCCGCACGTGGACAAGTTCATCGCCACCAACGCCTCCCACCCCAACCGCCGCGTCTGGGAGCTCATCGCCGAATCCGGCAGCCGCTACACGCTCCAGCTCTCGCTCCATTCCTCGGACGCCGCCTCGCATGGGCTCATGACCCGGCGGGGTTTCCACGACCAGGTCATGGAGAACGTCCGCTACCTGGCGGCCCAGCGGCGCAAGGGGGGGAACCCCGCCCTGAACCTGATGTTCATCATGACCACTCTCAACGTCGAGAAGCTGCCCGATTTCGTGCGCTTCGGCGCGGAGCTCGGGGTGGACCGCATCCAGGCCGGCTACTTCTACGTCTACGAGGCTCAGCAGAAGTTCCTGTCTTTGTTCTTCAAGCAGGACCTGGCGAACCGGATGATCGACGAGGCTCGCACGGTCGCCGAGAACCTGGGCGTGAAGGTGGACCTGCCTCCCAAGTTCCGGGGCCCCGGGGCCGCGGCCCCGGCCGCAGGCGGATCTTCCGACCCCTGCCCCGAGCCTTGGCATCAGGCCATGGTCAACCCCGGCGGCCGCATCCTCCCCTGCGACGTGTACGGCGATTTCCCGGAGAGCCTCGCCGAGAAGGACTTCGACGCCATCTGGAACGGCCCGGCTTACCGGGAACTTCGGCGGAAGGCCGCCGCGGGACAGGGCTGCTTCCTGACCTGTCCGCGGCAGAACCCCGCGGCCATCGACCGGTGGGAGTCGCACGTCATCCGGCGGCACAAGGAAGACCGTCTCATCCTGAAAGAGTACCACGAGGCCATGCGCCGCCCATGACGGAGAAGCTCCCGATCCGGCTCACCTGGAACATCCACTGGGCCTGCAACTACCGCTGTTCCTACTGCTTTTTCGACGGGCGCTGGATGGAGTACGCCCAGCGCAACGCGCACCGGAGCGCCGACGAGTGGGAGCGCATCTGGACCCGCATCCACGAGCTTTACGGCCGGACCTTCGTGACCATCACGGGCGGCGAGCCGTTCATCTACCCGGATTTCCTGGAGATACTGCGCCGGCTCTCGCGGCTCCATTGGCCCGTCAACGTCTCGACCAACTCCTCGGTCGGCCTGGACGAGTTCGCGGCCGCGGCGGACCCGGAGAAGGTCTCGCTGTCCTTGAGCTTCCATCCCCAGTACCAGCTCATCGGCGAGTTCACGGCCTCGGTGCGCTCCTTGCGCGAGAGGAAGGTGAACCTGGGGTGTCTCAATTTCGTGGCCTATCCCCCGTTCATCCCCGACATCCCGGGCTACGCGGAGAAGCTGGCCGCCATGGGCGAGAGCCTCAAGGTGATCCCCTTCGTGGGCGGCTACCGCGGGCGCAACTATCCGGACGGCTACACCCGGGAAGAGAAGCGGGCCCTGGGGCTGGACTCGGGCTGGGTGGAGGGCAAGCGGCGCAAGGGCCGGCTCTGCACGGCCGGGCACCGCTCGGCCCTCATCCTGCCGGACGGCGCCGCGACCCGCTGCGGACAGGTCGGCGACACGGGTATCTTTGGGAGCGTCTTCGACCCCGCTTTCCGTCTTCAAGAAAGACCGATGCCCTGCGAGGCCGAACTCTGCCCCTGCGACGAATGGAAGGTCATCCCCGACGAGAAGCCGCCCGAGGAAGCCGGAGCCTACCTGCCATGAATCTTCCCGCCATACGACGACGGTCGGCCCTGGACCCGGTCGGCCGGATTTCGCGAGCGGCGCAGACCACATTCAGCGCCGCGAGCGCTAAGCGCGGCCGCAGGGCCGCGCGGTCCGGCCGATCGGGTTCGGGGCCGGGCTTCCGTCGTCGTATCGGGAGACGGTCAGAACAGCGTGTAGACGAAGGGGGTCTGGGGACCCTGGGCCACGTACCAGACCAGGGCCAAGAACAGGGCGAGCACCGCGGCCATGGGGACCAGCCACCACAGCTTGTGGGACCACAGGAAACGGGCCGCGGCGAGCAGTCGCTCTTTCATGAGCCCGTATTATACAACCCGCGATGAGTGATAAGCGGATCGATTTCACCTGGGACATCATCCACCGCTGCAATTACCGCTGCCGCTACTGCTGGTTCGACGGCAAGTGGGAGGGCTTCGAGCGGGAATTTCCCGAGTACCCGAGCGCGGAGAAGTGGATCGCGGCCTGGAAGCGCGTTCACGAGCGCTGCGGGGAGGTCAACATCGACGTGCTGGGCGGGGAGCCGCTGCTGTTCCCGGGCTTCATCCCCATGATCGGCCAACTCTCCCGCTGGCACCGGGTCGGGGTCACGACGAACATGTACCTTAAGATGGAGCAGGTGGAGGCCTTGGCCGCGGTCGTGGACCCCTCCCGTGTCTGTTTCGGGGTCAGCTTCCACCCGGACTACGCCGAGTTCGAGGACGTCCGCCGCAAGGCCGACTTCCTCAAGCGCAGCGGGGTGAACACCACGGTGCACGTGGTCGCGTATCCGCCGTTTTTGGAGCGCCTGGAGGGCTGGTACCGGGCTTGCGAGGAGTCCGACCTGCGCTGCAAGGTCTGGCCCTTCATGGGGACCTGGGAAGGGAAGTCCTATCCGCAGTCCTACTCGGAGGAGGAGCGCCACCGCCTGGGCAGGCTCCTGGGCAGCCTGGAGCAGCGCGACTACGTGGTGGACCGCAAGAACACGCGCGGCCGGGCCTGCTACTCGGGCTGCGTCTACGCCACCGTGAAGCCCAACGGCGAGGTGTACCGCTGCGGCGGGGCGGGGGAACTGGGCCGGGTGGGGAACCTCTTCGACGCGGATTTCCGCATGTGGGAAGCGCCGACCCCCTGCCCGGTGGAGCACTGCGTCTGTGAGGAGTTCCAGTATCTCGCCGACCGCTACGAGGTCCGCCGCCGCGTGGGGACCTTCTTCGAGAGCCTGGTCTGGCTGGGGAACTCCGGGGTGCTCGTGGACGGCCCCACCAACATCTACATCGACCCCTTCGAGGTCTCCGACGCGCACAAGCACGCGGACCTCATCCTCATCACGCATCCCCACTACGACCACTGCTCCTTGGCCGGCATCGCCCGCGTGCTCCGCAAGGAGACCGTGATCGCCGCCCCGCCGGACGTCCTGCGCAAGCTGCATCTGCCCGGGGTGGCCCTGCGGCCCGGCGACGAGAAGATCCTGGCGGGCATCAAGGTGCGCGCCCTGCCCGCCTACGGCACCAAGAAGCGCTACCACCCCAAGGAGAAGGGCTGGCTGGGCTATCTGGTCACGGTGCAGGGCAAGACCCTCTACCACGCTGGGGACTGCGAGGAGATCGAAGAGATCCACGGCTTGGCCCCGGACATCGCGCTTTTGCCGGTCGACGACATCTACAACACGGGCGCCTTCGACGCGGCGAAGACGGCCTTGACCCTGCGCGCCAGCATGGCCGCGCCGCTGCACTACTGGCCCGTCTGCGGCCTGGAGTCCGATGCCGAAGCCTTCGTGAAGCACTGCCGCGAGGCCGGGATCTTCGCGGATAAGATCCCGCGCTCGCGCCTGCCTTCTTTCGACCGCTCAATTCCCAAGATCGCCCATCCCTGCGTCAAGGTGCGCCCATGAAGACCGTTCTAGTCGCCGCGCCCATCCTCATCAAGCGCTGTCCGCTCCTGGGCATGGGGTACCTGGCCGCGCAGCTGCAGGACCGGGGCCACGAGGCCCGCGTGCTCGACCTCAACACCGAGGCCGAGGTCCCCTATCCCGAGGTCGAGCGCATGTGGGGCTCGCCGGCCTTCGTCAACGACTACGCGAAGAAGCACCCCGAGCTCTTCGAGGGCATGGTCGACGAGATCCTGCGCTCCGGGCCGGACCTCGTCGGGTTCACGGTCTGGAACTGCACGGCCCCCTGCACTTTGGAGCTGGCCCGGCGCATCCGGGCCCGGGGAAAATTCCCCCGCATTGTCCTGGGCGGGCCCGAGGCCGGTTTCAAGGCGGAGCTCCTGGCGGGCAAGGACTTCGTGGACGCGCTGGTCGTCGGGGAGGGGGAGGAGACCTTCGCCGAAGTCGTCGCGGCCGCGGCCCGCGGCGCGTCTTTGCGCGTGCCCGGAGCCCGGACCCGGGAGGGCTGGGGCGGGCCCCGGCCGGAGCTCGTGAATCTCGATTCCCTGCCCTTCCCGGATTTCTCGCAGTTCCGCCTGGACGGGTACTTCATGAAGGGCACCCTGCCGGTATCCTTCAACCGGGGTTGTCTGCGGCATTGCGTGTTCTGCAACATCTACGAGAGCTGGCGCAGCTACCGGCACCGCAAGGCCGAAGCGATCTACAACGAGATCGCGTGGCAGATGGACCGCCGCTCGGATCTGCGGCATTTCGAGGCGGACTGCTCGGCTTTGAACCTGGACTTGCGCGAGCTGGAGGGGTTCTGCGACCGCGTCCTGGCCGGCGGGCGCCGCTTCACCTGGGGCGGCTCGGCCGTGTTCCGTCCCGACATGGGGGAGGGACTCCTCCGGAAAATGCGCGCCGCCGGGCTCGAGCGCCTCGACTTCGGCTTCGAGAGCGGCTCGCCCAAGGTCCTGCGCCTCATGCGCAAAGGCTACCTCATCGAGTTCGCCGAGGAGAACCTGCGCGCCTGCCGCGCGGCCGGCATCGAGACCATCCTCAACGTAATCGTGGGCTTCCCCGGCGAGAGCGAGGAGGATTATCAGCATACCAAGGACTTCCTGCTCGCCAATCGCGAGTTCATCAGCAAGATCGGGCCGCCCAGCGAGCTTTGGATCGGCAACAGCAACTACCTCGAGACCCACCCCGAGGCGTTCGACATCCGCCTGGATCCGGGCGGGCAGGGGAACCTCTGGGAGTCCCGGGACGGAAAGAACCACCACATGGTGCGCACGGCGCGCATTGCGGACTTCAACCGCTGGCTCGAGGACAGCGGCATCGCCACGGCCACCTTCAAGAAGGCCAAGGCGGACCATCTCGCGTCATGAGGACTCTGGAAGCCATGCCGGTGTTTTGGAACTGGGAGATGGTGCTGGCCTGCAACTTCCGCTGCTCCTACTGCAACTACACCTGCCTGGGCTGGGAGCGCCACCACGCGATGAACGTCTTCCCCGGCCTGGCGCGCCTGAGCGAGGTCTGGAGCCGCATCCAGGACCTCTACGGCACGGTGCACATCGAGCTCAGCGGGGGAGAGTGCACCTCCTATCCCGGCTGGGAAGGCGTCATCAACATGCTGGTGGGCATTCACACCGTGAGCCTGGATACGAACCTCTCCCTGGACGCCGAGCGCTTCGCCAAGCTCGTGAAGCTCGAACGCGTGCGCATCTCCGCGTCGTTCCACCCTCAGTTCTCGGATTTCGACTCGTTCCTGCGCAAATGCCTGACCTTGAAGGAGCGGCGGGTGTCCGACCTCTTCATCAACTACGTGGCCTACCCGGACCAGCTGGCCGAGATGGCGCGCTACAAGAAGGCCTTCAACGAGCACGGCATCCGCTTCTATGTCCAGCCATTCCAGGGCGTGTACCGCAAGTGCTCGGTCTACCCCGAGTCCTACACCGAGGCGGAGCTCGGCCTCATCGAGGAGGCCCTGGCCTTGGGCGGGCCGGACGCGGATATCAGCCGCGGCCGCTTCCAGTGGAAGGGCAGCGCCATGCGCACGGGCACCGAGGAGCAGCTGCGCAAGATCCAGGAAGAGCGCGGGACGCACCTGGCTCCGCCCCTCGTGGCCACCACGCCCAAGCGTCCTCCGGTCCACTGCCACATGGGGCATTACTACGCCAAGACCTACGTGAACGGCGACACCTACCGCTGCTGCGCCAAGCCGACCAAGGAGCGGCCCGCGGAACTCCTGTCCGAGAAGCTCTACCTCGGGAACCTGTTCTTGGACGACGACTTGAAGCTGCTCGAAGCTCCGGCGGCCTGCGACTACGAGCCCTGCCCGTGCGACCGCTGCATGGTCGTCGGGCAGGAGACGCGCTGGCTCGACCGCTGGTGCGCGCCGGACCTGACGCTATCCAACGACGAAGGAGAACACAGATGAAGTTATTCTTGGTGCAGGCGCCGCTATGGGGCATCACCCCGCCCATCGGCATCGCGCAGTTGGGGGCCTATCTCAAGGGCCAGGGGCACGAGGTGCACGCCTTCGACGTGAACCTGGGGCTGTACTTGAAAGACCCCAACCGGCTCTACGCCTTCGAGGCCGGCTTCTCCAGCCAATGGACCCGGCCGGATTGGGTAAAGCCCTACCTCGAGGCCAACCAGGACTTCATCGCCTCCGAGTACATCGAACCCATCAAGACCGCGGGCGAGGCCGTGGTGGGCTTTTCCATCAACTCCACCTCGCTGGTGGCGAGCCAGGAGCTGGCCCGCCTGATGAAGGCGGCCGTGCCGGGGCTCAAGGTGGTGTTCGGCGGCCAGCACTTCTCCCTCTCCGCGGAGGCGGCGCACGCCGCGCTCGAGTCCGGGGCGGCTGACGCGGTGGTGCTGGGCGACGGGGAAGAGGCCATGGCCGAGCTCCTGCGCACCTGGGGCGAAGGCGGGGACCCCTCCTCCTGCAAGGGGCTGTGGGTCATGAAGGACGGGAAGGTCTTTTCCACCGGCGCGCGGCGCCAGATGGACTTAGACGAGCTGCCTTTCGCGGACTTCACGCTCTTCGACCTGTCCAAGTACGAGAACTACGACAGCGGGCTCATCCTGCTGGCCACCAGCCGGGGCTGCGTCCGCTCCTGCGCGTTCTGCGGGTACCGGGTCTCGACCCCCGGCTACCGCAGCATGAGCGCGGAGCGCATCCACGCCGAGATCCTGCACCAGAGGACTCTGCGGCCCGACGCGCGCGGCATCTTCTTCTACGACCTCATCATCAACGGGGACATGGAGGTTCTGGAGGGGCTCTGCGACCGCCTTATAGCGGACAAGGCACGCCTGCCCTGGGAGTACTGCCACTGCCTGGTGCGGCCCGAGATGACCGAGGACATCTGCCGCAAGATGAAGCGGGCGGGCTGCCGCAACGTGCAGATCGGCCTGGAGTCGGGCTCCCAGCGCGTACTCGACCTCATGCGCAAGGGGCAGAAAGTGGAGACGATGGAGAAGGTGGTCCGGAACTTCCGCGTGGCCGGCATCGAGGTGAAGGCGAACTTCATGTTCGGCTTCCCGGGCGAGACCGAGGAGGACGCGGAGAAGACGCTCAAGTTCCTGCGCCGCATCGCGGGCCACAAGCCCAAGGTCTACCCGAGCTACACGTTCACGCTGCTCGAGCCCGCCAGCCCGCTCAACAAGCACAAGGAGATCTTCGCCGTGAAGGCGGAGGGTCCGGACTCGGACATCTTCTGGGAGTCGTGGGACAAGACCAACACCTACCCGGTGCGCTTCGAGCGGTACCGGAAGTTCTGCGCGGAGGCGAAGACCCTGGGGCTGGAGATCGAGTACGGCTACACGATGCCCATCGAGGCCTTCCAGGCCCATTGGCTGGCGCGCTACTACGAGCACAAGAAGGACTGGAAGAACGCGCTCGAGCAGTACGATGTCTACCTGTCCCACGACAAGGACAACGCCCAGATGAAGGCCGCCCGGGACGCCTGCGCCAAGCACCTCCAGCCCGCCTAGCTCCGGTGCCTGTCACTCAACTAACTTATGGAACTAACTCGGTCCTGGACCGAGTCGGGGGCGGGTTAGCTGAGCGGCTTCCGCGGGGGCTACTTGAAGCGAGTGATCTCGCTTTCGGCGGCCCCTTCGAGCACGGGGGTCTGGTCACGGTTCTGGCGGCTAGCCGCGTCCTGGACCTTGGGCTTGAGGTACTGATATAGTCCTTGCGCGGTGATGGAGCCGTCCTTGCCCTTGGCTTCGCCTCCGAGACCCTTCAGGAAGTAGTAGGTGAAGATGCCGTGACCCTGTTCCTTGAGCGTGGCCGTGACTTCCTTTGGGGAGGCCGCGGCGAACAGGGTAATCTTGCCTCCCGACCCGACGGAGGTGTCCACCTGGTTCACCAGCGGTCGGGTGCCTTCAGCCAGAATCGAGCGGCCGCCCGTCCCCGAGAAGCAGGAGTCCAGCGCCACGATCACCTGTTTGGCCTTCAAGCTGCCCAACTGAGCGTAGAGCTTTTTAAGGGGATAGGCGCTCTTCTCTAGGAAATTTGGGTTGCCGTCCCAAGGGACGATGTAGGCCTGCCCGGCTTCCGAAGGCGCGCCATGGCCTGAAAAGTAGAAGAACACCGTGCTGTCCGGCTTCGCCATGCGCGGCAGCCAATCCTCGATGTAGGAGGCCAGGCTAGTGCCCGTGGCGCGTTGGCCGGTCAGGAGCTTGATATTGCGTTCGGGGTAGCCCAACGCCAACAGGTGGTTCTTCGCCGCGGCTGCGTCCCGTTCCGCGAATTGTGCATCGGGTAAATCATTCGAGTATTTCTCAATTCCAATGACGAGCGCGAAGTCGTCTGGCTTCTGGGAGAGGCCGGTTTTAGGAAGATCAATATCCGATTGGGGAGATAGTGCAGGCGCAGCAATATCCTTCGCTTGGGTAGCGCTAAAGACAGCTGTCTGTACTAGTTCCTTTAGGTCCTCCTTGGAGATGCCTCCAGCTGGGGGCGTGGACAGTTTTCGATATTGGGTGCGTTGCTGGTCTAGTTTTGCTCCCAGCGGTTGGTTGGGCAATAGATATGAACAAGCAAGCAGGGCTCCTCTGTAGTGTGCATCAAGGATGCGAAGCAGGGTTTCCCCCGTGTAGGCTGAGACTACCTCACTATCATCGGCCCAAGCCAGGCTCTTATACCGAAAGCCTATGTCGCAGTTTTGTCCGCCACCCATGTCAGTGGTGATGGTAGCTGAAGCGAATATGTTGGCCAGGCCCGTCCGAATGACGTCGGCGAAGGAGCCATTCTCTGCGAGGATGCAGGCGCGCCAGGGGCAACGAGGTTCATTTGCAATCTGTGCGTCCGTAAGCATCGTCCAACTAATGCCGTCGACTGATGCTCCCCGCACAGGAACGGTATTGCAACCGGAAAGCAGGTGTGATGCGGCGGTGATAATCAGGGGGAAAAGAAAGGGCCTCACGGGAGAAGTTATCTCAGGGTGGTCTATTGTAGTAAGTGCGTCGGTGCCTGTCACTCAACTAAATCATGGAACTAAATGGGGTGCTGGGTCGTATATATCCCACATTCCGCTTATCCGGGACAGGCCACTTCTGAATTATCCACGCTGAC
>MGTY01000123.1 GCA_001799695.1 Elusimicrobia bacterium GWA2_69_24
GCAGGCCCGAGCAACCCAGGGTCGAGCCCCGCAAGCCGGACCAGCCCAGGGTCGAGCCTCGCAGGCCCGAGCAACCCAGGGTCGAACCCCGCAAGCCGGACCAGCCTCGCGTCGAGCCTCGCAGACCAGAGCAGCCCCGGATCGACCCTCGCAGGCCTGAACATCCGCGCGTAGAGCCGCCGCATCAGAGGCCCGAACATCCCCGCGTGGATCCCCGCAGGCCTCTGCCCCCCAGCCATCCTCGGCCTCCGCAGCATCGTCCGCAACCGCGCCGTCCGCAGCCGCCGCCGCACTGGCATCCCGCGCCGTTGCCGTACCATCCCGGTCATAACCATTGGCATTCCCACCCCTGGTACCCCGGGATCATATGGACCCCCGGACCGTGGCATCACAGCCCGTGGTATCGCTGGGTGATCGTGATACCGGCTCCGGTCCCCACGCCCCAGGCGAAGGTGTTCTTGAGCCCGGATGGGTCGCGCAAGGTGCTCGTCTCGGGAACCGAGAACTGGGCCTACCTGTACGACCGGTCCTTCAACCCGGCCTTCCAGCCGAAGTTCCTGGGCCGGGACGTCGAGAGCGTCCAGTTCGAGACGGATCCGGCCGGACGCCTGACCGGGATCGTCATCATCCTCGAAGACGGCGCGTACAACCTCTTCGACCGCGATGGCAATCCCGAGTCCCAGATCGTGTACAGCCCGGACCGGACCAGGAAACTGGAGATCTCGGGCGAAGACCGGGACGCCTACCTGTACGACACCGCCCAGCAGGCGGCGTTCGCGCCGGTGTTTTTGGGCTCGTTCGTGACTTCCGTCCAGTTCCAGCGGGACGCGCAGGGACAGTTCGTGGCGGTGACGCTCGCCGAAGACGGCAGCGTCAACATATTCGACCGCTTCGGCTCCCTGCTGGAGACCCGCTCGACGCACGTCACGACCAGCAACGGCGAGGAAGGAGAGGTCTCCATCTCCTCCGTCGGGGCCGGCCTGACGGAATCGGCGTCCTTTGGGACGCTGACCACGGGCGCCATCGTCTGGTAGCGCCCGCCACGGTCGCAGAAGGCCCGCTCCGGCAAGCCGGAGCGGGCCTTCCTTTCGTCCGCCCTGCCTCCTCAGGGTTTCGGCGACGGCACTGGCGGGAACACGGGATGTCCCGGCGCGGGCGCGGAGCTAAGCGCTCCGGCCGGCGCGCGGCCCAGATCTTCCTCTATTCGGTCGAGCCGGTCCTCCAGATCGGGGTGGGTCCCCACGTTCTCGCGCAGCGCCTCGACCAACATGTCCGCGGGGTCCGCGTGGGTCCCGGGGTCCGGCGCGGGCCGCCCCGCGATCGCCTCCAGCGTCTCGGCCGCGGCCCCCGGGCGCAGATCCGCCAGGGTCAGGATGCGGAGCGCGTAGGAATCCGCCTCGAATTCCAGGGCCGGGCCGAACGAGAACGCCGCGAGGTCGCGCAGGCCCTGCGCCAGGTCGCCGCCCGGCAGGAGCCAGGAGTCGAAGCGCTGAGCGTAGCGGACGCGGTCGGCCAGATGCCCGAGCTCGTTGTGGCCGATCTCGTGTCCCAGGACGAAGGCGAGCCGGTCCTGCTGGCCGGCCAAGGCAGTGACCATCCCCTCCGATATGTAGATCGAGCCCCCCGGCACGCTGAAGGCGAGCGGCCGGGAGTCCTGCAGCAGGCGATAGCGGTAACGCCCCGCGAAATGGGGCGCGAGACCGGTGCGCTCCAGCCGCCGTCCCAAGGCGGTCAGACCCTCGTCCTCGCGGGACATCCCGTCCAGGCGGGCGACCACGGCCTCGCCGCCGCGCCGCTCCTCATCAGCGCTTACCGGGACGGCCTTCGCCGCCAGCCGCTCCGCCTGGCGGCCATGGTCCTTGGCGGCGCGCAGGACCGGAAGGAAGCTCTCCCGGCTCTGCGTCGCGCGGGTGTGCAGGACCCATACCGCCCCCATGAGGACGACCGCGGCGAGCATCGGCATCCTAGCTTTCATGGCATTCCTCCTTTTTCGTCAGCCGGACATAGAGGAAGGAAGATAAGACGAGCAGGACGCCCAGGACCCCGTAGCTGAGCACCCGATGGGGCAGGGCGAGCCCGGTCAGGTCGCGGAACAGCGCCTTGAGCACGCACACCCCCAAAAGCGCGAGGCCGGGCAGACGCAGCGGCGTCCGGCCCGAGAACAGCCCGGGCAGGAGATACCCCATGCCGAGCAGGGTCCAGCCCAAGGTTATCCAGGCCCCGTCCGCCTCCTTGGCTATGAAGAGGGCGGGCAGTATCAGGCTCAGCGCCGCGAAAACGTACCGGGCCGAACGCTCCTCCGCCTCCTCGGCCGGGGTCTTGGCCCACGCAGGCCAGAAGACGGGAGCGGCCAAGATCAGCGAGCTGCACCAGAAAATCGCGGTCTCCCGCGCCCCGAGCGTCCCCAACAACGAAGCGGGATACACCAGGTAGGAGAGGACCCCCTCTGCCGCCGTGGCGAGGACCAACAGGTACGCCTGCAGGCGGAAGTCCGCGGCCGCGACGCCCAAGCCTTCTTCCTCCCGGCGCCGGCCCAGCAAAAGGAGCGCGAGGGCTCCGAGACCCCAGAGCGGCAGACGCAGGCGGGGACCGAATTCGTTATAGGCTCCGAACGCGGCTATCCCGGCCGCGAACCACGCGGAACTCCTCCTCCAGTCGCTCCCCGCGACCCCGAGGAATACCCCCTCGGGCCGCCGGCAGCAAGCCAGCGCCGCGCCGTAGGTCACGACGGCGCTCGCGGTCACGAGCAGCCTCGGCGTCACGGGCCCGAGTACGGGCAGGTTGGAGCCGTAGTCGATGCAGAAGCAGTAGAGCCCCGCCGCCGCCTCCAGGAGCACCGCCTGCTGACGGAGCGGTTCTGCGCCGGCCTCCATAGCCGCCCATTCCAGGATGAGGGCGAGGACGAACACGGACACGGCGAACGCGGCGGGCTGGAACTGCAGCCACAGAGCGGCCAGGATGGCGGCGAGTCCGCCGTAGAGCCAGACTCCCGATATCCACGTTGCCGCGCGCCCCGCGCGCTGACGGAGTCCGGCCAAGGCGTAGCCTGCGGCGCCGAGATACCCAAGACTGAGCACCGCGGTCAGGCGGGATTCCGCGGGAAGGGAGCCCATGCAGCCCCAATGATGCAGTAGGCCCAGACCCATGAAGGCGAGGGCGTAGCGCTCGAAGGAGCGGCGGTCGAGCCAGAGCCCGAGTGTCCCTAGCACGCTCGCGGCCAGGGCGAAACCCCAGTACCTCTCCGCCATCCCGTCCAGCTGGAACACCGCGAGAGCCGTCACCGCCGCCCCCAAAAACGCCTGCACGTGCTGTAGTGCGCTCCCCCCATCGCCCTTGCCGCGAAGGGCTGAAAGCGCGGTGAGCATCCCCCCCAGAGCCAGAAGTCCCGCGGCCCCGTGCAGGGGCTGGTAGGCGCTGGTCTGGCCGTAGAACACCGCCGCATAAACCACGGCGCTCAAGGAAAGGGACAGGTCCATCCAGTAGTCGTCGGGCGAAGGCGGCGTAGGGGGCTCGCCGGCCGCGGGGGCCCGTCCCGGCTTGGGCGGCACGAGCACCGCGAACACGGCATGCACCAGCGTGGCCATGCCCAGGCTGTACCAGAAATCCGCGGCAGGCAGTCCCTGCGCTCCGGAGGCGCTCAGCACCCCGCGGAATATCGGAAAATAGTTCAGGTAGAAGCCCGCGAGATTGATCGCCGCCAGCTCGGGGCTGGCCAGCGGCCGCACCAGGACCGCGCCGGCCAGGGCGAGCACGGTGCAGACGGTCAGCGACTGCACTCCCAGGTGCGTGACGATGAAAGCGAGATACGCCAGGGCGAACGCGAACCCGGTGAGGATGCGGGAGCGTATCCGCAGGCTATGGGCGATCATGCCGGCCGCGGCGACGCAGAGCACGGCCAGCCCCACCGTGGGGGATTCGATGATCCGGGTCGCCTCGACATAATGCGCCGCGAAGGCCGTATAGTAGATGACGATCCAGCCCCCGCCCACCAGGGGCAGGCGGAACAGCGAGTAGCGTTCCTCCCGGCCCAGATACTCGCCCAGGCCGACCACGGCGACGCCGGCCGCCAGGCTGATGGCCAGCTTACCGACCGGACCGAGCATGCCGGCCGTGTACTTAAGGAAGAAGGCCCCGGAGAGGACCACAAGCAGCATCCCCACATAGTTGAGCAGCTTCTCTCCGATGAAGCGCTCCATTCCCCCCTGACGCAGGGCGCCGAGGAACGCTGCCGAGAATCCTTCCAGGAGTTCTTCGAGCTTGTTCTTCTTGCGCTCTTCCATGATTCCTCCCTCGCCGCTCCCGATGCGCCTGCATCCATGCGCTGTCAATTTAGATGCCATTCGCCTCCCGCGCCGGCTGGAAACTCGCTAAGATATCGGCATGGCAGGACGGATGACTCGCTCCCTCTCTTGGCTGCGGACCGCGGACTCGGCCTGGTTTTTTTTGCTGCTGCTGGTCTCCCCTGCGTTCATCCTGCTCATCGCCAGCCTGCTCTTTTTGTCCTGCCTCGCCTTGAGCGCCGCGTGGCCGAACGAGTACGTGATCCTGGCCGGAACGACCGCGCTCGGCCTCCTGCTCGGCCTGGGCTACGGCTGGGGTCTCACCTGCTTCCATCCGACGCGACGCGGGGGACTTCTGCTCCGGATATTGTTCAGCGTCCTGGCCGGCGCATTGGGGGCCAAGGGCGCCCTCAATTTCTCGCTGGGCTGGGTCCCGCATCAGATGCGCCCCGCGATGCTGGCCGGCTTATCCTCGATGCGCGACGGGGTCAAGGAAACCCCCGCGCTGTGGCCCATGCCCAAGGGAGCGCGCTTCCACGCGGTGCCCCACGCGACCACCAAGGACGTCCAACAGTATCCCGGCGACGTCTGCGCGCAGCAGGGCGCCCTCGACACGACCCGGCTCCGCGATACGGGGAAATGGGGCTATGTGGGCGACGATAAGAGCCCCTGCCCGGGGCGGGTCTTCATCGACTGCACGCACACCGACAGCAAGGGCGTGCTCTGGGCCTCCTACTGATCCCATGAACGAACCCATCACGGAATCCACGGACTTCTTCCTGCGCTCTTGCGTCCGCTGCGCACGCTGGGCCTGCGTCGCGACGGCCTCCGCAGCCTGCGCGGCCTTGGCCGGATGCTGGCTCGACCTGCCCATCCTCGCGGGAGGTTTCGGAGCCAGCATCCCCATGGCGCCGAGCACGGCCGCGGCCTTCATATGCCTGGCCGCGGTGCTCCACCCGGACCTACCCTGGTACCGCTCCCCCCGGGTCCGGGGCGCGCTGGGCGCGGCGGTCCTGGTCCTCGCGGCCCCCACGGTGCTCGGATTCCTGACGCAGGCCTGGGGCCGGCCCGGGATCCTGCCGGCGCTCGATCCGCGGCAGAAACTGTGGATCATGTCCCCGGTGACCGGTCTCTGCTTCCTGGCGCTAGGCTTCTCCGTCCTGCTCCAGCCGGGGACCTCTTCGGGAAGACGTTCCGCCGCGGCCAAGGCCGGCGCCGCGGCGGTCCTGGCGATGTCGTTCATCCTCCTTCTGGGCTACGTCTACGACCAGCCATTCTTCTACGGCGGGACGATCGTGCCCATGGCGTTGACGACCGCGGCGTGTTTCTTCTTCGTCTCCGGCGCCTTCTTCGTCTTTGGCGGGCCGTCCATATGGCCGTTAGACCTGTTCGCGGGAACCTCCCTCAGCGCGCGCATCATGCGCTGGAGCGTACCCATCCTGACCGGCATCTTCCTACTCGAAGGGTTCGCGGACAGCCGTCTGTCTCTCCATGTGCTGACGCATGGCATCCTGACGCTGTCGAGCCTGGCCGCCATGGCGATGAGCGTGTTCCTCATCAGCCGCCGCTTGGAGGCCTCGATCGCGGCGACGCAGAAGGATCTTCGGGAAAGCGAGGCGAAATTCCGCCGTCTGGTCGAAGGCCTGCAGCGGGAATTCTTCTTCTACCGGCACGGGACCGATGGGATATTCTCGTACCTGAGCCCGTCCATCAAGGCCATCCTGGGCTATGACCCGGAGGAATTCCTCACCCACTACAGCGAATACCTGACCGACGACCCGGTCAACCAGGAGGTCGTGGCCCACACCGAGCTCAGCATGAAGGGGCTACAACAGCCCCCGTACCTCGTCGAGATATTGCATAAGGACGGCAGCCGCCATTGGCTCCGAGTGCTGGAAACCCCGATATTCGACGAAGGGCGGCGGGTCGTCGCCGTGGAAGGCGTGGCCCAGGACATCACTGAACGCAAACGGGCGGAAGAGGAACTGAACCGCGCCCAGGGCTTGGGAGCGGCCGTCCTCGACAGCATCGAGGACCACATCCTGATCCTGGACATCCGTGATCACCGCATCCTCGGAGCCAACCAGGCCTTTCTCGACGCTTATGGACTGACGCGCGACCAAGCCCTGGGGCGGACCTGCTACGAACTCACGCACTCGCGTTCCTCCCCCTGCGTCGGGCCCGACGACACCTGCCCCCTCCAGGAGATGGTCGCCGCGGGGGCGACATCCAGGACCGATCACCTCCACCGCACGCCTGACGGAGAGGAGAGGCTCTTCGAGGTGGCGGTCCACCCCATCAAGACTCCCGGCAGGGCGGTCGAGCGGGTCGTCCATATATCCCGGGACATCACCGAAGGCCGGCGAAAGGATCGGGAACGGCTGCAGCTGCAGAAACTCGAATCCCTCGGCGTATTGGCCGGCGGCATCGCGCATGACTTCAACAATATCCTCACCAGCATCCTCGGCAACCTTTCGCTCTTGAGGGTGGACTTGAAAAGCGGTGAACCGCTGGAACTGGCTCGGGAGGCGGAGGACGCCTGCCAGACCGCCAAGGGCCTGGCGCGCCAGCTCTTGACCTTCGCCTCGGGCGGCGAGCCCGTGGTGCGGACCGCCGACGTCGTGTCCCTGGTCAGGAGCGTGGCCGCCTTCGCCGTCCGGGGCACCGGCATCAAGGTCGTCTTCTCGGGGGAGGCGGGCCCTCTGTTCGCGCGCATGGACCGGGACCAGGTAGCCCAGGTGGTCCAGAACCTCTGCATCAACGCGGCGCAGGCGATGCCGCAGGGCGGTACGATCACCCTGGTATCCTCCGCGATACACCTGGCGGCGGGAGCGCTCGGATCCCTGCCGGCCGGGCCGTACGTCCGGGTGACCGTTCAGGATGCGGGAACCGGGATCCCCGCCGAGATCCTGCCCCGCATCTTCGACCCGTATTTCAGCACCAAGGGCAAAGGCCGCGGCCTTGGTCTGGCCGTCTGCCACTCCATCGTGGCCAAGCACGGAGGCGCCCTCACCGTGGACTCCCGGCCCGGGGAAGGCGCCCGGTTCACGATCGCACTGCCGGCGGCCGCTCCGGATTCCGCCCGGCAGGAGGTCTCCGCCCCGCCGCCCCCCACCCCCAGGGGCGGACGCATCCTGGTAATGGACGACGACGACGCGGTGGCCCGGGTCTTGGAGCGCATGCTGCGCCATCTGGGTTATCAGGCCGAGACGGTTCCCGACGGCCGACGGACGCTGGAGGCCTACGCCGCGGCTCGCGATACCGGCCGCCCTTTTGCCGGCGTGATCATGGACCTGACCATCGTGGGCGGGATGGGCGGCGAGGAGGCGGTCCGGTTGCTCCTGGCCGCGGACCCCGAAGCCCGGGTCATCGTGTCAAGCGGCTACTCCAACGCCCCCATCATGGCCGACTACGCGGCACACGGGTTCTGCGGCGTGCTGAGCAAGCCCTACCGGATCGAAGAAGTCGCGGCTGCGCTGTCCCAGGCACTGGCGCCCACCCCCCACCCCTAGGTCCGTCTCAAGGGAACTCACCTCAAGCTTCTATTGACAACAGGACTGACGCGGGCTACACTAAGTCCGCACCCCGCCGAGTAGGCGCCCACCGGGCGCCGGAGACCCTTCGCACGCCATGAGAAAAGACCCCCTCCGCGGGTTCCTGCTGTCTGCCGCCTGCTTCGCGGCCGCGGCCGCTTTCCCGGCTCGCGCCGCCGCGGCGCCCACCTTCACGCCGGACTACAGCGTCCTGTTCTCTTCCATGGAGGTGCAGGCCGTCATCCCCTCCACCGCGGGCTTCCGCATGTACCTCACGAGCGGAAGCTACCAGGTCTATTCCGCCACCTCGAGCGACCAGGTGAGCTGGACGCTCGAACCCGGCGTCCGCCTGGCCACCACCACGGACTCACTCGACGCCTCCTCCATCACAGCCCTCGGGGTCTACGTGTCGAGCAGCCCCGCGGACGTGCTCCGGATGTTCTACGTGGGGATCAGTTCCTACGGGACCTACAGCATACTCAGCGCCACCTCCACCGACGGCTTGGTCTGGAGCAAGGAGAGCGGCGCCCGCCTGCGGTCCAACGGCGGCTACGGGTTTCTAGGCTCTCCCAGCCCCATCGCGCTGGGGACCTCGGGTACGCGCCTCTTCTACACGGCGGACAAGAACGGGGTCAACCTTCCGGCGGACTACAGCATCTTCTCCGCCTCGTCCACGGACGGCGGGCTGTCCCTCATCGCCGAGGGCAGCCGCCTCGCGGTGCAGGCCTATCAGGTATCGGTCGCCACCCTGTCGGACGGCCGGACGCGCCTCCTGTATACCGCCCCCCTGACCGGGGAGACCACGGGGTCCCAGGTCCTCTCCGCCGTCTCCAGCGACGGGACGACCTTCACCTCGGAATCCGGCGTCCGGCTCTCCACCACCTCCGCCACGGCCCGCCTCACCGGCTGCGCGGTCCTGCGCTCCACGGAGAGCTTCCGCTGGCGCATGTTCTCCAGCTACCTCCAGCCCGGCTCCCCCTGGCCCGTGACCGCGAGCGCCCTGACCCGCATCCCGGTCATCGAATCCTTCACCCCGGTCTCGGTGATGAAGACCCAGAGCAACGTTCCCTTCACCATCACCGGAGAGATCATGACCGCGAACGCCACGGCCCAGTTCGCGATGGGGCCGAGCACCATCACCGCGACGAACTTGAGCGCGGTCAGCGACCTCCAGCTCACGGGGATCGTGGACCCGTTCGGCCAGGCCCAAGGCCGCTACGACCTCACTCTGACCCACCCGGCAGGCTACCAGGCCACATCCCCCTGGGCCCTCACCATCGAGCTGCCTCCCGGGGTCATCACCATCCTCGACAACCTCTTCCGCCCCCTCCGGGGTCAATCGGCGACCATCTCGGTCGAGATCGCGGAAGCCGGCAACGTGCTGCTGGACCTCTACACGGTGGACGGCGGCCACGTGGCCACGCTCTACGACGGCCCCATGCCCCAGGGCACCACCTCGGTGAGCTGGAACGGGAAGACCGCCGCGGGGAGCTACGTTGCCAGCGGGGTCTACCTGTTGAGCGTTCAGGCCCCCAAGCTCAAGACCGTGGAGCGGATCGTGGTCATCAAATGAGCGCGCCGCGATTCGCCCTCGGAGCCGTCCTGCTCCTCGCCGGCGCTCCCGCGGCGGCCGAGTCCGGGCGCACCGCGGCCGTCTTCCTGCAGAGGACGCTCGGGGCCCAGGCCGCGGGCATGGGGAACGCCTTCACCGCGGTGCGGGGCCGGCCGGACTCCCTGCAGTTCAACCCCGCGGCCGCCGCGACGCTGGAACACAAGACGGTGACCATGACCTACCTCAAGGGTTTCGGCGGCACCACCCACGGCTTCCTCGGCTACGCGCACCCCTCCAAGATCGGCGCCTTCTCCGCGAGCATCCTCTATTTCAACGCCGGGATGATCGACCTCAATCTCTCGGACGGGACGCGCGGCCAGGTGACGGCGGAGGAGGACTTCGCCGGGACCCTCGGCTACGCCCGCGGTTTCGGCGACTTGGTCTATCTGGGCGGCACCTACCGGTATGTCCGCCTGGAGCTCGCGGAGACCGCCCGGACCTCCACCTCGCAAGGGGACATCGGCCTCCTGGTGGCGCCCCCGCAGCTGCGCGGCCTCTCCCTCGGAGCGGCGTACCAATACTGGGGCCCGGACATCAAGTTCGAGGAGGCGGGAGACCCTCCCCCTAAGACCCTGCGCTGCGGCGCGGCGTTCCGCTTCCCGGCGCTGGAGGCGGAGCGGCTGGACCCGAGCGTGGACCTCGACGCTTTCGACATGACCCTGACGGCGGATTGGGTCAAGCCCCTCTACGAGAAGGCCTCCCCGCGGGTCGGGATGGAGATCGGCCTGACGCCGGCCTTGCTCCATCGTCTCGCCATCCGCCTGGGCTACGTATTCGAACGGCCGGCGGAGTCGCTGACCATGGGCATGGGCTTCCGGCAGGGCCGCTTCGGACTCGACTACGCCTTCGGCTCCTCACCCAGGCTCGACCACCTGCATCAGCTTACGGTAGTCGCGGAGTTCTGAGCTCTTGGGCCTTTCGACCCAGGACCGCCCGGGCCCTTGGACCTTTTCCTCCCGTTGCTCCGCGCCCTATACTCCGGATGGAGGTGAGCGCATGCGCCGTTTTTCGGGCCCCCTCGTACTGCTGAGCCTGGCCCTCCTCTCGGCCGGCTGTTTCGAGGAGGAAATCGACTCCGGCGGCACCGCGCGGGGACCCGTCCAGGTCTTCGACGGACCCGCACAGATGGCCGCCGAGAACACGACGGCCGGCGAAAACCGCCGGCCCGACATCCCGACGGTCAAGGTCCCGGTCAAACCAGATCCCTGCGCCAACGGCTCCACGGGCACGGGCGCCACCGGGAATCTCGAAAGCCTAGCCTACTCCCAGAGCGCCGTCTTCGACGGCTCCCGCGCGGGCCCCGGCGGGACGGGGGTCGCTTCCGGCGCGGACCCCTGCGGCGACAAATTCAGCCGGCTGACCATGTCCCAGCCCATCAAGCCGACCCTCGCTTCCGGCTTCGTGCCGAAACCCAAGGGTTCCGCTATCGGGGACACGGACCCCGGCTCGGCCCCCACCATCAAGTCCCAGGGCGCGGTCGACCTCACCGCCTTCCAGCAGCTCCAGAACACGCTCTACAACACCGTCTATCCCGTGCTGGTCCGCGAAGGCTGGTCCACGAAGGACTCCAAGCAGAAGGTCCACACCGATCCATCCCGGATCACCGTGCACCACACCGCGGGCGCCCGGACCTTCGACCGGGCCAAGAGCATACAGCAGCTGCGCCAGATCCAGTACTACCACATGGAAGGGCGCGCCCGGGAAGGCAAGGACACCTGGGCGGACATCGGCTATCATTTCGTGATCGACGGCGACGGCCGCATCGCCCAGGGCCGCCCCACCGACGTCCTGGGCGCCCACGTCGGCAGCCACAACCAGGGCAACGTCGGCATCTCCCTGATGGGGAACTTCGACAAGGAGCAGCCCACCGCGCCCCAGCTGGAGAGCCTGCGCCGCCTGAGCGCCTACCTGGCCTCCAAGTACCGCTTCGACCCCCAGCAGGACGGCCGCTTCGAGGGACACTACCGCTACAACGACACGGGCTGCCCCGGCAAGAACGTGATCGTCCGCCTCCCCGAGCTGCGCCGGCAGACGCACGATGAGATGCTGGCCATACTCCAGGGGGGGGAGCGCCGGAGCGACACTCAAAAATACGCCTCCTTCGTCCCCGTCAACGTGGTAAGCTAGTCAGTGATGAGAACCTGCGCTCCGGCCCTGGCCGCGGCCGCCCTCCTGCTGTGCTCCGCCGCCGCGCGCGCCCTGGACCCCATCTCGGACGTGCATGTGGGCGTCTCCTCCGCCGCCGTCGCGGAGCTGGACTGCCGGAGGCGGCCCTTCCGTATGGAACTGACGCGCTCCCTGGGCCGGCATTACCGCCAGATGGCCGGCGAGATGATAACGGAGGGCCTTGATCCGCGGCCTTTCGCCATGGGCCTGTTCTCCATGGTCCTCCTGACCCCGATGACGGTCCTGGCGGTCCCGGTCGATCTCGCGGCCGCGCCCTTCCGCCGGGAATGCGACTTCACCCTCCGGATCGAGGGCGCCCTGAGCCAGTGGGCGAGCCAGGCCGTCCCCAGCGCGGCGGTGTCGGCGGAAGGCCGCAACCTCTTGGTCCCGGCCCGGGCCCAGAACGACCCTCCCTCCTATTTCATCAGCTCCTCCAGCGCCGTGTCCGACGCCCAGGGCCGGCTGGCGGTCTCCCTGGCCGGACATGTCGGCCTAAGCCGGGACTTCCGGGTCTCCTGGACCGTCAAAGGCCTGCCCTCGGGTTCCGTGCTCCTGCGGAGACGCGGCCGCCGCTTCATGCTCTCCGAGCCGGAGCAGGAGTTCGGCAGCCCCTTCGAGACGCTGGAACCCCTCGAAATCCTGCCCCAGTAGGCTGGTTTTTCTCTGCTATACTATACGCCTAGGTCGGATCTCTCGTACAGACAGAGGAAACATGAAAGGAACAGTGAAGTGGTTCAACGATCAGAAGGGATTCGGGTTCATCACCCCTGAGGACGGCGGGAAGGACCTGTTCGTCCATCACAGCTCCATCCAGGCCCAGGGCTTCAAATCCCTCGCGGAGAACCAGAAGGTGGAATTCGACGTCGAGCAGTCCGAGAAAGGACCTCGCGCCGCGAACGTCCGGGCGCTGGCATAAGCCCTGCAACCGGCTATGACAGCAAAAAGGCCCGCTCCGGAAGGAGCGGGCCTTTGATTTGAATCCATGAACGACACCGTCCCGCCGCCGCCCGCCCCGCAGGAGACCTGGTCTCCCGCCGGGTTCTGGATACGCCTCCTAGCCGACATCATCGATTCGCTCATCGTCTACACCCCGGTGGCGGTCGTGCTGGGCGCCGCCGCGGCCGCCGTCGGCACCTTCCACAGCGCCGACGTCCTGCTCGCGAAGATGCTGGCGAGCCTCGCGGCCGGAGGGGTCTATTACACGTTTTTGACCGGCCGCAGCGGACAGACCTGGGGCAAGAAGGTCTGCGACATCAAGGTCGTCCAAGAGGACGGCGCCCCGCTCTCGTACGGCCGGGCGTTCTGGCGCTGGTGCGCCTACCTGCCCTCCTACCTCTCCTTGGGCATCGGCTTCATGATGGCGGGCTGGAATACGGACAAGAAGGCGCTCCATGACTTCCTGGCGGGGACGCGGGTCCTGCGCCGGGTCCCTCCCGGCGGCGCCCGGTTCGGTTCCCCCTGGAAGATCATCGGCCTCCTCATCGCTGTCGGCGTCCTGGCCGCGACCCTGGCCGCGGCCGCCCTCTACGCCTGGCTGCGGCGCAACAGCGGAACGCTTCTAGAACAGGGCCGGACCGTCACCGCGGAGGGCGCGGCCTTCGGCCGGGACACGGACCAGCCCGGCTGCGTGAAGGAAGCCCTGGGCCGGCTCGCCCAAGCCGGACTCATCGACCAGGCCCTCGCCCGCATCTTCCTCCAGAAATGCCTGGGAGCCGCCCGGCCGGTCGGGGGATTCTGCTCCGGGGTCCCCCCGGAATCCTCCATCCTGGCTACGGTCGATTGGCGGCTGCAGACCTGCGCGA
>MGTY01000124.1 GCA_001799695.1 Elusimicrobia bacterium GWA2_69_24
GGCCTGGTCCGCCGAGAGCCGGGCGATCTCCTCGTCGAGTTTGGCCACGGCGATGTCGGCGTCGGACCAGAGCATGCGGATGGCGGTGCTGATGGACCAGCTCGCATGGAAGCCCACCTCGGGCACGCCGAGGCCGGAGCCTTCCTTGAGCCCCTCCTCGATGCCCACGCGCAGCTGGGGGATGAGCCCGTTCTTGGCCACGGTGCGCAGGGCCTGGGCCAGGCGCAGGCGGCTGGAGGCTTCCTTGATCATGGCCGTTTCCCGCTGGGAGGAGCCCACCGCGTCCCGCAGGAGCCGGCTCTCGGTGGCGGAGCCGATGGCCTCGTCGGCGGAAAGCCCCTCCTCCGTCAGCTGGAGGAAGTCCTCGATGGTCTTGCGCTTGGCGTCCGTGTCGAGCTCCGGCTCGGCCATGGCCGTCATCTTGAGGGTCTCGAGCGCCACCTTGCGCCGGAACTGCCGCTCCACGAGCTCCAGCACCGCGTCCAGCCGTCGCTGCAGCCAGGACTTGGTCCGGGCGTCGGTCAGGAAAGCCTCGCCGGTCTCCTGGGCGAGGGCGTCGAGGTATTTCCGGTCGGCGTCGCGGATGACGCGCGTGAGATCGAGTCCCATGCCCAAGGACCGCTCCATCAGGATCTTGAGGATGTCCCGCTCCGCGGCCAGTTCGGCCTTGCGCTGATGCAGGAGCGCCGCTGATTCCTGTAGATACCGCCCCGCCTCGAGCGCGGTGTCGGTCAGGAAGAGCTCGAGCTCCACCCCCAGGGACTGGTAGATGAGCCCGGATATCCGCGTGAGCACGGCGGCGTTCAGCTTCTGCGCCTGATCGATCGCGTTGAGGAGATGGGCCGTGGCCACGCCCACGGCGTGCCAATCGGTCGGCCAGTTGAGCTCGATGCCGATCTTCCCGATCCAGCCGTCCTGGCTGCCGTGCTCGGCCTGCAGGAAGATCTTGCGCAGGTGCGCGGCGAGCGAGGGGGTCACGTACCGGGCGAAGTCGCTGCCGGCCTTGCCCACCTGCAGGCGCATGTCGCGGATGAGCTCGCGATGGTCGCCGTTCGAGAATCCCCAAGACAAGGCATCCGACACGCGTTGGCCCAGGTCGCCGGCCTCGAACTCGGGCGGCGCGGGCGCCGCGGCCTTGGCGGTCGCCGCGGGGATCTCGGCCGTCTTCTCCCCCGGGACCTCCGCCGCCGCGAGTTGCGCCTTCAGCGCCGGCCCCGACGCGGGGACCGGCAGCGCGGGCCCCGACCCCGTACCGGAACCGTCGAAGAGGGCCCCCAGTGTCTCTTGCGCCCCCGCGATGGACTTCCGGGTCTCCCCGTCCAGGCGGGCGGAGTCGAGCGCGGGGGTGGAGGATCCTCCGGAGCGGATCAGCTGCTGCGCGGTCTGATGGTTCAGGCGGCAAGGCGCGCAAGCCGGAGCGTCCATGGCGGCTTGGACGGGAGATCCCGCGGCGGAGGCCGCCTTCAGGCAGGCGCAGAGATCGCAGGCGGGCGCGGTCTGGGCTCCGGGCCGGTTCTCGGCGGCGAAGCGGACCATACCGCAGAAGAAGGAGTCCTTATCGGCCCGGGAGGCGTCGCGGCAGGGTTCGACCCAGAACGCCGGCCCGCGCAGGTCCGCGGGATCCAGGGCCGGACAATAGAGCAGCCCCTGGGGCGCGACGGCGCGCGGAGGCTCCGGCGCCGCCTGCAGGGCGAAAGCCTGGGTCCCGGGAGAACCGCACAGCATGGCGAGGACAAGTAGCTGCGCGACAGCGCCCTGCACACGGCCATTCCTCCGTAACATGGAATTCATCTAAAAATTGTTACTATCATTAAACTCGATACCGTGGGATTTCGTTTGGGTCCAGCGGGACCAGGAACTCCGGTAAATGGCTCTAATATTCCATGGGCCAACGGGCCTAACAGGTCCGCTATCTACCGGATTCTCATAGGTCCCTTGGGATGGGCCCGGGCTATCATGCTCGGCATCTGATCCGGGTCATCAGGGGAATTCACATGAACATGCATCGGGCCGGAATACGCCTTGCGGCCATCCTTCCGTTCCTATTCCTGTGCTCGGAGGCCTTCTCCGCGGGGAATTGCCTCTCCTGCCATGAAGCCATCGGCAAGCGCCGCTTCCTGCACGGCCCGGTGGGCGTGAAGATGTGCTCCACCTGCCACGTCAAGGAACAGCCCTCGGCCAAGCACCACAAGTTCGAGCTGGCCAAGCCCGAGCCCGGGCTCTGCTATGGCTGTCACGAGGACGCCAAGACCGCTTTCGAAGCCTTCCCGGTCAAGCACCAGGCCCTGGAGGTGCAGGGCTGCACCGGCTGTCACGACCCGCACGGCTCCGACGACCGCTTCTTCATGAAACAGGCGAGCATGGACAAGACCTGCGCCGGCTGTCACGAGCCCAAGACCACGGGCAAGGTGGTGCACAAGCCGGTGGGCACGTCCTGCCTGCCCTGCCATCAGCCTCACGGCGGGACGAAGGAGAAGCTCCTCAAAGACGACCTCCCGGGGCTCTGCATCGGCTGCCACAAGGAGATGGGCACGGTGCTGACCGACAAGAACGTGCACGAGCCCGTGAAGAAGGGCTGCGCTTCGTGCCACGACGCGCACAGCTCCTCCCACCCGAACCTGCTCAAGGCCGACGGGAAGAAGGAGCTCTGCCTCGGCTGCCATCAGGCCATCGCCAAGGAGGTCCGCGCCGCCAAGGTCCCCCACCCCGCCGTGGAGAAGGACGGGTGCACCGCCTGCCACACCCCGCACACCTCGAACCACAAGCCGCTGCTCAAGAAGGACCCGGCGGTGCTCTGCGCCGGCTGCCACAAGACCATGGGGAAGACCCTCAAAGGGCCGCATCGCCATGGTCCGGTCCAATCGGGACAATGCGGCGACTGCCACGGGGTCCACGGCTCGCAGCATCCCATCCTCCTCAAGACCTTCTTCCCGGAGAAGTTCTACAACCCGTACAAGGACGGGCTCTACGCCCTCTGCTTCCAGTGCCACGAGAAGGACATCGCCAAGCAGGCCCAGACGCTGAAGCTGACCAACTTCCGCAACGGAAACCTGAACCTGCACTTCGTCCATGTGAACTCCGAGAAGGGCCGCAGCTGCAAGGCCTGCCACGGCGTGCACGCCGGGACCCAGGCCAAGCACGTGCGGCCCGGGGTGCCGTTCGGCTCATGGGACCTGCCGATCCACTTCGACAAGACGAGGACCGGCGGCAGCTGCGAGGTCGGCTGCCACTCCCCGAAAGCCTACGACCGGGAACGGCCGGTGTCGTATCAATGAAGGGCGCGCGGATGAGCCTGCTGCTGGCCCTCGCCCTGCCCCTGTGGGCGGCGGGGCCGCTCCAGACCAGCCCCCTGCGGGATTTGAACATCGGCGAACCCGCTCCGGCTTTCAGCCTGAAGGACACCCGCGGCCAGACCCACTCCCTGACGGAGCTGAAGGGCAAGCCCGTCGTGCTCTGCTACGGCCGCCTGAACCAGGAACTCACGGACAAGGCCTTGTCCGCGCTGCGCGGCCTCCACGCGAAATGGTCCCGCAAGGACGTCGTCTTCCTGGCGGTCGTGGACCCGTCCGGCGACACGGCGGCCGCCGCGCGCCTGGCCGCCCGGCTCCCCTTCCCCCTGCTCCTGGACGCGAGGAAGGACCTCTACGCCGCCTACGGGCTCTACCTGACCCCCTCGACGGTCGTGCTCGACAAGGCGCATCGCATCGACGCCGCCATCTCGAGCTTCCGGCCGGACCTGCCCGACGAACTCGAGGTCTCGCTGGCGCATACGCTGGGGCTCCGGGTCGCGGCCAAGCCGAAACGGCCGCCGCCCGATCCCGAGGGGAACTCGGACCCCGACCTGAACCTGGCCCGCAAACTCCTCGAAACGGACCAGCCCAAGGAAGCCCTGCCCCTGATCGAGAAGACCATCGCCCGCCTGCCCGGCTCCTCCCTCGCCCGGCAGATTCAAGCCGAAGCCTTGATCCGGATGAAGCGATACCCGGAAGCGAAGCAGGCCCTGGATAAGGCCCTCGCGAATTCCCCCGGCTCCAAGCACGCCCTGACCCTCATGGGCCGGGTCCTGATGCTGGAAGGCAAGCTCCGGGAGGCCGAGAAGATCCTCCTGCAGGCCCTCGCCCTCAACCCCAAGGCCGACAAGATCCACTATTACCTCGGCCGCATCTACGAAGAGACCGGAAGGAAGGAAGAGGCCCTTAAGGAGTACCGGGCCTCCTTGTCGTCGGTATTCCAGGATTAGGACCCACCGGGGATAGGGCGAAAAGCGGGCCCCGCCTGGGACCAAGGGACCATCCGGCCTCCGGCGCACCAGGATATACTTGTCGGGACATGCCGCTTCTTTTCCGCCTCTCCGGAGCGCGGCGGTTCTTCGCCGTGTGCCTCGGACTAGCCCTGGCCGCCGTTGCGGCCCGTCCGGGCGCCGCGGATGATCCGTCGCGGCCCCGAGCCGTGGACCCCGGCCTGGCCGGAAGGATCCAGGAACTCACGGGGCGGATCACCGGCAGTCTGGGGCTCGACGCCCCCCGCTCAACGGACGGCGCTCCCGTCATCGCGCTCTCCGAAACGGGCCCGACGGCGGACGCCCGCGCCCGCAAGCCGCTCGACTGCGCCCGCTGCCATAGAAAACTCACCCAGCCTGAGGGGCAGCACCCCGCGGTCGGGATGGGCTGCGACTCCTGCCATTCCGGCGCGCACGTCCGGCGCCCCAAGGACAAGTGGCTCAGCGCGGAAGGCGCCGCTCTCTGCGGGCAATGCCACGACGCCCCCGATCCCAAGAAGAGCGTCCGCCACCCGCCCGCGGCGGGCGGGCAATGCGTCTTCTGCCACGACCCGCACCGGTCCGCGAACCCCAAGCTTCTCAAGGACCGGATGCCCGACCAGTGCTTCCGCTGTCACTCCCCCAAGCCGTTCTTCGACAAGGCCATGCACTCCCCGGTGGCCTCGGGCCTGTGCGCGAGCTGCCACGACCCGCACGCGTCCAAGAACAAGAAGCTGCTTACCGCCGAGGTCCCGGAGCTGTGCTGGGGCTGTCACGACAAGGCCTCGTTCACGGGCAAGAAATTCGTGCACTCTCCGGTCGAGTCCGGCGAATGCACGACCTGCCACTCGCCGCACGCGAGCGACGGCGAGCGTCTCCTGCCCAAGGACAACGTCTGCCTGCAGTGCCACGACGATCCCGGCCAAGGCCAGAGCAAGAAGAAGGATCACCCGGACACCGAGGGCGCACGCTGCTTCGACTGCCACAACCCGCATCAATCGGACTCCGAGCACCTGCTGTGAGATTCATCCCCGCGTGCCTCTCATGCCTGCTCCTCACCGCCCATTTCCTAAGGTGGGGCAGCTTCCTGGGCATCCTGGCCTGCCTGAGCCTGCCGCCGCTCGCGCTGCTGGTCCGGCGCCGCTGGACCCTGCGGGTCCTGCAGGGGTTCCTGATCCTGGGAAGTCTTCTTTGGATCTGGATCGCGTTCCGCATCGCCGGGGAACGCGCCGCTCTCGAGGCGCCCTACTTTAGGATGGCCCTGATCCTGGGCGCGGTCGCGGCCTTCACCGCCTGGTCCGCCTGGTTCCTCCAAGGGGCCGAACTCCTCCGCGCCAAGCGGACTTGAGCCACTCCCGCCGCCCCGCCCGCTTGCAGACTATCACAGCCTTGGGATTGGCCTCGTCCGTTTCTATTCCCCGATTTGCCGATCGTACTTCCCGACGTCCAGCAGCTATTGCCGCCCCGAATCAAATCGGCCGCCTCTCCCGCAGGGCAATGACGCGGCGCGTGCGCCTTCGGCCCAGCGGGGGAGGGGCCCTTTACCTGCGCCCCTGGGGCCGACAGACCCACAGCCGCCGGACCGGGAGGTTGTAGAATCGGGGACATGCGGAAGCCGGTACTCCTCCTTCTTGCTCTATCGCTGTCTGGACCCGCGTGGTCCCAGATGGTTCCCGTTCCCCGCGCCCTCCCGCTCGCACCCGCCGCGCCCATGGTGCTGAGCCCGGCCTTGGGGTCCCTGTCTCCGCTGCAGCAGCCGCTATCGAGTCTCCAGACCCTCTCCGCGTCGCCCCTACACCTCGTCTCGCCATTGCAGGCGCCGGCCGCGGTGTCGGCCGTCCCCCGGGTCGGACTCTCGGCCCGCGTCACCCCGCGCCGAGCCGCCGTCTCGGCCCTGCGCTATGAGCCCGAAAAGCTGTTCGAGTTGTTCGGCAAAGTCTCGGCCGCGGCCGCGCGGGGCGATAAGCCGGTCGTGATCTTCGACTTGGACGACACTCTCGTCAGTGCCTGCCACCGGCATCTGCGCATCCTCCGCGAATTCGCCGACCTCGGATGGGTCAAGGCCGGCTATCCGGAATTCGTCCGTCGCGCGGGGCAGGCCGGGCTCGGGGATATGCGCTACCGGTTCACCGACACGCTCCACGAACTCGGGCTGTGGGACCCGCGCGCTCTGAAATCCGCCTACAGCTTCTGGCGTTACCGCTTCTTCTCGGATGCGTACATCGCCGAGGACCGTGCCATCGCGGGAGCCGCCGCCTACGTCCGCGAGCTCGCCCGCCGGGGCGCCGTGATCGTCTATCTGACCGCGCGCATCGAGAGCCGCCGGGGCGCCACCGAAGCGAACCTGGCCGCCAACGGCTTCCCCGCGCCGGATGGAGGCCGGGTGGTGCTGAGGCTCAAGCCGGACCATTACGGCGGCGGCACCGGAGACTACAAGCGGGAAGCGCTGGAGGCCGTCGCGCGCCTGGGGACCGTCGTAGGCGGGTTCGACAACGAGATAGCGAACGTCAACATCTTCAAGCGCCGCCTCCCCGGCGCGGACATCTTCATGCTGGATACCCGACGGCCGCCGGCCGAGGAAGCCCCCCTGCCCGGCCTGCTCTGGGTCCGGGACTACCTTCTGCCCTGACCGGCTAGTGTAGTGAGTTCAACGCTTCTTTACATTCAAAGATCCTGTTCTGGCGCCTGGACCCCGGCCTTCGCCGGGGTGACGTCTGAGGCCTGGCTCGTCCATTTTATCTAGCGACGGGCCCCCCCGGACTGTGCCCGGGCACAGTCGCCCAGAAGGTTCGGGCTAGCCTTCATGCCGGCGAAAGCCGGCAGCCGGCGTGTGGAACGGATTCAAAGATCCTGTTCTGGCGCCTGGACCCCGGCCTTCGCCGGGGTGACGTATGGTGCCTGGACCCCGGCCTTCGCCGGGGTGACGAATGCATTTGGACTTATGACTCACTACGCTAGCGCAATCCGGCGGACCAGCCGTAGGAGCCGTTGACGACCATCTTGCGGCTCCCTTCGTCCAGCGTCGGGAGCTGCGCCAGATGGCCGCACATCTCGCAGTCGTCCAGGACGTAGGCTTCAGGCAGCCGGCCGTAGCCGCCCGCGCCCCAGGAGGCGCCCCAGGAGTTCCGGAAGATGAACTCCTGGGCGGCCGCGTCGTAGCCCGTGATGAGGATGACGTGTCCCCCGCAGCCCGCCCCGCTCTCCCGGCAGCGGCGCCGCTCGTCGTCGCTGGGCCGGCGGAACCTGCCCGTGGCGGGGTCGATGGCGTCGAAGTAGACCATGATGTTGAAGACCACGGGCCGGCGCTCCTGGGCCAGGAACTGCTTGATGTGTCCCCGCTCCATGGCCACCGGGTCGAAGCGCAGATCGGTCCGGGCGCGGCGGCCGGCGCCGGCGGGGGGCCTCCCCGTGAAGCGCTCGAACTCGTCCCTCTTGGGGAGGGAGAGCCGCTCCAGGCCGGAGACGAAGGGCTCGCCGTCCTTGAATCCCACGGCCGCCTCAGGGCCCTTCTTGGCCGCGGGCGCCTGCAAGCTGGGCTCATAGGGCCAGTGCCGGGATTCCAGCACCCCCCCGTTGAGCGCTTCGACCGCCACGAAGCCGCCCAAGCCGTCGATGGTCTTGTACACCTCGAGCTCGGGGGAGTCTATGAAGTCGCGCTTGGCGATGTAATAGAGGTACTGCTCCGAGATCTTGAGATCCTCCCCCTTCACGGTGCGCAGCAGGTATTCCCCGAGGGATGAGGCCGCGAACACGCTGCAGGTGTTGCGCTCGTTGCCCTGCGAGCCCGGGGGACGCATCCACGCGCTCAGGTCCGAAGAGCCGGCGGAAACGTCGGACGGCGACCATAGCGGGGCTCGGGCGTAGCGGTTCCAGTCCTCGCCCCGGGCGTGGGTCGGGAGACGTGAAGCCGCGGGCCGGGACCCCGCCGCTTTCGGACTAACGGAAGGCGCCGCGACGGCGGGGAGTCCCAGGGCTGGAGCCGACGGAAGCAGCCCCGAACCGAGATCGAGCCGCCCCATGCCGGGATCCGGGCTGAGCAGCGGAGCGCTTCCCAGGAGAGACATGCCGGGGATGACCCCGACCGCGGGCATGGCGGGGCGCAGAACGACCTGGGCCCGGGCCGGACCCTGCGACAGGAGCGCGGCAAGGCACAACGCCATGCCGTAAACGGGGCGCATATCCTCATTGTCTGCGTTAAACCCGGCATGCGGCAGGGGCTAAAGGCGCTTCCCTTACTGGGTCCTTCGTTCCAGGATGTTGAGAGCGGCCAGATCCGGGATGCGGTCCACACACGCCGAATTTTTCGTAAGCTATCCATCCGAACATGACCAAACACATCGTGAAGGCTGAAGCGCAGGAACAACCCAAACGGCGCCCCGCGGCGCGGGTCGGTCTTACCGCCGCCGAGATGGGCGCCAGCCAGCGGGAGATCTCCGTCTCCGAGTTCTTCACCAAGAACCGCCACCTTCTCGGTTTCGACAATCCCCGTAAGGCCCTCCTGACCGCGGTCAAGGAGGCGGTGGACAACGCGCTCGACGCCTGCGAGGAAGCCGGCATCCTGCCCGAGGTCCTGATCAAGGTGGAGGTCGTCCCGGTCAACGGGGTCAAGCCCCCGCCGGCCCAGGCCACGCGCTTCCGCGTCACGGTGGTGGATTACGGGCCCGGCATCGTCCGCGAGCAGATCCCGCGCATCTTCGCCAAGCTCCTCTACGGGTCCAAGTTCCACCGCCTGCGCATGAGCCGCGGCCAGCAGGGCATCGGCATCTCGGCCGCGGGGATGTACGGCCAACTCACCACCGGCAAGCCGGTGGAGATCATCTCCCGGACCGGCGAGAAGTCCCCCGCCCACTACTTCGAGGTCCAGATCAACACCAAGACCAACGAGCCCCGCATCCTCGAGAAGAAGCAGATCGAGTGGGAGAACCACCGCGGCACCCAGGTCTCCATCGAGATGGAAGGCCGCTACCAGAAGGGCCGCGCCTCGGTGGACGAGTACGTCGAACTCACCGCCATCGCCAACCCGCACGTCAAGCTGGTCTACGTCAACCCCGACGGCGAGACCAAGGTCTACCCGCGGACCTTCAACGAACTCCCGGTCCATCCCCGGGAGATCAAGCCGCACCCCTACGGCATCGAGTTCGGCATCCTCCTCAAGATGCTGCACGACACCAAGAGCCACTGGCTCTCGGGCTTCCTGGCCAGCGACTTCAGCCGGGTCTCCCCGCGCGTGGCCGAGGAGATCTGCACCAAGGCGAACATCTCCCCCAAGAAACGGCCCCGGGACATCATGGGACCCGAGGCCGAGGCCCTCTACAAGGCTATCCAGTCCACCAAGATCATGGCCCCGCCCACCAGCTGCATCTCCCCCATCGGAGAGAAGGCCATCCTGACCGGGCTCTACAAGCAGATCAAGGGCGACTTCTACACCGCCGTCACCCGGCCGCCCGCGGTCTACCGCGGCAACCCCTTCATCATCGAGGCGGGGATCGCCTACGGGCGAGGCCCCCAGCAGGGCGTGGAAGAGAAGCGCAAGGTCCCCCTCGCCGAAGGCGAGGCCGGGGACAAGGAGACCGAGCTGGCGCGCGTCATCCGCTACGCCAACCGCGTCCCCCTCTTGTACCAGCAGTCCGCCTGCTCTACCTTCCAAGCCGCGCTGGACACCTCCTGGCGGAACTACGGCATCTCCCAGTCCAAGGGCGCCATGCCCGCCGGACCCATGGTCATCTTCATCCATATGGCCTCGGTCTGGGTGCCCTTCACCAGCGAATCCAAGGAAGCCGTCGCCGACTACGACGAGATCCGCAAGGAGATCAAGCTGGCCCTCCAGGAGTGCGGCCGGCGCCTCGGCATCTTCCTCAAGCGCAAGGAGCACGCCAAGAGCGAGTTCCACCGCCGCAATATCTTCGAGCTCTACATCGAGGAGGTCGTGGAGGCCTGCAAGCGGCTCAAGGACGGCAAGCTCGCGGCCGAGAAGCTCAAGTCCCAGCTCTTCAAGATCGCCATGAAGCGCACGGGCGGCGAGAAGACCGACGAGATCCTGGGCAAGAAGGGCGGCCCCGAAGGCCTGCCGGACTCCATCATCGTCACGGCCGAGGGCGTCGAAGGCGACATCCCGGCGCTCCAGGAGCCCCTGGCCGGCGAGCCCGAGGCCGCCGCGCCCGAGTCCCCGGCCCCGGCGGCGGCGGCCCCGGCGGTCGAGCTGGAGCTCCCGCTCGCTTTGCCCCCGGCCAAGCCGGCCCAGGCCAAGAAGGCGGCCCCGGCCCCCAAGAAGGCCAAGGCGTCCAAGAAGAAGCCCGCGCCCAAGCGCGCGAAGAGATAAGCCCCATGAAGACCAAGGCCAAAGGCAGCGTCGCGAGCCGGCTCATCGGACTGGCGGACCTCGTCATCGAGGCCGCCGAGCGGGGCAAGGACCCGACCATCAACATCCCGGTGCGGGCCCTGTCCAACGTCAAGTTCAACGAAGCCCGCGGCATCATCGAGATGGGCGCCAACAAGCAGGCCCGGAGCTTCTTCAACGTGGGCATGGCTAAGAAGTTCATGCAGACCATGCTGGTGGGCGACGCCCTGGCCGAGCTGCAGCGCGGCGAACTCACCACCTCGCTCCGTGAGATCTATTACCGCGCCAAGCACACGCTGCAGGACTCGCACGAGAACACCTTCGACAACCAGAACGAGTCCGACCCCATCATAGAGGACCTGGAGGTCGCCCTGGCCGCCCTGCGCGAGGAACTCCACGTGCGCGCCGAGAACGCGGGCACCATAGTGGGCCCCCTGGTCCTGGTGGACGACGGGGACCGCGTGGACTGCGCCAAGATGGGGAAAGGGGGCTACTCGGTCCCCTCCATCGTCGAACCGGACTACGTGGAGATCAGCAAGTGCACCGCCGACTTCGTCCTCCTGGTCGAGAAGGGCACGCAGTGGAACCGCCTGGCCGAGGACAAGTTCTGGAAGAAGTACAACTGCGTCCTCCTGACCGGCAACGGCCAGCCGCCCCGCGGCGTGCGCCGGCTGGCGCGCCGCCTGCACGACGAGAAGAAGCTGCCGGTCTACGTCCTGGTGGACAACGACCCCTGGGGCTACTACATCTACTCGGTGGTGAAGCAGGGCTCGATCAACCTGGCGTTCGAGAGCCAGCGCATGGCCATCCCCACGGCCAAGTTCATCGGCTTGTCCAGCCTGGACCCCGAGACTTACGGCCTGCCGCGCAACGTAGGGATCAAGCTCAACGAGAAGGACGTCTCCCGCGCCAAGGAGCTCCTGAACTACCCGTGGTTCCAGAAGAAGCCCTGGCAGCGTGAGATCCGGCGCATGCTCTCCAGCGGGCTCAAGTACGAGCTGGACGCCCTGGCCAGCAAGGACTTCCAGTACCTGACCAAGAAGTACCTGCCCAAGAAGCTGAAAGACCGCGACTGGCTGGACTAGCGGGCCGGGGCCCCCAGTCCCGATAGAGCCCGCAGGGCGGCCATGAGGGCCAGGGCCGCGCCGAAGGTGCAGATGATGGTCGCCCCGGTGGGTGCGTCGAAGCGGTAGGAGGCCAGCATCCCGACCGCGCTGACGGCCAGTCCCATGGTCCAGCCGATGGCCAGCCGCACCCCGATCCGGTCCGAGAAGAGCATCGCGGTCACCGACGGGACGATCAGGTAGGAGAACACCAGCAGGACCCCGGCCACGGCCACCGACGAGGTGACCACCAGCCCGAAACTGGCGTAGAACAGGAAGTCCCACTGGCGCAGGTTGTAGCCCTTGGCCGCGGCCCCCGTCGGGTCGGTCGAGATCGCCAGGAACGGTTCGCGCCAGAACCAATGCGCGAGGCCGACGACGGCATAGAGGGCGGCGGTCTTTCCCACCTCGGCCGGCGTGACCGCCAGGAGGTTTCCCACCATGAGGTGCTTGATGTGTTCGGCCCCCTCCGGCAGGCGGTCCATGATGAGGATGGCCGCCGCCGCGGAGACCGCGTAGACGATGCCGATGAAGGCTTCCTGCGGAACGCGCGAGCGCTTGGAGCGGCTCAAGGAGAAGATGCCGGCCCCGATGAGGGTGAAAACCAAAGAGAAGAAGTAGGCGCCGCGCCCGTGCAGGTCGCAGCCGAACAGGAAGGCGATGGTCGCGCCCAGGGCCGCCACCTGGGCCAGCGACAAGTCGACGAAGATGACGCCGCGCTCGACCACGTGCAGGCCCAGGTAGGCGTGGATGCCGGTCAGCACCAGGCTGGCCAAGAACGGCCACAGCAGCAGGACGGCCGCGTCGCTCACGGCCGGGCTCCCGGGAGGTTCGCCGTCAGGAGTTCGAGGATGCGGTCGAAGAGGTCGAAGTAGGTCTTGAGGGCCGGTTCGGCCCCCACCGAAGGCGGCGCGATGACGACGCGGATGCCGGTCTCTCCCGCGATCTTCCGGGGCAGTTTCGGGTCGAAATAGGGCTCCATCAGTATCAGCGGCAGCTGGTCCTTCTTGATGTGCGCGATGAGGGCGGCAACGTGGGCCGGGGAAGCGGGTATGCCGGGGCGCAATTCGACGTAGTCCACGACTTCCAGGCCGAAGCGCTTGGCCAGGTTGGGCCAGGAGTTGTGATAGGTGACGATGCGCAGGCCGCGCAGCGCCTTGGCCTCCTCGTCCCAGACCTTCTCGCGCGCCGCCAAGTCGGTCTCGAAGCGCTTCAGATTCGCCGCGTAGTCCGCGGCGTGGGCCCCATCGAGCTCCGAGAGTCTGGCCGCTATGCGGCGCGCGATGCGCAGGCCGTTGGCCGGGTCCAGCCAGTAATGCGGATTTCCCAGGGGATGGACGTCGCCGAGTGAACGGTCGACCGGGCCCGCGCGCTTCTCCAGGATATCGCAACCCTCGGACGCGTCAAGGAAGCCCGGCGCGCCGGGGTGTATGCGGGGGTTTCGTGCGTTGGTCAGCAGGGAAGGAGCCCAACCCGCCTCCAACTCCAGCCCCACCTGCACGAACAGGTCGGCGCGGCGGAGCTTGAGCAGGTAGCTGGGCTTGGCCTCCACGAAATGCGGGTCCTGGTAGCCACGCGCGATGGGTTCGACCACGACCAGGTCCCCGCCGACCGCGCGCGCCAACGCGGCCAGGTCCTCGGTCGTGGTGACGACGCGCAGGGCCGCAAAGGCCCGCGCCGGGATGAGGGCCGAGGCGAGAAGGGCGACAAGGATCTTCATCGAGCTCATGATCTCTCCTAGAACGGGTGGGCCCCGTGGGGGCCGATGTTGAAGGTCATCTTGAGCCAGGCCAAAGACTCGCGCGAACCGTCCTGCCGGCGCGCGCGGCGCCCCTGCAGGCTGATGAGGCTGAACTCGCTGGGCATGAAGGTCAGATAGGCCAGGCCCCCCGTCTCGCGGACGGAACCGTCCGCGGGCAGCTCCGTGTAGTCGTAACGGGCGCCGGCGCGCCAACGCTGGGCGAACTGGTACTCGACGTGGGTGAAGAGCCCCTTCGCGCCCACGGCGGAACCGCCCGGAGCGCCGCGCCGACCCCAGAGCATCTCGGTCTGCCAGAAGGCCGAGCGGTACACCGCCCGGCGGGGGTCCTTCCAGCGCAGGGTAAGGTCAAGACCGCCCAGGCGGCTGACCAAGGTGGCCGATGAGCCGCTCACGGGGTCGATGTCCTGGCCCGCGTTCCCCCAGGCCCCGCTGGCGCCCAGCCCGGCATTCACCGACTCGCTCAAGTCATAATAGGTCGCGACCCGACCCACGTAGAGCAGGTCGCGCTTGCGGGCCTGGTCGAAAGCCGGGACCTCGGCGGCTTCCGGCGAGGTGAGCGCCTGCGCGTCCACGCTGACGAACAGCCAGGGCACCGGGACCTGCCAGGAAAGCGCCCCGCCCATGCCCGACAGGCCCTCCTCCCCCAGGAAGCGCTCGTGGACCAACGGCCGGTCGGCGAAGGCCGTCTCCGGCGGGTGGGTGCGGTTGAACTTCCCGAAGTCGGCGCGGAACTTGCCCGTCTTCAGGGCCAGACCATAGGGCAAAGCGAACCAGTTGAGATAGCCTTCCTCCAGTTCCACCCCGCCGTCGCCGCCCACCGCGATGAAGAAGTCGGCCTTCGCGTACGGGTCCACGACCGACTGCAGCCCCAGCTCCGCCTCGCGCAAGGCGAAGGCGGCGGGCTCGGCGCCCCCGGCGCCGCGGCTGCGGCCGCCGGCCTCCCCTTGGAACCAGCCGATGACGCTGACGTTGGGATTGAGGAGGTTCGAAGACTGCAGCGCGGATGGGGCGCTCTGCGCGCGGACGGCGGGAACGGCGAGCGCAAGCGATAAGGCGGTCAAGACGGCTCTCTGAATCATGGGTCCTCCCGGAAAGTCGGAAACTGAATGCTGCGGGGGCCTGCGGCCCCGGACCGCCGAGGCGGTCCGACGGCTCAGGAGGAGGCCGGAGGCCCGCGCCCGGCAGGGTGGAGGAGTTCCGCGGCCCGCGCCGCTCCCGGGAGCCCCGGCGACAGGGGGTCTGCGGCCGCCGGGACGGCCGGCGCCGCGGCCGCGACCGGAAACGCGCCGCCGGAACGCAAGGAGAGGAAACAGCAGGAGCAGGCCGCGGCGTCGTGGTGATCGTGGGGGACCGAGCGGTCCGGAGACAGCGCCGCCCTGCCGAGGGCGGCCGGGAACGCCGCGTGGCAGGCGGCCTCCTCCACGGCGACCCGCCAGGCGTGCGCGGCGGGCAGGATCCCTTGCGCGAGGAAGCCGGCCAAAGCCGCGGCGAGGCAGGGAAGCCGCCGCCGGGCCGGGTTCTTCATCGCCACCCAGTGTAGCACCGGCCTCCTAGCGGCGTCAACCAAAGTCGATTATATCCGCGCGCGGTATCCACTCGGTAGAAGGGTGGACTCAAGGCTGCCGGATCCATTGAGACGCCGCCCCGATATCCTTAGCGGATGGCCAACTGAAGCAATCCGGAGAATCCGCCGTAGCGGTATCCGGCGACATGGGTCCTGGTCGCGATGAACTCACCCGATAATTGCAGTTCGACCCCGCGGGGGAAACGGGCGAGAATCCCGGCTTCGATGTGGGGAATGAACTCATTCCAAGTCCTTTGTGGTTGGAAAACCGAACTCATACGGGCCGGGTCGGCGTAGAGGTATTGATGGTCTTCCAGAGAATTCAAATGGTAGAGCCCGATGCCTCCGCCAAAACGCAGCGTGCATGGGACGATGCCGAAAAGGCTTTCCGCGGAGCCGATCTCCCCCAATCGGACAAGTCTGCCGCCGCCGGCTCTCAGATATCTAATCGCTGCCGTCCGGGCATGGATTTCGGCCGAAGCCCCACCGATGGAGGATAGCTTTCTATTCTTGTACTGGCCGACATCGAGGCGTCCCTCCCATCGTTCAGAATCCGGCCGGAAGGAGATGCCGCCATTCCATCCCAGGGTGGTGGATGGGCGCAAGGCGATCCCGCCGAATAGGCCCGCGGCATTGAATGCCCGCTCAGCGAAAGACTGCAGCAACGACTTGGACGGCCGGGATTCCGTCGCCGGGGAAGACGCCGGCCGCGCCGTCGCAGGCGCAGGGGTCGTCACCGTTGAAAGCTCGATCTTCAGCAGTCGGTCGGCCGGGGTCTGAAGCGGTCCCTGAGGCAAGTCCAACAACAGGCTTCCGATCCGCCAGCGGCCTTCCAGCTTCGTGCCATCCTGGAAGTAGAAAGTCGCGGGCAAGGATCCCAAGACAGGCTCGGTCACAGAGGAGGCCGCCACTATCGGAGCGGGGTTCCCGAGCGGCACGCTCACAGCAGTAGTCGCGATGGCGGGCGCTTCGACCGCCATGGACGGACTTTCCTCAGCGTATGCGGGAATGGCGAGAGAGAGAATCCAGATCCACAGCATAGTAGTCCCCCTGTCCGGAATATACCATTGTTCCGATTCGTGTCAGATGGTCAGCCGGCCGATCCGTTTCGCCTGATTTGAGCATCTCACCGACGTGATATCAACTGCGGCAACCCGACAACCGACCCGGACGCTTCCTCGGGACTACTCGCCGATGATAGGGACGGTGGGCGGGATGCGGGCGCGGATGAGCGCGAAGGTCCGTTCGTTCAAGCGGAAGTCGACCTCGGGCGCGCTCCGGGCGACCAATTGGAAACTCCGCGCCCAAAGGAGCTTGTGGAGCCGGATCTCCGTGAGCTCTCCCCAGGGGATATGGATGGGCTTATGGGTCGGCGCCAGGAAGATGGGCCAGCCCGCCAGGTAGAAGCCGGTATCGTCCACGGCGATGATGAGGCACCCGTTGTAGCCCAGCCAGCCCCGGAAAGCGCCGTAGCCCATCGAGGTCGCGGGGGGCGGCGCCTGTCCGCGCAAAGGATAGCGCTCCGCCAGGGCCGCCCAGCCGGACATCCGGGCCAGGATGCCGTTGACCAGCTGCACGAAGAGCGCGATGCCGGCGACCGTCGCGGCCACCGAGAGCACCACCAGCCAGGGGTTGTGGAGCGGACACTGCATCGCTATCCATTATAGTCCATTCCCGGACGGGGCTGAGACCCTTTTGCTAAAATCCCTTAGGCGCCATGCACGGGATGACGAGATACTTCCTCCGCAGGCTCCTGCTCATCCCGCCTACCTTCCTCTGCATCACCTTCCTGGTCTACGCCGCGCTCCGCCTAGTCCCAGGCGGTCCCATAGAGCAGGCCGAGTTCCAGATCCGGCTGGCGATGATGGAGGAAGGCGGCGGGGGCGGCCTGATGGACCGGTCGGGAGAGCTCCAGATCCCGGAATCCGCCATGCGGGAACTGCAGCGCTACTACCGCCTGGACCGGAGCATCCCGGTGGGTTATCTGCATTGGCTCGGGGGCATCCTGCGGCTCGATTTCGGCCGTTCCTACGTCCATGGGGAGCCGGTCCTGGGGGTGCTGGCGGCGCGCCTGCCGGTCTCGCTCTACTTCGGCCTCATCGGGTATCTGGCGGCCTGGGTCCTTTGCATCCCGCTCGGCGTCCTCAAGGCCGTGCGGCACCGCTCCGCCTTCGACACCTGGACCTCGGTACTGGTGTTCCTCGGCCACGCGGTCCCGGGCTTCGTGGCCTGCCTCCTCCTTCTCGTCCTCTTCGGCGGCGGTTCCTGGTGGGACTTGGTTCCCCTGGGCGGCTTCCGCTCGGAAGGCTGGGAACAACTCGGACCGGCGGCGCGGGCGCTCGACCAGCTCCGCCACACCTGGGTCCCCGTAGCCGGCTACCTCGTCGGCGGTTTCGCAGCCATGACCATGCTCCAGAAGAACTCCCTCCTCGAGAACCTGGGAGCCGACTACGTCCGCACCGCTTTCGCCAAGGGCCTCTCGGAAGGCCGGGTCATCTTCGTCCACGCCCTGCGCAATTCCCTCATCCCCGTCTTCGCCAACATCGGCAATGCCCTGGGCCTCCTGTTCGCGGGGTCCTTCCTGATCGAGAAGACCTGCAACATCCCGGGCATGGGGCTGTTGGGGTACGAAGCCGTGATACAGCGCGACTATCCGGTCATCCTGGGGACGCTGGTGTTCCTGGTGCTCATCCGCCTGGCGGGCAACATCCTCTCCGATGCAGCCTGGGCCCTGCTCGACCCCCGGGTGAGGTTCGAGGGATGAAACGCCTCGCGCGCTTCCGGCGCATCCGCCGCGGCTGGTGGGCGTTCCTGGGCCTGACCAGCCTCTTCGTCCTCTCCTTGTTCCTGGAGCTCCTCGTCAACCGCAGACCCCTCTTCATCTCCTACGACGGACGCTGGGCCTGCCCCGCGGCGGCCGATTGGGTCAACGGCCTGCCGCTCCTGGGCGGGGTCCCGGACTTCCAAAAGCGCTCCGACTTCGGACAGGCCGGCGGCTCCGAGGTCGATTACCGCAGGTTCGCCCGGACCGCCGCGGACCCGGGCCTCCTGGGCGCGGAGATCGCGGCGAAGGAGGGCGAACTGGCGGAGCTGAGCCGCGGACTAGCGGCCGCACCGCCCCCCGGCCAGAGCGCCGACCGGATCGAACTCCAGGACTACGCGGACCTGCGCGGCAGTCTGGACGAAGTCCGGACCGAGCTCAAGGAACTCCGGCTCAGCCGGACCGCCTTTCAGGACGGTCGGGCTCGCATCCTGCTGCCCCTCTACCCGTATTCCCCGGACGAGCATCTCCTCTCCTTGCCCGGCCGCCCCCCCCACCCGCCGAGCCGCGAGCATCCCCTGGGCACCGACGACGCCGGCAAGGACGTCCTCGCCCAGCTGGTCTACGGCTTCCGGGTGGCCATGGCCTTCGGCCTCACCGTGGTCGCGTTCAGCTTCCTCCTCGGCATCCTGGCGGGCGCGGTCATGGGCTATTTCGGCGGCTGGACGGACATCCTCCTCCAGCGCGTCGTCGAGATCGGGGCGTCGGTCCCCTTCCTGTTCACTATCATGGTCATCGCCTCCGTGGCGCAGCCCGGGTTCTTCCAGCTGTGCTTGCTCCTCATCGTCCTGCACGGCTGGCTGGGCATCACCCACTATGTCCGGGGCGAATTCTACCGTGAGAAGGCCAAGGACTACGTCCAGGCCGCGGTGGCCATAGGGGCGAGCGACCTCTCCATCATGCTCCGACACATCCTGCCCAACGCCCTGGTCCCCGTGGTCACGCTGGCCCCCTTCGCGGTCGGGGGGACCATCGGACTTCTGGTCTCGCTGGACTACCTGGGCCTCGGACTGCCCGTCGGCACCCCCAGCTGGGGCGCGCTGCTCGACCAGGGGGTCCGGCATGTCCGGAGCCATCCCCGCCTCATCCTGATCCCGTCCGCCGCCCTGGCCCTGACGCTGCTCGCCGTAGCCCTGATCGGGGAGGCCGTGCGCGAGGCCTTCGATCCGAAACCGTTCTCGAGGCTGCGCTGATGCCCGGACCCGTGAAGCTCCTCGAGATACGGGGACTGCGGACCTGGTTCGAGCTTGAGGAAGGGACCGCCCGGGCCGTGGACGGAGTGGACCTCGACGTCCGCGAGGGGGAAGTGCTGGGCCTGGTGGGAGAATCCGGCTGCGGGAAATCGGTCACGGCTCTCTCCATCCTGAACCTCATCCCGGCCCCGCCCGGCCGCATCGTCTCGGGAGAGATACTCTTCCGCGGCCGGGACCTGCTCAAACTGAGCCGCCCGGAGCTGCGCGCCGTGCGTGGCGGCGACATCGCGATGGTCTTCCAGGAGCCCATGACCTCCCTCAACCCCGTCTTCACCGTGGGGTGGCAGATCGAGGAAGCCATCCGCTTCCATCAGGGAGTCGGCGACCGGCGCGAACTCGCGGCCCGCGGCGTCCGGCTGATGGGGAAGCTGGGCATCCCCGACCCGGAGCGCCGCCGCGGCGCCTATCCGCACGAGCTCTCCGGAGGGATGCGCCAGCGGGTCATGATCGCCATGGCGCTGGCCTGCTCGCCCGCGCTCCTCATAGCCGACGAGCCGACCACGGCCCTGGACGCGACCCTCCAGGCCGAGATCCTGGAGCTCATGCTCCGGGCCAAGGCGGAGTCCGGCGACGCGGCCATCCTCCTCATCACCCACGACCTGGCCGTGGTGGCCGAGACCTGCGGACGGGTGGCCGTGATGTACGCGGGCCGTATCCAGGAGTTGGCCGACGCAGACCCCCTTTTCCGCGAGCCGCTGCACCCGTACACGCGCGGGCTGCTGGACTCGCTGCCCCGGCCCGGAACCGGCAAAGGGACGCGACTGCGGGCGATCCCCGGGACCGTGCCCCGCAGCCTGTCTTGGCCGTCGGGATGCCGCTTCCAGACCCGCTGCCCCCTGGCCCAGGACCGCTGCCGCCGCGTCGAGCCGGAGCTGGCGGAGGTCCGGCCGGGCCGCCGCGTCCGCTGCCACCTCGTCGGACCGGAAGGGAGAGCTTGAGCATGGTCCCGGACCTCCTCCTCGAAGTGCAGGACCTCCGAGTCCATTTTCCGGTGTACGGGGGTCTGCTGTCGCGCCGCATCGGAGAGGTGCGGGCGGTGGACGGGATCTCCTTCCGCCTGCGCCGCGGCGAGACCTTCGGGTTGGTCGGCGAATCGGGCTGCGGCAAGACCACGGTGGGCAAGGCGGTGCTGAACCTGGTCCGCCCCGCGTCCGGTTCGGTGTTCTTCACCCCCCCCGGAGGCGAACCGGTCGACCTGGCCTCCCTCACCCGCTCCGGGATGCGGCCCCTGCGCGCCCACATCCAGATGATATTCCAGGATCCTTACTCCTCGCTCAACCCCCGGTTGTCCGTGAGCGAGATCATGTCGGAGCCCCTGCGCATCCACTTCCCCGCCATGACCCCGGCCGAGCGCGCCGAGCGCGTCGCCTGGCTGCTCGGCAAGGTCGGGCTGCCCCCGGAAGCGGCCGCGGGCTGCCCGCACGAGTTCTCCGGGGGCCAGCGCCAGCGGATCGGCATCGCCCGGGCCCTGGCCACCCGCCCCAGCCTCATCATAGCCGACGAACCGGTCTCGGCCCTGGACGTCTCCATCCAGGCCCAGGTCCTCAACCTCCTGCAGGACCTGCAGGAAGAGTTCGGCCTCACCACCCTCTTCATCGCCCACGACCTCTCCGTGGTGGAGCACGTGTGCGACCGCATCGCGGTCATGTACCTAGGCAGCATCGTGGAGACCGGCCCGGCCGCGGAGGTGTTCCGCGCGCCGCTACATCCCTACACGAGGGCGCTGCTCTCCGCCATCCCGCGGCCGAGTCCCGGAACGCCCCGCCGCGAGCGTATCCTCCTGACCGGGGAAGTCCCGAGCGCGCTGAACCAGCCGTCGGGCTGCGGCTTCCGCACCCGCTGTCCCATCGCGCGCCCGGCCTGCGCGGAGTCCCGGCCCGCGCTCGCCGAACGGGCTCCCGGCCACAGCGCGGCCTGTCCCTATTCGACATGACGCTCCTGCCTCTTCTCGTCCTCCTGTCTCCCCCCGGGGCGGTCCCGGCCAAGGCCGCGGAGCAGTGCCATTACTCCTACACCGTGTGGAACGTCAAGGCGCGTAAGTCCCTCAGCCGAAGAGAGGTAGCGAAGCCCTACGCCGAGCTCACCGCAAAGGAGCAGGGGCCCCTGGGCTGCACCCCCTGCGAAGAAGACCAGGAGGAGGTCCGCCTCTCCAACGGTCTGAAGTTCAAAGCCTGCCGCAAGGCGAGCGGGGCCGTGCGGCGGGCGCTCGAAACCGCGCTGTCGAAGGGACAGCGGATCGTCAGCATCGTAGGGTACCGCCCTCAGGTGAGCCGGGGGCCGGTCGATCCCCAGGGGAACCGGACCGAGCTCTCGAACCACTCCTTCGGCGTGGCCGTGGACCTCAACGAGGAACACAACGGGCTCTACGAACGCTGCCCGGCATGGTCCCCGGCCTGCCGTCTCCGGAAAGGCGGCCCTTACCGTCCCGGGACCGACCCCCTCTCCTTGACGCCCGACGGCCCCGCCGTGACCGAACTGAAGAAGGAAGGATTCCTCTGGGGCGGTCTCCTCGAGGGCCTGCAGAAGGACTTCATGCACTTCTCCCCCGCCGGCAGCTGACCTCGCCGTCCCGGGGGTTAAGTTGTTAAGTTATTGGCGCGTCGAATCCGGGGTCGTGGGGTTCCTGCCTGGACAACTTAACAACTTAACCCCCGGGACCGGATCTGGCGGGGTTGCGCGCGCGGGGGAAAGGGGCTAATCTATCCGCTGTGAAAGTCGAAGCGCGCTGCGGCAAATGCGGCCGGTCCATGCAGCTGCCGGCCGCCGGGGTGGCCAAGGCCCGCCGCTGCATGTATTGCGGCGGCGAACTGCAGCTCGACGCGGAGGCTGACGCGGCCGTCGCGGAGGCCGGACGGGCCCTGGAGACCGTCCGCGCCATGGAGAGGAAGTTCCGCGTGAACTGCCCCCTCTGCGAGCGGGTCCTGGTCTTCACCGGAGAGGCCATCGGCGCCGAACGGCGCTGCGCTTACTGCACCGCGCTGTTCGAGGTCCCCGAAGCGGGGCGCCCGGCGCTCCCCGGCCCGTCGGCGTCCCTTATGGAGGACGCCCCCCCCGCCGCGGCCGCGGAGCTGGAAAAGGCCGCGGGTCTCATCGGCTTGAACTCCCTGTTCTCCGCCTCCGGCGGCTGGAACTCGCTGGGCGACGAAGCCGCGATGGCGTTGGACGCGCTGCGCTGGCGGCTCATCCGGGGGCACGCCGCTCTGGCTCCGGCGCGCGCCCTGGCCGCCGTCCTGCGGGACGTCGTCCAGACCCCCGCTCCGGCGGGGGTCGAGTCCTGGATCTGTCCTCTGCCTCCCCGCTGGACCGGAGACCTCATCGCGCGCTGGATCTGCTCGAAGGGCGAGTGCTCGGCGCAGGACAAGGACGGAGGGACGACCGTCGTCGATTTCGTCACGGGCAGCCACACGGCCGAGACCGGCAAGCCCCTGATGACCGGCAGCGACATGAAGGACACCCTGGCGAACATCGCCGTCAAGGCCGCGGCCGCCGCGATCACAGATTCCGCGTTCAGCCTGGACCAAGACGACATCAAGATGAACCTGGACGAAGACCGGCGGCTGTACGTGGTGAAGCACCTGCTCCGGATGACCCTGCTTCCCGCCGGCGCGGGCACCTCCTTCCACTTTTCCCACCGCTGGTCCACGGGCGAGGAGCTGGAGCTGGAACCGGCCCAGACCCAGGCCGTGCGCGCCGTCCGGACAGAGCTGTTCCGCGAGATGCGCCTGTTCGTCTGCTTCAAAGCCGTCTTCGGCGACTGGTTCAACGCCGACTGCCTCAGCTGTCTGACCCCCGCCGCCTTCGGACGCTGGCTGGAGACCCTCCACCCCAGCCTGGCCGGGCACCGGGATATTTTCGTCGCCATCGAGGACGCCAAGGTCCGCCGCGCCCAGCGGCGCTGGCCGGAAGGCAAGGAAAAGCCATGAACTGCCCCAATTGCGCGAAGGAATACCCCAAGGGCTCGGCTGAGTGCCCCGCCTGCGGCATCGTGTTCGAGAAATGGCGGCGCAAGCAACTGCGGGACACTGCCCCCGCGCAGCCGGCCGCACCCGTCGTGTCTCATTCGGGCGGCGGAGGCGGATTCTTCAAGGCCATCTTCGTGTATCTGATCCTGCCGGCCGCCCTCCTCGCGGGCGCGGCCTACGGCTGGCGCTGGCAGACGATCCAGAAGCGCGCCGCGGCCAAGGCCGCGGCGGAGGCGGAAGAGCTGGCCCAGAAGGAGAAGCACCTCAATACGCCGCAGATCCAGCTGCAACTCCAGGTCAGGGGCAACGACATCTGCTTCGCGGGCTACGTGCGCAACCTGAGCGCCAGGGCCTACACGAGCATCCAGCTCCAGGTGCGCTTCCATGGCGATAAGCGCGGCCTGGAGGACCCCCCGCCGGTCGAGGTCGGCCCCCTGCCCGCGGGCCAGGACAAGCGGCTCGACGATGTCGTCACTCCGGCCACGCCCGCCCTGCTTGAGGCCCTGGGCAGCTACGGCGGGGCTGCGACCCATTACACCATCGACGTGGTGGCGTTCGAAACGGAGAAAGATTAGCGCGGCAGGCCATGATCCCGGCTCAGAACTGGTATCAGAAACTGACCGTGCAGTTCGCCGACGGCACCGTGGAGGTGCTGTTCTTGGACATGAGCCTGAGCGGGCGGCACCGCCCCCGCCCGGTCCGGCTGCCGGCCCAGTGGACCAGGCTGGGCTTCGAGAAATGCTCCTGCTGCCCCCTCACCATGGAAGACTACTGCCCGGCGGCGATGTCCCTCGAGGAGACCCTGCTCACCGTGCGCGCGCACCAGTCCTTCGAGGTGGTCACCGCGACGGCCATGGACGCCGAGCAGCGCACCACCAGCGTGCAGTGGCCCCTGCAGCAGGTGGGGGCCGCCTTCGTGCAGATCGCGGTCTTCTGCAGCGGCTGCCCGGTGGGCGGACGCTTCCGGCCTATGCTCCGGGACCTGCGGGTCTTCGCCACGGGCCGCGAGCTGAGCAAGCACCTGGTCTACAAGCACCTGCTGCAGCACCGGGGCGACGCCGCGGCCTCGGCCCAGGCGGTAACCGCGGCGCTCGAGCCCCTGCATGCGGTCTTCACGGGCCTCTTCAAGCGCCTCCAGAACGTCCCCAAGGAAGCGACCCAGGACGCCATCCCCAACTCCATCGTGGTGATGCACTCCATGACCATGCTCCTGGGCATCCACGTCGACAAG